>CALNCU010000336.1 GCA_937875395.1 uncultured Armatimonadota bacterium | reverse complement strand
GCCATGCAGAGTTTAAGAACCATGGCACAGACGGCAAAGCCTGGGAATATGCAAGTTCATCCATAATTTTGCGTCCCGGCTGGAGAGGCGCTCCCAAATAACTAATAGCTCACCAAATTATGGGCGGCGATGCTTCGGCCCACGAGCCGGAGGCACCGCTGCCGGAGCAAGGGGCACCACCCCCGGGGCGATACTTCGGTCGCAGAGTGCGTAGCACGCCGCTGCCGGAGCGTGGTTGATCCATTAAAACTTTTTGGCCTAGTACTACAGGCAAGGAGGAAAATATGATAAAGCGTATCTGGAGCATAGTTCTATTCATTCTGCTGGGGATTACCGCCGCCTCGCTCTTTGCGGCGCCTGCCTCAAGCAGGATGGCGGTTGATGATAAGACCGTCTTTCTACTGCAGGTAGACGGAAAAACCGGCAACCTGGTAGACCTTACGGGAAGGTTTAATCCCTCCGTCAAGGGTGCCCGGGCGGCCGATGATCAGTTCTTTGGCAAATGCCTGGATTTTGGAAGCGATGCCAGCAATATTATTTCGGTAGCAGACGGCGGTAAGATCAACTTTAAAGAAGGCTTCACATTAGAGGCCTGGGTCTACTTTAAAGCTGATGGAAAGCCGCACCCCGGAGGAACCTTTGCCAACAAGTTTGGTTCCTTCTGGTTCAACATAAAGAATATGCGGCTCAACAACGGCTGGATAACCTTCCCCACAGATACCATCTATACCACCACGGACAAGCAGTTTAAGTATCATCCGGTAGAAACGGAAGGTTTCGGCGGCGCTACGGAGATTCCTGCCAACCAGTGGGTCCACCTTGCCGTAACGTACGACCAGAACCTTAAAGTAATCAGAACCTGGATAGACGGCGGAATAGACAGAACCAGGTACATGGTACGCGAAGACGACGCCCCCGTGAGCATTAATCCAAGGAATCCTGTAGAGCTTCTGAGGGGGATGAAAGACTGCAAGCTGGGTTCCGTACGTCTATCCCAGGGCGCCCGCAAAATAGGGGACATGCCTCTTATGGAAACCTACGTGCAGCAGCTCCCCTACCAGGGAAAGGTTGCAGTCACCTTTGACCATATAGACAAAAGCCTGCAACTGCCGCTTGATGTAAGGTTTATGTGGGAAAACCCCAACGGCGGCGCCACGGCACTAAAGGGCGTCACGCTTGATTCCCATAATCGCAAGAGCATAATAATTCAGAACGAAGGCTGGAAGGGCGCGCTCTATACCCTGCATATAAGGGCCTACCAGGGGAACAAGCAGGTCTACTACCGTTCCGCCCGTATTGCAAACGTGAAACCGGACGGCAGAATAGCCATAAATAACGATAAGAGCATCTCTGTAGACGGCAAAAAAATCTTCCCCATCTTTGCATACCACGCCTTCCCGGAGGACTTTGCAGAACTCTATGCAATGGGCTTCAACATTATAACCCCCAGGGCCCCAAGCCTTAGGTGGATGGGTTTCGGCGCAAACGATGAGCGGGAGTTTGCAGATATGCGCACATGCCTTAATGAAGCAAAGAAGAACAACGCATACATATGCCTTGGGACAAACACCTCCAGCGGGCACTTGGTCAGAGTCCCGGAGTTTAAGGATGACCCCTCACTCCTCTTCTGGTATGCGTATGATGAACCCTGGGGGAGCCTTGACAGGCTGATAGAGAGCTATAACACGGTAAAGACTCTAGACCCCGGAAAGCCCGTCCTCTCTGCACAGAATAATGCAACCAGGTACGCAGAGACCGCTGAAGGGGCAGATATAGTTGCGTGCGATCCGTACCCCATACCCAACGTCTCGCTTAGAGCAGTCGCCTATAGCACGGAGGCACTGGTTAAATCTGTAGATGGATTAAAACCCGTGTGGACGGTGCTGGATCAGTATGTAGGAAAGCAGCCTAATCTGGCAGAGATGCGGTGCATGATGTACCTGGCGCTAACTTCCGGGGCAAACGGCATAGGCATCTACGCCTGGGACGACAGGCCTAAAAAGACCACGGGATGGTATACCAAGGAGCACCCGGAAGACCTGGAAGTGCTCAAAAAATCCGTGGCAGAGCTAAAGAGCCTGGAAGAGATACTAATAATCCCCAACTCTGCACGCA
>CALNCU010000335.1 GCA_937875395.1 uncultured Armatimonadota bacterium | reverse complement strand
CAGCGCTTCCACGGCAATACAGGCGAAGCCCGGATGTCATCTTGCCTAATACATTATCGTTACGTACAAATATGCTGAAGTGCTGGTCTTTGGGATTGATTACAAGACGTTTTACCTTAAATTCTACCTCGTAGTCCTTCCAGTTTATATCACCAAAGGAGCATGCTACACTTCCTTCGTCATTGTTCAGTGAGTGCAATGCGCCATTTGATACCTGCCAGGCAGTAGGATCCAGATTCAGTTTCTTCATGGCAGCATCGCTGTCTTTAAAGTCTTCACTGAACACTATTGCATCGCCCGCAAAAGAAACACTGCATATGCCTAACATGCAAACCACAAGCAAACCAATAACCCATTTTCTCATAGCTTTAATCTCTCCTTATTTTGTTTTAATTTCGCAGTTACAACGAAGCTGCTTTTCAAATACTTACACTCCTTACCTTTTATAAATCAAGCAGAATCGCGTATTACAAGGTCAGGGTCAAGCATTATCTCCTTTGCATCTCCTGTCTCAACCCCTTCTATCCTGTCTAAAAGCAGACTGCAGGCAATCTCCCCTATTTTATCCTGCGGCTGAACTACTGTTGTCAGCTTGGGCCGGACAATGGAAGCCAGTTCTATATCATCAAACCCCACTATTGCAATATCTTCCGGGATTCTAAGCCCGGCATCTTCTATTGCGCCCATGGCCCCTATTGCCAGCAGGTCGTTGCCGCAGAATACAGCATCCGGCCTGTTATGTTTCAAGAGCGATTCCATCATCTTTTGCCCGCTCTGCCTATCCCATTCATCAAAACGCATAAGGCTTTCATCAGGCGTAATACCGGATTTTTTAAGGGCCTGAAGGTACCCGTTCAATCTTCCCTGCGTGGCGTAAAGGGCTCGTTTGCCTGCAATAAAGGCTATGCGCTTTCTGCCTATGCGCGCAAGGTATTGAGCGGCCTTGTATGCGCCCTTCTGGTTATCTACGGTAATCTCATCTACATCCAAGCCGTTCCTTAGACGCCCGCAGAATACAACATTTACACCGGCACGCATCATATCTTTAATATAGGGGTGGCACATGGTTTCATCGCCGGATTTGCATACGCCCAGAATAAGGCCTGCTATCCTTTCCCGGGAGAACATTTGCAGGATATCTATCTCTTCATCCGTGCGCTCGTATGTATTGCCCAATATAAGGTGATACCCCCTGCTCCGGGCAAGGTTGTACATAGCCTTGATTGATACCGGATAGATGGGGTTTGCTATGTCCGGAACTATAACGCCTATGCTTTTGGTGGTTTTTGTTTTAAGGCTTGAGGCACGGGCATCTGGTATGTATCCCAGCTTTTCTATGGCGCGCTCAACTTTTATTCTGGTCTTTACGCTGCATGAGCCGTTATGAAGCACTCTGGATACCGTAGTTGCCGATACACCGGCCTCTTTTGCTATATCGTATATTGATACCATTTGTTTTGTTTCCAATTTATATTTTTATTGCGAGTAGTAATATGCTTGCTCTTTGATTATAACTTGTTTATCTCAAAAGATTCAATTATCTTTCTGATAATGCCAACGTCTTTGGATACCGGTACTCTGCGTCCATAACCAGGTACTTGCCTTCAT
>CALNCU010000334.1 GCA_937875395.1 uncultured Armatimonadota bacterium | reverse complement strand
TGGCGAAAAATCGCATAGATACCGCTTAAGTGATTTGGACGCACTGATATAGATGCAACGCTCTCTGCGACGCGCTCTTCTGAACTCTTCACGCAAGATATAGAGGACATGGCACCCTCTGCGCGTGTGGAGGAGCCCGCAAAGCCTTCTAGCCAGCCACAGAACGCCGCAGGACAGCAGGCTGCATGCACGTCATGCGGCGTAGTTATCCCCGCTGCTGTCAAGGTTTTCTCTGAAAACAAGTTCGGCACAGCGCTCTGCCGGGATTGCCAGAAATCGGCGCAATCTACGTCACCCGCGGATAACGGCACCGAGTTTGAAGATCCATTTGCAGAGGAAGGGGCGGCAAAATGACCGCCGGATGCACAAAGAACCCTAACACATGCAGCTATGCGCACCCGCAGCCGGGAAATCCAGAGTGTCCGGAATGCTCTCTTACGCATGAGGAGTGCCAAGAAACGCTTAGTAGTAACCCAGGCGGCGTAGATGTAAGCACAGGGCCGATAGATGCCTGCGAGAACCTTGAAGAGAGTTACGGTTGTATATGTGTCAATTGCAACCGATGCGGAAGGTTTGATCCAAACGTGTAGTTTCCCTGTCTGTGGCGCGGCGGGGATTTGGGAGGGCTGCTCCAATTCTCACAGCCCTCCCGACTTTAACCAACTATAAAACAACAAGGAGGATATAGGAAATGGCACTGCATTTGTACGAACTCACGGATCAGTTTAAGCAGCTTCTTGAAATGATGGAGAACCCGGATATAGACCCGGAGGCGATAGCAGACACGATGGAAGGTGTGCAGGGAGAGCTTGAGGGTAAGGTGGACGGCACCATCTGTGTGATTAAGAGCCTTGAAGCCTCTGCAAAGGCGATCAAGGAAGAGGAAGCAAGACTTTCCGCACGGCGCAAGGCCATGGAGAACAATGCAACAGGCCTTAAGGGGCGAAGAGGGGGCGCGCGATGGCAAGGAATAGGCCCTCCTGCTACGGAAAGCTGGACACCTGCCCGCTGGGGCACAATCGCTTTGTCTGCGAGCATCACGAGAAGTGCGTGGAAAAGACTAGGAAGGGCGCTTCTAACCGCGTGAGGGGCTTTGTAGCTCCCCCGGCAGACCCTAAGTGGACGGTACTCAAGGACGCAACAGGGGCGGTGTGCCACATCAGCATTGAGCTGCCGTGCCTGCCGCCGTCCAAGAACACGTATCTGCGCATGCACTGGGCATCACAGCAGCGGTACTTCTTTAAGCCGTATGAGGCGTGGTTCGGGGTGCATGCGCCTGCAGGACGGCCGGGAATCAAGGGCCGTGTCAAGGTCAAGATACAGCTGCACTTCCCGGACGAACGGAACCGTGATGAGTTGAACTACGCGGCCTTCCCGCCGCTGATGGATTGTCTGCAGAAGCTCTCCGTGATCGAAAACGACAGCCACAAGAAGTGCAGGCCGGAGGTTCCTGCGCCGATCAAGGACGGCACGGCAAGAACAGTGATATGGATAAGCAAGGAGGTAGAGGTTGATGTTTAATTTTCAAGTCTGGAAGCGAAAGATCTTCGGCGCTGGCATCTTTGTGGGAGGGAAGTAGTGATGGCAGAGGTTCCCCGTATTCCCAGGTACACGCCGGAACAGGAGGCGGCCCTCTCAGCGGTGGTAGAGGCCTTTGGCGTGCAGTATTCCCGCGATTTCTGCGTGCGTCTCAAGGTCCACCAGGGAGAATGGACAGAGGCAGATGTCTCTCCGAACGAGAGGCTTGTGAGGAGGAGCGGGAAGAGGACGGGGGATAGACCGGGCAGTGAATAGTTGATAAGCAATCGCCTCTAACGACAGAGAATGCTTGCATGGAAAGTAATAATTAACCAGCTGGCAAATAATCGGTAATTGACGTAAGTATTAATTTGAGCTAAAATGCAAAGAAGAGTTTGCAAATCATGTTAGCCAAGGAGATAAGGTATGCCGGTTACCGAATTTAGATCAGTTCAAGACTTGGCTTTAGATCTAGCTAATCATCGTACCGTACAGCAAGTAGACGAAATTCACGCTGTGCAAACTATGATATCAATTAGTCCTGATCGATTTTGGGCCTTGATGGAAAGCCTGATTGATGATGGGTATCTTCCTACCGAGAATATCCTTGTACTAGAAACGGGGAAAGATACTCCAAAATCAATCGTCAAAGAAGGGAATCGCCGAGTTGCTGCACTCAAACTGATACTTGGATATATAACCAGTAATGACATTGAGCTACCTACTCAGATAGAGAAAAAGATTAAATTACTTACAGATATATGGAAGGTTGATAATGGACGCCTGCCATGTACCATTTATGCAAATACAGAATCAGCTATAGTAGATAGAATTATTAAATTAGCACATGGCAAGGGTGAAAAGGCATCAAAAGATCAATGGAATGCTGTAGCCCGAGCTCGTCATAATCGTGATAATGACAATGCTGCAGAACCTGGTCTAGATATATTGGAAAAGTATATAAAATTCGGCAAGAATCTTACGTTTGAACAGGCGAAGCGTTGGTCAGGCGATTATCCGCTGTCAGTCCTTGATGAGGCTATTGGAAAAATAGCTGCTAGGCTTGGTGCCAGTACTGCTATGGACTTGTCTAATAAGTACCCTTATATAAAATACCGAGATGCTTTTGATTGTATCCTGCTAGGCATTGGTAACAAAGAGATTAACTTCAACAAAATAAGGAATAAGCAAACTGACTTTGCTGATAAGTATGGTATACCAGTTGTGGCTGTGGACAGTGGTAATGGATCACAAAATGGCACAGCGGAAACTAACACTGGATCGGCTAGCGGAGGAACAGGACGGTATTCAAGTTCACAGAATGCCCAGTCTGGCGCTAACTCTAACACTACGGCACCTGGTTCGGCAGCTAGTAGGGCTAACAGTAGTACTGCAGCCGTTGCTATTCAAGATCCCAGAGCTGTAAAGAGAACTCTTAAAAAGTGGAAGCTTCTCGGTAATAATAGGCAGAAAATTGTCACCTTACGCGATGAAGCATGCAATCTAGACCTAACAAAGAATCCCTTAGCCTTCTGTTTCATACTCAGAAGCTTATTTGAGCTATCTGCTAAGGCTTACTGTGATGATCACACGACATGTGGAGGTCCATCATACAAGGATAAAGATGGCAAAGATAAGAAATTAGTTAGTGTGTTAAGAGATGTCACTAACCATTTGATAAATCCACCTAATCAAGGAAAAGATAAGGAAAGAGAAAAGGCACTTCATGGCGCGTTAACCGAATTAGCCAAGAGTGGAGGTATTCTCTCAGTGAGATCTATGAATCAGTTGGTTCATAATCCTCTTTTCTCTGTGGCACCTAGTGATATTTGTACTATATTCGGGAATATTTTTCCTTTGTTAGATGCAATGAACCGGTGAGTCGGATATACGTATTTATCGATCGCCATTGCATTTCAATATGAGGTTTGAATGAGTAAATATCGGACACCATTACGATATCCTGGTGGAAAACAACGCCTTACTCCCTTTATTGCGGAACTGCTTACCGAAAACGAATTGGTCGGCGGCCATTACGTAGAGCCCTACGCCGGTGGTGCCGGTGTTGCTTTTGATCTTCTTATTGATGATTTTGTTAGTCATATCTATCTAAACGACTCATCGATGCCGATATATGCTTTTTGGAAGTCAGTAATATCTAATCCGGATGAACTCTGTCGCCGTATACTTAATGCTTCCTTAAATGTTGAAGAATGGAAAAAGCAAAGAGATATACTTCGTAATCCTAACGAACATGACGAGATAGATCTGGGATTTAGTACACTTTATCTTAATCGGTGTAATCGGTCCGGGGTATTAACGGGGGGAGTAATTGGGGGTCTCTCCCAAACTGGCGAGTGGAAAATGGATGCACGCTTTCCTAGGAATGAGTTGATCCGTCGTATCGAAGTAATTGCATCCAAGCGGGATGCAATTACTCTCAGAAATTGGGATGCAGAGAAGTTTATTCTCGAATATGTTCCCGACCTACCTAGCAATACTCTTGTATATTGTGATCCACCATATTTCTTACAATCTAGAGGTTTATATCTGAATCACTACAAAGAGCAGGATCACGCTCGGGTTGCAAAAGTTATTCAAGAGCAGCTATCAAAAAAGTGGGTTGTATCGTATGATAACGCCGAAGAAATACTGAGTTACTATCGTGAAAGACGAAAATTCGTGTATTATTTGCAGTATAACGCCTCACGAGCCTACAAAGGCCAGGAAGTCTTTATCTTCTCAGATGATCTTGCAATCCCTTCACATTCATCGTTATCGTATATAGACCAGGCAATTCCAATAAGCTATGCAACATAACGCATGGCTTTCGCCTAAATATCAGCTGTCATTGCTACCTAGCTTATCTAGGAATCAATATATTTTGACTATCTAGAAAAGTTAACCTATAATGTAATGTAAATGTACCATCTGATAGTTTTTGGAGCAGTTGCAAGTAAGCATATATCGGAATGGAGGATGGAAGATTATGTTATGTTACCAAGACTTGACGATTGAAGGAGCATCGGAAAACCTTGATGCGTTTATGGACTTCCTAACGAAGAGCCTTGAAGGATGGACAAGGAATGTAGACCGTGAAAAGGAACTGCAACACGGTACAGGGATGAAATATATTATTATTCGTACGCCTCCTAACAGCGGTCTCCCAGATGCAAATATAGCTCTTTACAAAGATGAACGTTCCCAGAAGTATAGAGTTGCGAATATCGTTCCAGTAGAAATGGGCAGTCTATCTAAAGAGCAATCCAATAGTATTTTGCAGGCGTTTTATGCTGAATGCATCCGCGATAACATCAGCAAATTCGAATTACAGGCATGCATTTCAAACGAATATATTACAAGCCGCGATGTACTCTCCGAAACAAATGCAGAATTGCTTCATCGCTTCTCTGTTGTAGCAAATAAATCTACTGGTTCATCTCACCCTTGTGATGGCCGCAGATGGCGGGACTTTATTACCAGCAGTTTTAACTCCGAGCAAATCCTTGATAGTGGTATATTATTCGGCTTGCTGCTTGATGAAGAATGGCCGGAAGAACAGGCTAATGAGCTCGTATGCGAGTATGAGGCCGCCATGGATGTTCTGCGTAATTTTACAGGGCAGGAGCGATTCAGCTAAATCATGGAATTTGATTCCAGAGAGCTCGCAAGACGTCTTCAAGAGACTGCTGCAGATGTGCAGAAGTAGCAGATGAGTTTATCAAGGTTAGTCAACATATCTATGATATAGGCTGTGGATACTATGGTTTGCCGGTCATGGTTAATAAGTCGAGTCGATAAGTTCTTGTTTCAGAAGATGATGCAAACGTGTTCATGAACGGAGATATAGATGCTTACGAACAGATTTGGAAACAAGGCAATGAAGTCCATATTGAGCTATGGACTGAAATAGAGAGTAGTAAGCCAAAGTGGTAACCATCACTTAGCATCGCACAACTAAATAACTGACGTCATTTCAGCTTTCAACTGAGGGGCGGTCTCTTCTGATCTTAACGGATCAGGGGGGATCGCCCCTTTTTGTTTATCTGGCCGGAGGGAATATGAGCATACCCATCTACACCATAGCTATCTGCCCGGAGAATATTCCTTGGTTATGGAGCCGAGTCCGGAATCTCCGCGTATTTGATCCGGATTCGGAGGAGTGGCTGCTTAGGGTAGATATGCTCATCGCTTTTAAGCGGTACGGCAGGGATTATGTGCGGATTGCGGAATATTTGGAGCCTGGGAGGGAAGAATGGGACATATTGGCATAGGTGAGCGGATTAGAGAGGCACGTAAGGCAAAAGGGCTAAGCGTGCGGCAACTGGCAACGTATGCGGATGTAGATGAACGGCATATACGGAGACTTGAAGCAGGTACACGGCGCACTCCCCGCTTTGATACGTTCCTTCGCCTGCAAAAAGTATTAGGGCCTGACCTGCTAAAAATAAATTAAGGAAAGGGGGGCCAATTGGCCCTGTTAATTCTGAAAAGTCATGTTATCCTTGATTATGGCACAAGAATCTAAGCAAGCCGTCCCGCCGCCCTCAATCGGGACACGAAAGTGCGGGCATAACCGGCAAGTGCTTATGATAGGGCCGTCTCAAATGGCGGCCCGTATTCCTCTCCGCCGCATGGCCAGGGATATCCTTTCCGACGATCCCTACGCCGGATTGCAAGAGATAATCCGTAATGAGCAGCGCAGAGGCAGAGGCGGGCACGGGCGGAATATCAGGATTGTAAGATAACATTGAGGCGGCGGCGTGAAGGGCACGCTCGACGCAGGTAGGCATAGCATCGCAAACAGAGGATAGCCGGGCTGTTTGGTAGATAGCTGCACTGCGGGGAACGAAGCGGATAAGGCGGCCAGAATATTCGTTTTCCACATTCAATATAATCTTTGTCGCGACGAAGATCTATTGAGCAGGTACTCAATCTATGCTAGCAGGTGCGAATCCTGCCCGCCTCAAGTACTCATACATACGTCATACTGGGTATCAACTCCTTTCCATGCGGGCGCCGCCTGGGCTTCCTTCTTCTTCCCGGGCGGTGCCTGTTTTTTTTGATTCTTTGATTTCTTGGCGGTTTTTTCAGGGGTTTCAAAATGGCATCAGGCGGCAAAAGGCCCGGCGCAGGACGGCCGGCAAAGAAAGATAAACATGCAAGGCCCATCGCAAAGGCAGAGAAGCGCATTGCGGACAGGCTGCCTGAGCTCATCGACAGGATGTTCGAGCTGGCAAGCGGCGTCATGGTGGAAGAGATGGATGCCGAGGGCGGCGTCAACGTCTATTCCAAAGTGCCGGACAGGCAGGCGGCGGAATACCTAATTAATCGAATCATGGGTAAGCCTACGGAGCGCAAAGAACTTAGTGGCGAGGATGGCGGGAAGATACTCACAGAGCTTGTGATCAGTTTTGGGGATGATGATGCCGAAGCTTAAGGTTAAGTTCCCCAAGCTCTACCCCGAGCAGGCGGAGTTTGTGTTCTCCACGGCC
>CALNCU010000333.1 GCA_937875395.1 uncultured Armatimonadota bacterium | reverse complement strand
AGGCCGTGAGCAGCCTTTTAACATCTTCCCCGGCATCCGGGCCTGCTTTGGAAGCCGTCTCTTCTATCTCTTGCAGCTCTTCTTCAGAGAGTATTATCTCTTTGGGGGACGGGCCTTTTTGCTCTTCTTTTCCGGGGAGAGCCTTTTTGGGGAGCTGCCCGGCCTTGAATATTATATCTTTTAATATCTCGGCGCCCATTCTTTTATTTAGCCTTGATATAATATCCCCTTTGTAAAGGTTCAGCTCGTTTGACCAGACGGAGTTTTTGGTAACTACAAACATTCTGCCGCCTTTTATAAACTCCGGCTGCGCCGCGCCGGAGAGTTGCTCCCCTACAACCTCATCCCAGAGCGACATAAGCTCAAACTCCCTAAGCCTTGCTCCAAGCCCCATGGTATCAAGGATTCTGGAGAGCAGCCCGCCCATATTTTCCGGTATTTTTGGGTTCACTCTTCCATCACCCGCCCTTCCTCTACTATAAAGATTTTCCCGGCCGACAGGAGCGTTTCATCAAAGGATTTTTTTGTGGGAGCAGTAAGGAAAGCCTGGCATCTTCCGCTTGTTATTTCAAAGATATGGGCTCTGCGAATTTCGTCCAGGTCCGTCATGACATCGTCCAGAAGCACAATCGGCGGCTCTTTTGATTCTTCTTCCATTACTTCAAACTCTGCAAGGAAGAGGCTCAGCCCAATAGTCCTCTGCTGCCCCTGGGATGCGTAGGTTCTTGCATCATGGCCGTTTATGGTAAATACAAGATCGTCTCTTTGGGGGCCTACAAGGGTTACCCCCCGCCTTATTTCTTCGCTCCCAATCTCCTGCAGGCGGGTCTGAAAGCTCTCCTTTATATCCGGCAGGGAGATATCTATCTTTGAAACGTACTTTACGTCCATCTCTTCCAGGCCTTCCGTTATTTGGGAGTGTATTACCCTGGCTATGCTTGAAATTCTATCTACAAAAGCAAGCCTTCTCTCTATAATCTCCGCCCCGTATGATGCAAGCTGTTCGTTTAGAACCTGCAGCACTCCGCTCCCGGACGGCCTGTATTCCATCTCCCGGAGCAGGCGGTTCCGCTGATCCAGAATTCTTCTGTAATTTGAAAGAAGCAGGCAGTACCGGGGCTGAATTTGGCTTATTTCAAGATCAAGAAACCTTCTCCGCCTGCCGGGTTCTCCGCGTACTATCTCTTCATGATGAGGTTCTATAAGGACTACGTTCACCTGTCCTATTACATCTGAAAGCCTGTTCTGTCGGATGGTATTGATGGATATCTGTTTCTTCTCATTACGGCTTAGGATTATGTCTATATCTATATCGTTCCTTGCTTCTCTGTGAACACATGCCTCTACATGGGCGCTCTCTGCCTTCCATTTTACCATCTCCGAATCCCTGCCTGCACGCCAGGAACGCGCAGTTGCCGCAAGGTAGACGGCCTCCAGCAGGCTGGTCTTTCCCTGAGCGTTTCTTCCAATCAGAATATTGAGCCCCTGTTCCGGGTGAAAGAGCAAATCAGCAAAGTTTCTGAAGTTTTGAAGGGCAAGGCGGGTTAGGTACATTCACTTTCCTTTAAGGCAAAATACTTATCCACAGTCCCTTAGTAATATAAATTCTATATTATCTAGCTTGTATTTATTATATAGCATGTTGATTCTGTTGATAACTTTCCCTCAAAGCCCCTTTTTATCAATAAACATATCATAAAACCGGCTTTTCAAGGGTGTGGATATCCTGTTGATAACCTAGGCGTAACAAAGTAACTTATCCACATTTTCCACAGCTGCCTGGCGGATAGTGAGTTATCCACAATAGAGATATACCGTTTATCAACAGGGCCTGTGGATATGTGGATATCCTGGATTATTGGCTAGAGCCGTCCGGCCTTCAGATCGCTGGAGAGGGTATCTACAATCTCTTTAACGGAAGGATCGCTCTCTATAAGGGCCTGCACGCGCTTGCAGCCGTGCAGTATGGTGGAGTGAT
>CALNCU010000332.1 GCA_937875395.1 uncultured Armatimonadota bacterium | reverse complement strand
TACAACAGAGTCAAGACCGCACAGCGCGCTTGGTTACAAGCCTCCTGCACCTGAGACTATTGAGCCCAATATCCTAGTGCAAAGTACGAGTTAAAAACTGGTACATACTTTGGGGGCTTGTCACATTGCTCCTATACCTGCCATTTTCTAATAGCAATAGTCACTAGTATTATTGCGACAATACAGCTCAGTATTTAATATGGGTGAACTGTAAGACTTTACTCGTGTATGCTATCTATATATGGGTTAGGGACTAGTCGCTAATACTATTAGGCATATATATGACAGATTCTTCTATCATATTATTAAGAATATAGGGTTGGCAGATAATAAGTGCCAATTCATTCCGCTACTCCGCCCGTTACCCCACAAAATAACCCCCAACCACCCCAAATCTGAGCTCAAAACCTCCTGTGGACTTATTTTCTCGAGTCCAGAGAAAACAGAGAGAAATGGGGCAAATAGAGAAAAACTAGGCCTCAGTATGTGCTTCCGATGAAAATCAAGTCCAAAGAAGAATGGCAGGGGGAAACGCAGCGAAAGCCGCCACCGAGCACAAAATCCACGCCTAAAACGAAGAATCCCCCGCCGGTGGCCCGTGCGGGGTCTTCTCTATAGAGAAAGTTTCAACTTCACAATATGGTGGAGGCGCCGGGACTTGAACCCGGGTCCAAAGAACAGCCGGCATAAGCCTCTACAAGCTTATCCTGCAATTTAAATCTTACGTATTGGACTCCCGCAGGAAGGATTCCGCCACGCCAGCTTGATTTTAATGTCCCCTTGGAATCTGCAAGCGCTGTTCCGTGGGTAATCCGGCTATAATGACGCCCGAAACCGGCCTCGCCGAATTAGGCCGGGCGGACGGGTTGCTTAATTAAGCAGCCAGTGCGTAGCTATTGTTGCCGTTTATTGGCTTGCCGCTTTTAACGAGGCCAGCGGCGCCTCGGCTTGCCACTTATGCAGCTACGTCCTCCGTCGACTCCAATCGCCCCCACAATCGGCATACCCGCGCGGGCTGCCGTTTAACCGTAGCCTGTAATCGCTACACATTTATTATACTTCGCGGAATGTATAATGTCAATAAATTAGTGCTGTGTAAAATATGTTGCTTGCAGTATTGGGCAGGATAAGTGCAGGTGCTGGCGGAATCTTTTAGGAGGGGGTATCATATGGCAGACAAGCGTCTTTTGGCAAAGATTTACGGCAGGGTGCAGGGCGTGGGCTTCAGGTACTTTGCGCGGGAGCTTGGGCGGAGCATGAACCTCTCTGGCTACGTGCGCAATCTTCCCGGCGGGGAGGTGGAGGTTATGGCGGAAGGGAATGAGGGTCTTTTGGCAAAGTACCTTGGCGCGCTTAGAGTGGGCCCCACACGTGCGCATGTAGAGCGGGTAGATGCAGTGTGGGGCGAACCGACGGGCGAGTTTTACGGGTTTGCGGCAAAGGCATAAGGCAGGGCCGCACGCATTATTTAAGGTTGACGCTCTCCTCCTTAAAGTTGCCTGACTTAAGTGCAATAAGCTTCTTTACCGAGCAATCCCAGAAGTTCTTCTCAAAATCTCCGGAAAAGGCTGCCACGTGCGGCGTGAGTATTACGTTATCCAATTGTCTTAGGGGATTATCCGGCGCGGGCGGCTCTTCCGTTGTTACGTCCAGTGCCGCTCCACCAAGCCGGCCACTTTTGAGGGCGGCAATTAGCGCTGCTTCATCTATCACCGGGCCGCGGGAGGTGTTTACTAGCAGCGCCCCCGGCTTCATCAGCTTAAACTGTTCAGTCCCCATCAGATGATGTGTAGATTCGTTCAGCGGGCAGTGCAGAGATACAAAATCCGATTCTTTAAGCAGTTCATCCAGCGGTGTGGAAGCTGGGGAGAATGGATCAAAATGTATCACCCTCATCCTGAATCCGCTCACCATCCGCTCCACATCCCGGGCGATCCGGCCGTAGCCTACCAACCCCAGCGTGCGCCCGCTAAGATGCCAGTGAGTTCGATTATTCCCTGAATTCCATTCGCCGCCGCGTACTTCGCGGTCAAACTGCGGAACCTGGCGTACCAGGGATAGAAGTAGTGCCACCGCATGCTCTGCTACGGATTCTGCAATGGATTCCGGCGTGTTGCAGACGGCTATTCCAAGCTCTGTTGCGCGCAATACGGGGAGGGCATCCAGGCCGCTGCCGCTGCGGAAGATTGCCCGGCACTGGGGCAGCTTCTCTAATACTTCCGGGGTGACAACCGGATTTGGACCAAACATCCACAGCACCTGGGCGTCAGAGGCCGTGTCAAGCAGATCGGTCTCTGTCCGGCACTTCCGGCAGACTATTTCCAGCCCGTTTTTACGAATCTCCGCCAGCGCGGCGGCCGGAATTCCGCATTCTTCGGCAGTAATCATGGCAATTTTCAACGGCAGGCCTCCAGAATCTGACGGGACTGGGCAAACATGCTGCCGCAGTCGCTTGTGAGCGCTATCCAGTTTACGCCGCGCTGCTGCCACACGGGGAGGGGGCCGCCGGCGGTTCCCAGGAGCAATCCGGCTTCCTTGGTCTTGGCGCAGATTTCATTGATAACACGGCAGACTTCCGGGTCATCGGTCTGGTTTAGCTTTCCCATTGAGCCGGAAAGGTCGCAGGGTCCAACGCAGATGCTGTCTATCCCCGGTACTTTCAGGATGGCATCAAGGTTCTTCACCGCCTCAATATGCTCTATCTGAACTATCACCATGGGGTCTGATTCCGATTGTTTCAGGTAATCTTTAAAGGGTGTTGCGCCGTAACGCACGCCTCTGCGCACGCCGCATCCCCGGATTCCCTGGGGCGGGTACTTGCAGGCGGCAACGGCTTCCCTTGCTGCCTTGACGGTGTTTACCATGGGGATGATTACTCCGGCGGGCGCAAGATCTAGTATTGGCTTGATGATGCCCGGCTCGTTCCAGGGCACTCTTACCAGCGGGGCGCAGTTGGTGCCGCGCACCGCCATCACGTGTCCCATTATGGATTCCAGGGTATGCGGTGCGTGTTCGGCATCTATCCAAGTGAAATCGAATCCGGCATCGGCGGCAAGTTCGCTCACCGCCGGGTCGGAGAGTGTGATAACGGTGCCTATTGCAGTGCGTCCGGCCATTGTGTCGCGGAATTTTTCTAGATTGTTGATTTCCATGCTGATCCTCTATTTAACCATCTGGATTGTTGTACGCCGAGATGAAACTCACCAACCTAGTATATTTGCAATTATAAGATTTTGCAATGTAAAACAAACGCATGTGAAACCGGATTGCCGTTCAGCATGTTACGCCGGGAACAGTATACCCTTGACATATATTGTCCTTGCTGGTAAGCTTACACAATAGTAGAGCTGTAAATTGGAAGTTCGCCTTAAAGCCGATTCAATCGTTATTATTCGTAGAAAGAGGTACAGTAAATGCGTTGTTCTAAAACAGAGAGATTTCGTATTGCTTTATGTAGCATCTTGATTCCGTTTTCCTTCATGCTTTCCGGCTGCGGCGGCGGCTCCTCGGGCTCACAGCCGGATTATACAAATATAGCGGCCTATGGAGCCGTGAGCGGCAAGAACTTCAATATTGTGAATACAAGGACCGGGTTAGCACAAACCATTGTCAATTCTGATGTAATAGGCGCAGCGACTTTTGTCGGCGGAGGGATGGATGTTGCCGTTGTGTCGGGAAGCGGCGTCATTAACATCTATAATGTCTCGACGGGGGCTGTTGTTGGAAGCTTCAACTGCGGATGTACTCTTAATACCCAGGGAATCGCATCCTCCCCGGATGGCAGATACATTGCAGTTGCAGGTGATTCTGCCCCGGATGCTAACGTAGTTATGTTATGGAACCAGCAGACAGGGATGTGCGATTACAAATTTGACCTGGGTGAAAGGGTAAAGATTATGGCCTTCTCACCCGACGGAAAATACCTGGCTGCAGGCGGCACAGGCGGCGCCGTGAAGATCTGGAATATAAGTACAGATTTTTTTGTAAACGTTGGAAATAACACATCAACGATTGAAACTATAGCCTTCTCGCCGGATGGACAGATACTTGCAACCGCGAATATTAATGAAAAAGTAAGGTTCTGGAAGACATCGGATGGCACCAGGACAGGCTCGCCTGCGGATATATCCGGCGCAAGTGTCCTCTTCTTCCTTCCCGATGGCAATAGCATAGCTACCGCAGGCTTTACCGGCACTTTGCATAAATACCGGGTAGCCGACGGCACCGATGAGGGCGCGCTGGGGCCCGCTGTTATACCTTACCGGTCATCCATTTCCGGGGATTTCAAGACTGCGTTTATCCGGTATGATGACAAGAAATTCCGCATGCTGGATACGGTGACAGGCGGTGTATCGATGTCATTCGATGCCATGGGCACCGGCGACCAGTTCCAGGATATGTCCTGGTAGATGCCGGGAATTAGCAATCGCAAAGGGCCCGGAAGTTGAATCTTCCGGACCCTTTTTATTTATATATGGCATAAGTTTCCAGATACCGCTGTGCATTCAATTGACAACGCCGTAGCCGCATGTTAGTATTTTTCAGTGAGTATACTAATTGCGGGTATATAAGAGAAAATCCCTTTTATCCGGTGCCGGTATTTGTGGTGGCGGCTGCTAACAACATCTCCCAGCTCCCTCCGGAACTCCTGCACAAAGGGCGGTTCGACGAGATCTTCTTTGTGGACCTGCCGGACAGGGCGGAGCGCGAGGATATACTCAAGATTCATATTACCAAGAGGGGCCGCAAACCGGAGGCGTTTGATCTTAAGACGCTTGCGGAGGCATCGGAAGGCTTCAGCGGCGCAGAAATTGAGGAGGCCTTATCGCGGCGCTCTTCGACACATTTGACAAGCGGCAGGATTTGAATACTGAGATTCTGCTCGCAAGCATAAAATCCACGGTTCCGCTCTCCCAGACAATGAAGGAGGGCATAGACCAGATAAGGGACTGGGCGAGGGGCAGGGCCAGGCCGGCAAGTTCCGTAAAGGCTACGGTCTCCGTATCCGGCAAAGAATAGAACTTTAAGAAAGGCACAGGAGGAAGGAAATTGGCTTTAAAGATTGCGTTTATGGGATTAAGGCACGGGCACATCTTCGCCGTCTACAACCATGCAAAGGAGATGGATGGAGTGGAAGTGGTTGCCGCGTGCGAGGAGGATGCGGCAACTCGCGAAGAGATTACAAAGGCGGGGGCCATCACGGTAACGCATACTTCTTTTGATGAGATGCTTGCCGGCGTGGATTTTGATATCCTGGCCGTGGGAGATTACTATGGCAGGCGCGGAAGCATAATTATACAGGCGCTCCGCCACGGCAAGCACGTTATATCAGACAAACCCATATGCACCAGCCTGCCGGAACTCCGCCTCATAAGGAATCTTGCATCTGAGAAGGGGCTCTCCGTGGGCTGCCAGCTGGATCTTAGAGACGGCGGAAACTTTATAAAAGTAAGGGAGATTGTGAGAAGCGGAGGAATAGGGCGCGTACAGGCAATCACAGTCTTTGGCCAGCATCCGCTAAACTACGGCAGCCGTCCCGCATGGTACTTTGAAGAAGGCAAGCACGGCGGCACCATAAACGATATAGGCATCCACGCCTTTGATATTATCCCCTGGATCACGGGCCATGATTTTGCCCGCATAAACGCTGCCAGAAGTTGGAATGCCTTCATCCCGCAGGTGCCTTACTTTGACGATGGAGGGCAGTTCATGCTCACCATGGAGAACGGCTGCGGGATTCTGGGAGATGTCTCCTACTTTGCGCCGGGGGGCATGGGCTACAAGATGGACCAGTACTGGAGGCTCACAGTTCATGGGGAGAAGGGGATGCTGGAGACAAGCTGCAGCGCGCAGGGCGTAACCCTTGCCTCTCTGGACAGCCAGACTATAGAGGTTCTTGAACCCGCTCCGGCGGCTACCGGCGGCTACTTCATATCCTTCCTGAACGAGATCAAGGGTGAGCGGGAAAAGTGCACCCTCACCACGGAAGATGTGCTCCGTTCAGCGGAGATTGCGCTTACCGCGCAGAAGGCCGCCTATGAAGGCGCCGCAAACGTAAGTATTTAAGTACGCCCGCTATATGTCACTGCCGGATTGCGCAAAGCGGGCAGAACAACCTTGTGCCGGGGGGAACACCTCCTCCCGGCATATCACATGCACCTGAATATGCTCCCCGGGAATGCGCCATCTAGACGTTGCAATTGACACCACTTTGAGACTTCTCTATAATGAACCTACGAATCAGAGTTTATAAGGAAGTAAGATGCCGTTATGAATAGAACGGGCGCATGCAAAACAGGCTCGGTTGCAACTTCAGATCAGCCGGTTATGGAATGGCGGGTGCATCTTTTAAGGGAAGACCCCAAAAAGCTGCTTGTTGTTGTTCCGGTTGTTCTGGCAAGCCTTTTTGCCTCTTACGTCTTTTTTGGCAGCCCAATCTTTGCGGTCGTGGTGGTCTTTCTCTTTGCGTCGTCGCTCTGTGAATATCTCTTCCCCGTGTACTACCGGCTCACCCGTGAGGGCGCCTGCATGCGCACGCTTACGGGCAGAAACTTTGTGCCGTGGACTCGGGTAAAGAGGTATTATCTGGATGAGTGCGGCATAAAGTTGAGCACCCTTCCATCTGCTGGGCGGCTTGAGGCCTACCGCGGAGTATACCTTCGTTTTGGCGGCAACAGGGATGAAGTGGCAGGGGCCGTGAGGAGGCTAAGAGATGAGGTTTGCCAGGACGCCTGAACCGGCGGATAAACCGGAACCCGGCGAACGTGATATACTTATAGATGAGCTTGCGCAGAAGGTTGTAGATAAAAGGCTTGAGACGCCCGTGATTATGTTTTTAGAGATGCACAAGCCCATCTCATTCCTGGCAAGCCAGGCAATGGTTGTGGCAGAGCCCATACTTGTCCCCCTCTTTGGGCCGGAGGGTGTGGAAAAGTACAGAATGCTCTTTGATTCCCCGGAGAATGTGGAGCTTTTAATAGAACGGATAGAAGACCTCTCCGATGAACGCAGGCGGAAAAAGGATTAGCTATGAACCATGCAAACTGGACGGTTATAGCGGTTGAGGCCGTACTGGTCTTTCTTATACTCTACAAAATCTTCTCCGCCCGGCGCGGGAAGGACCTGTTTATAAGAAAGATTCCCGGCCTGAACGCAATAGAAGAGGCCGTAGGGCGTGCAACAGAGATGGGCCGGCCTATTATGTTTGCGCCCGGAATAGGCGGAATAGGTCTGGATACTCTTCAGGCGCTTCTTATTCTAAAGCATGTAACCACGTCTGCCGCAAAGTACCGGTCAAGGGTGATAGTCCCCACGGCGGATTCCGTTGTCTACACGCTCTCAGACGAGATAAGCAGAGATGCCTACGCCGCAGAAGGGGTGCCGGAGCAGTTCAACCCGGAGGATATACGCTTCCTTTCAGAGAACCAGTTTGCGTACGCATCCGGCGTGGTGGGCATTCTTAACCGTGAAAAGGTGGCCGCAAACTTTATGTTTGGGTTCTTTGCGGCGGAATCCCTGATCCTTGCAGAGACGGGGCATCAGGTGGGCGCCGTCCAGGTGGCGGGCACCCCCATGATCAACCAGATTCCATTCTTCATTACGGCGTGCGATTATACCATAATAGGCGATGAATACTATGCCGCAAGCGCGTACCTGTCCCGCGAGCCCACGCTCCTTGGAAGCCTGGTGGGGCAGGACTACGCAAAGGCAATAATTATAGCTATAATTGTTGCGGGAATTATAACGGCCTCTATCTTTGGGCCTAACTTCTTCTGGCTTAACTGGTTTAAGCCAATGTAAAGAGAGCACTTAAAGAATTGTTTACGCATTACTTTCTAAAACCCGGCGCCCCTGCGGTTCTGTGGATTGCTGCTGTGGCGGGCGATTTTCTTTTGTTTGGCGGCATACTCTTCTGGCTCCTCAGCCTTATTCCCGCCCGGTTCAGAAAGACTATTGTGGCGGCGCTTACATTTATTGCAGGGTTTGTCTACTCCCTGGAATACTTTGTGCCCGGCGACCCCAAAACGGGCCGGAACTTTATGACCGGGTTCACAGAGCAGGTGGACATGACTACCACCGTTGTCTATGCCTTTGCTCTGGGGCTTGGTATTTACAGCCTTATGCAGTTCCACGGCAGAAACCTTGCAAGAAGGCGTCCGGGCTGGCAAAACAACCTGGCCTTCTTTATTGCTTTCTTTGTTATGGCGGCAGCCGGGTTCTGGCAGATGCTTGCGCCCTCCGCCGCAAGCTCCAATCTGTACAATACCCTGTATAGCAGCACCGTTGTGGCGCTTGGAGCCACCATGTTCTCCACCATAGGTTTCTACATAGTCTCCGCCGCATACCGAGCCTTCCGCATAAGGAGCGGAGAGGCCACGCTTATGCTTGCGGCGGCTTTTGTAGTAATGGTGGGACAGGTTCCGGTGGGCGCTTATCTTACAAGCGGGCTCCCGGCAGACGGGTTTTTAAGCATCTTCAGGCTGGAAAATTTAAGCTACTGGATACTAAAGGAGCCTAACATGGCGGCCTGGCGCGGAATATCTTTTGGAATTGAAGTGGGAGCTCTGGCAATGGCGCTAAGAACATGGCTGAGCCTTGAGCGCGGCAGCTTCTACGACAGGGAACTCTAACATGAGATGGTTTGACAGACTTCAGCATATAGACCGCCGGATAATGTATGTTTTGCTTGCGCTGGTTATAGCAGCGCCTCTAATCTGGAAGCTGGATTTCCCCATTATAGCCAGCCCTGCGGTTAAGGGCGCCTACAATGCAGTAGAGAATATACCGGACGGCAAGATTGCGGTTATCTCTATAAACTGGGCCTCCGGGACTATTGCAGAGAACGGCCCGCAAACAGAGGCCATAATCCGCCACATGTTTATTAAGGATAAGAAGTTTGCCATTATTGCCTGGGATCCGCAGGGGAGCAAGTTTTCCTATGATTATGCAGAGCGTATAGCGCGGGAGACCGGGAAGGTGTACGGCCGGGACTGGGTTCACTGGGGGCTTAGGCCCATTGCAAATATAGTGCTCCTTATACAGGGTTTTGCGCGCAATATTCCAAGGACTATAGGAAAAGATATAAACGGCACGCCCCTCTCTGATATCCCCATGATGCAGGAGATAAAAGATATAAAGGATGTAGGCCTTATTGCAGACATCACCCCAACGGCAACGCTGGATATATGGATAGCCTACATCTACGGACAGTACCGGACGCCCATTATATACGCGCCCACCGCCGTTATGGCGCCGGAGGGGTTCAATCCGCTTGATGCGGGGCAGATAAAGGGAATGCTTGCGGGCATGAAAGGCGCCGCAGAGTATGAGCACCTGCTGGGCCGGGTAGATTTTGCCACTCGGGCCACGGGCGCGCTTTCATCATCTCACATCCTTATTATAGTGCTTATCATACTTGGGAACGTGGGCTATTTAATGTCAAGGAGAAGAAGGGAAGAGGAGTAAAAGCCCTGTTCATCCAATCAAGAGTTACGGTGGTATACATTGTTTAACTGGCTGTCAAATCCAAATACCATGAGCGTGGTGGGCATATGGCTTGCCGCATTTGGCACGCTTGCCATATACAGCATCCTCTATAAAGAGAACCCGGTCTACCGCATGGCGGAGCATATTTTTATAGGTGCCGCCGCCGGGTACGGGGTATATGTAACCTGGTCGCAAATACTAAAGCCCCTCTGGTGGGATAAAATAACTTCCGGCCAGTGGTACTGGGTCTTTGCCCTTGTGGCGGGTTCCATGTTCTACTTCATCTACAGCCAGCGCCACCTGTGGATAAGCAGGCTTATATTCGGCGCGCTCCTGGGGCTTATATCCGGTACGGTCTTTAAGGGCTTTGCCGGGGTGAATATGGATAGAATATACGCCTCTTTTAAGCCCGTTGCCGGGCATGGGATGACGGCGGCCCAGTCTCTAAACAACATCCTATTTATCTTTGTCCTGCTCACGGTAATGGCCTACTTCTTCTTCTCCTTTGAGCACAAAGATGCCATAAGAAGGGTGCCTTCAAGCATAGGGCGGTGGGTGCTTATGTTTGCTTTTGGCGCCATGTTCGGCAGCACGGTGATGGCCAGGATGTCCCTTCTCATAGGCCGCATCTACTTCCTTCTGCATGATTGGCTGCACGTAGCGCATTAAGACGGCAGCTTCTTTTCTGATGTTTGATTGATAATCCCTCTTGCCTTTGCCCCCCTTTCTATCGTATAGTTATGTGGAGAATTGAACAGAGGTAGTTCTTTACGGAGCATAAATTTGGAAAAGTTTGCGTTTATAATGCACCCCCTTGAGGCCAAGCGGGATATAGCCCGCAAATACCCCATTGCCCGCTTTCTGCCGGAGAGAGCCATAGAATGGGCGCTTAAGTACAAGGAACCCATGCTGGTGTCGCACATCACCGGGATTAAATCTGCAACCGGCACAGAGGCGGAGGGATGGTTCATAGGCTGTCCGCTCACCCCCAACCAACTTCTTACGCTCCCCAAAGAGTTAGTCTGGAAGCGGATCATAAAATGCGGAAAGATGGCGGAGAGCCTTGGCGCAAAGATTATAGGGCTTGGAGCGTTTACCTCTGTTGTGGGGGACGGCGGGATCACCGTTGCAAAGAACCTGGATATAGCAGTTACAACCGGGAACAGCTATACTGTGGCAACCGCAATAGAAGGCGCGCTTAAGGGCGCAGAGATGATGGGGGTGGACCCGGAAGAGGCCGTGGTGGCGGTTGTGGGCGCTACCGGCTCTATTGGAAAGACATGCGCGCGAATACTGGCCCCGCAGGTTCCAAGGATCAACCTTGTAGGCCGCAATATCCAGAACCTGGAAAGAGCGGCGGAGGAGATTAAAAACGAAGGCGGTGCGGAGATTTCTGTCTTAACAGATGTAAACTCCGGGATAAGGGATGCAGATATAATTGTAACCGTTACAAGCGCCGTTGACGCAGTAATCCATCCCGCAGACCTTAAACCCGGCGCCGTAGTATGCGACGTGGCGCGCCCGCGAGACGTATCTGTGCAGGTTGCACGGGAACGCAATGATGTACTGGTTATTGAGGGCGGGGTGGTAGCCGTTCCGGGGGATGTTAATTTCAACTTCAACTTCGGTTTCCCCAAAAAGACCGCCTATGCCTGCATGTCCGAGACCATGATACTTGCCCTTGAAAGCCGTTATGAAAACTTTACGCTTGGCAAAGAAGTAAGCGTGGGCCAGGTTAAGGAGATCTCTGCGCTTGCTGCAAGGCACGGTTTTAAGATAGCAGGCTTCCGCAGTTTTGAGAAGTCTGTCTCTGCAGAGAAGATTGCAGAGATCAGGAAGAACGCCCGGCGCAAGCTTGCTTATTAAGATATCACAAAGTATGCCAGTGGTTTTAAAACCGGTTTATTAGGGGTATATTTACGGCGAACTAACCCTAATCCCGCAGATGAGGGGGTGATTCGCCAATGCCTAAGCTGCGCCAGATAGAGACTATACAATTTAAGATTCCCGCAGACCCCAAATATGTTTCGGCAATCCGCCGGGCGGTGCAAGCCGTTGCACGCAACCTTAACTTCCCTGATGATTCCGTAGATGATATAGGAATCTCTGTTGATGAGGCGCTCTCCAATGCCGTAAAGTACGGCAGCCCGGAGAGAGGGTACAACGCAGTCGCCGTTAATTGCAAAGTAGGGGATGGCGCCCTTACCATTGAGGTGCGCGATGAAGGCCCCGGATTCGGCCCTCCGGGCTCAGGCGAACAGGATGTTTTTGAAGAGCACGGGCGTGGGCTTAAACTTATTTACAGGCTTATGGACAGCGTGCATATAGACCGGATGAGCAAAGGCTCAAGGATACGGATGGTAAAGAGTATGCACGCCCCTCCCAAGAAGGCCCTGTGCAAAAAAGCCGTCGCAAAGCCATAAAAAAACGGCGCCCACTTAAGCGAACGCCGTTTTTGTTACCTGATAAGGGTTAGGCGCCACCGGCCTTGCCCTTTTCTATGAGCTCTTTTACCTTCTGGCCACCCTTGTGACCTATCTCCTCATAGAACCCATGGCCGTATTTCTGACTTGTGGTCTGGCCACCCTTGGCGCCGATCTCCTCATAGAAAGGAGAACCGTAACGCTCACTTGTGGTCTTTCCGCCCTTCTTGCCTATGTTCTCATAGAACTCATGGCCGTAGCGCTCACTTGTAGTCTCTCCGCCGCGCTTTCCGGCCTCGCTTACCGTCATGTTACCTTTCTTTTCACCTTTCATGCAGAACACCTCCTTTCACAATCATGAGCGTACTCATGAAACTCCATGCCTGTAAGAGTAGAAGTACCGGCGTTATTCTTAGCCGGCGGACTTCTTGCCTTCTTCTATGAGTTCCTTTACCTTCTGGCCGCCTTTGTGTCCTATTTCTTCATAGAACCCATGGCCGTACTTCTCGCTTGTGGTCTCTCCGCCCTTCTGACCACCTTTTTTTCCTATTTCTTCGTAGAATTCATGGCCGTGAGTCTTTGCGGTGCGTTCTCCGCCGCGCTTCCCAGCCTCGCTTACCGTCATATCGCCTTCGTTTTCTGCCATCGGCGCCACCTCCTGTTTACAGTCTCCGTTTTTGTTTATCGGAAATCAAAAGATTTTTAGGATCAGACACCAATGTTTGCATTTGGGCAAAGCTTTAGAAAATTTGCCGATTTTTCCTGCTTTGCCGCCATCCCCAGTCTAAAAGGCGGTTTCAGGATAACCGGGGATGGCTTAAAAGAGATAAGGCTACATGCCGCCGGTCTTTTTGCCCTCTTCTATAAGTTCTTTTACCTTCTGGCCGCCCTTGTGGCCTATCTCTTCATAAAACGGCGTACCGTACTTTTCGCTTGTGGTTTCGCCGCCTTTTTTTCCTATTTCTTCGTAGAATTCATGGCCGTGAGTCTCTGCGGTGCGTTCTCCGCCGCGCTTCCCGGCCTCGCTTACCGTCATATCGCCTTTATTTTCTGCCACTAATGTCACCTCCCCATTATTAAAAATCTTGCTGTCCTGCTGGCGGGAAGTGATCCCGCCAGCATTGCTGGCGGTTTATAACAGCCGCAAATAAGCGTATTTACTTGCCGGCAGCCTTTTTGCCTTCTTCTATAAGCTGCTTTACCTTCTGACCGCCTTTGTGTCCTATCTCTTCGTAGAATTCATGGCCGTACCTTTCGCTTGTGGTCTCGCCACCCTTGCGTCCGGCATCGCTAACGGTCATTGCTCCTTTTTTCTCTTTTGCCATTTTGTATCACCTCCCAGTGTTGGCAACCCGGAGTTTGCCGGGCTGCATAAGTTGACCTTTCGGTCTGAGTGCAGCATGAATTTTATCTGCTATATGCCCGACAAGACGGGCGCTTTACGCCGATTTACGGACGTAAATTTATCCTATTCTTCTTCGGCTTTTTTGCCCTCTTCTATGAGTTCCTTTACCTTCTGTCCACCTTTATGCCCTATCTCTTCATAGAACTCATGTCCGTGGGTCTTGGCTGTGGCTTCTCCGCCCTTGGGCCCACCTATCTCTCCGCCTTTGTGCCCTATCTCTTCGTAGAACTCATGGCCGTGAGTCTCTGCGGTGCGTTCTCCGCCGCGCTTCCCGGCCTCGCTTACCGTCATATCGCCTTTATTTTCTTCTGCCACCTAACATCACCTCCTCACTCGGGTTATAACCATTTGGTTATTGTGCCAAACATTTCATAACCTTAAAATCGGCATCTTATATATACGTCTCAGCCTATGTTAAATATGATTCTTATTATCTATCCCTGGCAGGCTCTTTTAACGGGAGCTTTGCAGGTTGGCGGGCCGGCCTGCCTGTCTTAAGCATATGTATTACGTGTTCAATAATATCTTCCGATATATCCCGGTTGATGGTGGATTCCAGCCCGTGCCAGGCCGGGGCGCCGTTTAGTTCCAGTATTACCGGCCCGTTTGGTCCTTCTATTATGTCTATGCCGGTGTATTCCAACCCTACTACGCGTACGGCTTCCATGCACAGTTCTTTAAGGGCGGGGGAGAGCCGGCACGGCTGGCAGCTGCTTCCCTGAAAGACGTTGGTTTTCCACTGCCCTTTGTGAGCTATTCTGTACATTGCCGCCGGTATTTTATCTCCAACAACAAAAGCACGTATATCCCTGCCCTGGTTTGGTATGTATTCCTGGAGGTAGATTAAGCCGTCTTTATTCAGGGAGTTTCTAAGAAGCTCTTCGCCGTTTTTATGGTCAACTTTTTCTATCCCTACGCCAAAGGACCCGTAGAGCGGTTTTGTAACGGCCTGCCCAAACCTCTTGAGGGCGTCCAGGGCCTCTTTAATGTCTTGCGTTACAATTGTTCTTGGTACGGGCAGTCCGGCCAACCCCAGGCAGTAAGATGTCTGGGCCTTGCTCTCTGCCATTGAAAGCCCGGCCATGGAGTTTATTACAAGTTTTCCCTGCTGCTCCATTATTTGAAAGATTTCATACTGATAGTCTATCTCGCCTTGCCTGTTGAAGGCCCTGACAATGAAGGCATCATAAGTGCCGGCTGAGATACCTTTGGAGCGGATGTCAAGCTTGCCTTGTATCTTCATCCCAAAGGAGATAGGATCTACTGTATCGCCAGATGCGCGGGTGCGTATGGCGGCCAGGAGTCGTTGGCTGGCCCAGTCACGTTTTATGTCCGTAGTAACAATTGCAATTCTATACATTTGGAACTTATGCCCCTTTACGTCTTCAGACCGCGAATCCCTGCGGCATGGTAGACCCGCCCCGGATATCTCGCCGTCCTTCCCTGTCCGACCGCTAGACCTTTACCCCATGACCTGGGCCGGTAAACCATCGGGTAGCAGAATTACGGGAGGCGTAGAGATACATGGGGGTGCCTGACATAAGGGGCAACGCTTAAATTTATGCAGAATTTTTGGCGCAGAAAGGTATTAAAAAGCGAGGGATTTAAATATGGAAGACTTCCTGAATGCCCTGGCGGATGAATTGTATGGCTATGGCGGCAAGCAGCATTCCCATAATTTTGGCTATTACATCTGAACCTGTTTTGCCAAGATAGCGGTAGAAGATGCCTACATATTTGAAGATAACAAATACCACAAGAAAGTTTATAATTATGGCTGTAAAGGTTATCCAGATGCCGGTGGTGCCTATAAGGACTATGGTTGTGGTTATGGCGCCGGGGCCCACAAGGAGCGGCACGGCGAACGGTATTACTCCTGCCTGGTCCCCTGTCGATTCTCCGTAGTGCGCCTGAAGGGTGATGTTGAGGGCTATTACAAGCAGAAGTATTCCACCTGCAATTTTGAAATCATTTATGCTGATATTAAAGAGATCAAGGATTCCTTTTCCGGTAAATGTGAAGATAAGAAGCAGTATAAGGGCCACAAGGGTAGCTCTTCTAAGGATTGCGTTTCTTTCTTCTTGCGTGCGGTCATGGGTGAGCGCCATGAATATGGGGATAAGGCCTAAAGGGTCTATAATTATGAAGAGCGTTACGGAAGCTTTGAGCAGGGCTGTAAGGAACGGCATTATAAACCTCTTGTGTCCTCGCAGCCCAGATAAGAGAGCGCTGCCAGGTAATCAGGACTGCTCTTTACTCTGCTTTCGTATGCGGTCCATCTCTTCAAAATCCAGTTCGGCCTCTTCCTTCTCTACCTCTCCTGCAAATCTATCTTCAATGGAGTAGTCGTCTTCATCTGATTCAGAATCCATTGCGCTTTCAAGCGGCACCGGTGCCGCGGGCGGACGCCCGCCTTCTATGCCATATTCTTCCATTTCTTCCCTTGTGGCGGCGGTTCCCGTTTCCTTGCCCTCTTCAATGGAAGGAACAGGCCCGGCAATATCCTCTGCGGAGACGTATGAGACGGCGTCTATGGCTGTATCTTCGCCCATGCCCTCGCTTGGGTCTGGGTCTGTTGGAAGCATCTCTTCCGCACTGTCCTGCCAGTCAAACTCTATAGTGTTATCATCCGGCGTGCCCAGAAGGTCTACG
This sequence comes from uncultured Armatimonadota bacterium, assembly GCA_937875395.1. GTDB lineage: Bacteria > Armatimonadota > UBA5829 > DTJY01 > DTJY01 > CALNCU01. Next base: position 22,377 of record CALNCU010000332.1, on the reverse strand, counting down.
TTAATCCCAAGCGCGCCGTCCTCATCTCCCTGTGTCCTTGGGTGAGGATAGGTTAACTGTACGGAAGGGTCTCTTGGAATGCCATTATAATCTATGTCTTCCATGGCATCAACGTCGTCAGAGAATGCGGATTCGCGCTCTTCCCTTGCTGGTATTATGTCTTTAAGATTCTCCACAGTGTTATAGTCCCGCCGGAGACGATCTTCCGACATAGTTTTATCCTCTCTTTGTTAAACAAATTGGATGATTGTACGGCCGTCCGATGTTTCTATATTCAATGCTTCGGCCCGCCCGTTATTATCTTCTTTTAGCCATATAGTCCTTGGATTTAAGGCTAAATGGGTTATTGACGAAGGAGTATCTCCCGCGGTGTCTCCGGCAATTACAATTATGCTTTGCTGTTCCCCGTTTTCAAGGTCCGGCTCAATGGCCAGGAGCGGGCGGTTGTCTACCATTGTCTGCGCTCCCACTTCGGGGCTTTCAACTTCTACGTTTACGGCCCTTGTCTGGTTGAACGCGCTGAAATCGGCAAGAAATGGTTCCCACTGATCCTGGGGTATCTGCTGAGTAGGCATAATTTTTTCCTCCCTATGTACTTGAGTGGCCCGGGTGCAAGAAATTTGCGGTGATTTCAATTGCACTTGGAACTGAGAACGTGATACCCTGTAAGGCTCTTTTACGAAACGTACCGCAGGGTGGCCCGGATGGATGATGGGTGGGTTTTGTGTCTGGGTGTTGCTTCCGGGGTGCTTCGGCGGCGGAGTGCTCTGCCGCCGAAGCATTTATTCTGTGTGTTAGAGGATGTACTTGCTTATGTCTTCGTCTTTTACTATGCCTTCCAGCTTATCGTGCACATAGCCGGCGTCTATGGTTACGGTACTTCCGGCAAGTTCCGGAGCATTGAATGACAGGTCTTCAAGGAGGCGTTCCATTACTGTGTGCAGGCGTCTTGCCCCAATGTTTTCCGCCCGGGAGTTTACCTCTGCGGCAATGGATGCAATTTGGGAGACGGCGTCTTCCGTGAATGATATGCTTACGCCTTCTGTAGAAAGAAGCGCCGTGTACTGTTTTATAAGTGCGTTTTTGGGGTCTGTGAGTATGCGTTTTAAGTCTGATTCATATAGATTATCCAGCTCTACTCTTATTGGAAGCCGCCCCTGGAGCTCTGGTATAAGGTCTGAGGGTTTGCTTACGTGAAAGGCCCCGGCGGCAATGAAGAGTATGTGGTTTGTGCTCACCGGCCCGTATTTTGTTACAACTGTGCTGCCTTCTATTATGGGCAGAATGTCTCTCTGCACGCCCTCTCTTGAGACTTGAGGGCCGCCCCCCTCGCCGCCGTGCTCCCGGCCTGCAATTTTATCCAGCTCATCTATAAAGATTATGCCGGATTGTTCTGTGCGTTCTATGGCTTCTTTAACTATGGCATCCTGGTCTACAAGCTCTCCGGCCGCCTCATGCGCAAGTATCTCCTTTGCCTCTTTTACAGTGACGGATTTGTTTCTTTTGCGGCGGGGCATCATGCTGCCCAGCATCCCCTGCATATCCATTCCCATCTCTTCCATGCCCTGGGGAGTGAATACCTGCATAAACGGCGCGCTGCTCTCTTCTACTTCTATGTTGATGTTTTTATCATCAAGCGCACCGTTCATCAGCTGCTTTCTAAGCTTCTCCCGGATGCGTTCTCTTCTTTTTATATCTGCTTCGAGGTCTGCTTCTTTTGGCGGCTCCGGCGGCGGCTCCGGGGATTGTGCCGTCTGCTGCCCGCCTAGAATTTGGCTTACCATCTGGAATGCAGATTCCAGGTCTTTTGGCGCTGCGGGCGCCTCTTCCTCTTCTGAGAGGGGCTGCATAATGTTTAGTATGCGCTCTGCCGCCAGGTCTTTTGCTCTTTCCTGAACATCTTCTATCTTCTCGTTTTCTACCATGCGGACTGCAAGCTGCACAAGATCCCTGACCATGGAATCTACATCACGCCCCACATAGCCGACTTCCGTAAACTTGGTTGCTTCTACCTTAATAAACGGGGCGTTTGCTATTTGGGCCAGACGGCGGGCTATCTCTGTCTTTCCTATTCCCGTGGCGCCTATCATAAGGATGTTTTTGGGGATGACTTCTTCCCGGATGTCTTCGCCAAGCAGGCGGCGGCGGTAGCGGTTTCTAAGCGCCACTGCCACGGCGCGTTTTGCTCCATCCTGTCCTATTATGTATTTATCCAGTTCTGCTACTATCTCTTTAGGAGTAAGGTCTTGCATTATTCCACCTCTACATAAAAATGGGCTCATACGCCCAAAAAGTTAACCTATCCAATCATTTTTAAGTATTGCGTAGACTTCCAGGTCTGTAAAGCGATCGTAGAGCCATTCTGCATCCCTTAATGTGCCCTCATGGCGGAAGCTTAGGCGTTCTGCCACGGCCCGGCTTCTGCTGTTTTTGGTGCCTGCCTTAATCTCTACTCTGCACAGGTTAAGATCCCGGAACGAATAATCCAAAAATTTCCGGACGGAGAGGGTGACAAGGCCCTTCCCCTGAAACTTTTCGCCCAGCCAGTAGCCTATGGTTGTGGCTCTGTTTTGCCAGTTTATGCTATGCATACCTATTATTCCCGCCATCTCTTTTTTATACCATATTCCGGCGGTTATGCTTCCATCCAGGATAAACTGGTTTTGCACGGCCCTTACAAAGACTTCCGAATCTATTACATGCCGGGTTTTATCTATAAACGGCAGCCAGCGCCTAAGATGCTGGCGGTTGCTGTCTATAAGGTTGTAGATATCTGTTGCGTGCCGTATCTCAAGCGGTTTAAGGCAGGCATCTGCGTTTAAAGGGCAGGTAAACATCTTCTACAATGCCTCAACTGTTATATGATCGTTAGTAAAGACGCAGATGGTAGACGCCACTTTGAGCGATTCTTTTGCTATCTGCTCCGCTGCAAGGTCTGTGTGTTTTAAAAGGGCGCGGGCAGCTGCAAGGGCGAATCCTCCGCCGGAACCTATGGCAAGAACGTTGTCGTCCGGCTCTATTACCTCGCCGTTCCCGGAGAGGAGGAGCAGGTGATCCCTGTCTGCCACTATCATAAGGGCTTCAAGGCGGCGCAGCACCCGGTCTGTGCGCCATTCCTTTGCAAATTCCCTTACCGCCCGGATGATGTTTCCGTGGCTTTCCTCCAGCTTGGCTTCAAACTTATCTGAAAGGGCGTAGGCATCTGCAACCGAGCCTGCTATCCCTGCAAGCACCTTGCCCCCGTGCATCCGCCGAATTTTTTTGGCGCCGTGTTTCATTATCTGGTTCTCTATGGTTACCTGGCCGTCGCCGGCCATTGCCACCTGGTCATTCTTTTTTACCGCCACTATTGTGGTTGCCTGCGTTTTCATAATATATCTCCTGTTTTATAGCTAACAAATGCTCCGGCATTTAAGGCACTATTCTTCTCTGAGCGCTCTTGGGTGGGCGTTCTCGTAGACCTCTTTTAAACGTTCCCGGCTTACGTGAGTGTATATTTGCGTTGTAGATATGCTGGAATGCCCAAGAAGTTCCTGGATGGATCTTAGGTCTGCGCCGCGTTCCAGCATGTGTGTTGCAAAGGAGTGCCGGAGCACGTGCGGGCTGATATTTATCTCTTCGCTTACGGTTGCAAAATACTTGTTTAAAAGACGCCGTATGCTCCTGTCTGTTAGCCTGCCGCCGTTTTTATTAAGAAAGACTGCATCTTCCTGCGGTTTTTTTTGTGAGATCAGTTTTGCCCGCCCATTGGAAAGGTATATGGCAAGCGCCTCTTTTGCCGCCCGCCCCAGAAGCACAATCCGTTCCTTGGAACCTTTGCCCAGCACCTTTATTTCTGCAGATAGCATATCTATATGGTTTAAGTTCATGCCTGCAAGTTCGCTTACACGGGTGCCGGTTGCGTAGAGTACTTCCAGGATTGCCGCGTCTCTAAGCCCCAGCGGGTCTGCTGCATCCGGGGCGGTTAAAAGCGCATCTATCTGTTCTCCCCTGAGGAATTTGGGGAGTTTTTTGTCCTGCCTGGGACTGGTGATGCCAAGCATGGGGTCTAAATTCAGCAGGCCTTTTTTTACAAGGTATTTGAAGAATGCCCTGAGCGATGCCATCTTCCTTGCTATAGATGACTTTTGGGCACCCTGCTTTTGGAGCCTTGCCAGGTATCTTCTTAGTATGCGGGAATCTATCTGCGCAAGATTAATATCCGGCTCTTCCAGTTTTACGAATGCGGCAAACTGTTCTAAATCAGAGGCATATGCGCGCACTGTGTGAAGGGAGGCGTTGCGCACGGCCTGAATGTATGAGAGAAACCTGTCTATCTCTTCCTGCATTGTAAGTAGTACCTTTTCTCCAGGTCGCCCAAATTTGCATAACGGGCAAACTGCATAGAAAGCAGAATTGAAAGGGCGCATGGCCGGCAGCCTTTTATTGCCCTTCAATTTCGCAGGTCTTTATATTAGGTTCTACCTGCGGGGGTATCTTACCTCCTGGAATATATTCCTTTATCAAACATGCCCGCCCGCAGTTGTATGCTTTGCGGGCGGGCATGTCTTTAGTTTGCGGAAATGATGGGCCTTATATTCCCAGAATTACATCCAGTGCGTTGGATGTATTCTTTGCAAGCAGCTCTGGTGCATGCGGATAGGTAGGAAGCATCTCTGCCGTAAGGTAGCCATTGTAGCCTATGTTCTTCAGGGCGGACATTACCGCCGGCCAGTTTACATCGCCTTCAAGCAGGTCTACAAATCCGGCGGCGCCTGCAGCCCGGCGGAAATCCTTCAGGTGGACGCGTTTTATGCGTTTGCCAAGCAGCTTTATCCACTGTTCCGGGTAGCCCACAAGCATGGCGTTCCCTACGTCAAAGTAGGTGCCCACATACGGGGAATTGAACTGGTCTACAAATTCCCTCATCTCAACCGGGCCTACAAGGAACTTGTTCCATACGTTCTCTATGCCTATCTCTATCCCTGCGGCCTCTGCTCGCGGAAGCAGCTCTGCCACGGCATTGGTAGCTCTCTGCCAGACATCGCTGTAATCTACTACTTCTGCTGCCGGGTTGAAGAATACGTCTACCGCGCCGGGAACAAGCAGTACTGCGCCGGCATCCATCCATGCGGCCACGTCTATCAGCTTCTTGGCTATCTCCATGGCCTCTGCCCGCACCTTGGGATCGTTTGCGGTCAGGGATTTATCCCAGAACATGCCGGTTGCAATGGATGAGATCTCTATTCCTGTATCCTTTGCTATTTTTACAAGCTCCTTTGCGGATGCTTCTGTGGTGGACAGGCTTACATCGCCCTCTGCGGAGAGGCAGGGTTCAACGGAATCGTAACCCAGCGCCTTTGCTTTTTTAAATACTTCCGCCAGGGGGGCCGTGCCTTCAAGCCCGCCGGGGAAAGACCAGTAGCTGATACCTTTTTTCATCCTTCTACCTCCGTGAATATTTTAGAGTTCTACAACTTTGTTTGTTTCTGCAGATTCCGTTACTGCAAGGCAGATTTTAACCGCCTCGCGGGCATCTTCCGGCTTGACTATGTCAGGGGTCTTGCCTGCTTTTATGCAGTCTATGAAGTACTTGATTTCATTGAAGTAGCCGCCAAGGTCTGAGATGTTTCCGGAAGTCTCCGTGGACTGGCCTATGCTGGGCTTGGGGAGTTCCGGCGCAAAGGCCTCTCCCTCAAACGGGTAGACCATGAGTGACGGGCTGCTGCTTATATCCAGCTTTAAAGTGGCCTTCTCGCAGGCTACAAGGAGCGCCATGTTGAACGGGAAACCGGGCGCCAGGTTGAGCGCGCCTTCTGCGTAGGTCTTTGCACCGTTCGCGTATCCCCAGCCCAGCGCCTGAACGCCGTTTATGCCGGCCCCGGGGCCCTTCTCTCCGCGGGCATCTACCATCTTGGGCGAACCCAGGAGGTAGGCTATGAAATCCTGATCGTGAATGTGCAGGTCAAGCACTGCGCCGCCGCTCTTCTTTTCATCGGCATACCAGTTCTCCCATGACTGGAAGGGGAAGGAACTGCGCCGCTGCGCGCTTATCCAGAGTATCTTGCCGTACTTGCCGGAATCTACCAGATCCTTTACTACCATGTATTCCGGCCAGAAGCGGATGACCTGGCCCATCATAAGGCGCACGCCGTTCTTTTTGGCGGCATCTATCATTCTGTTGCAGGATTCCACGGTGAGGGACATGGGCTTCTCGCACATTATATTCTTTACCTTGGGTGCGGCTGCCAGTACGCATTCCTCATGGAGATAGGTGGGGGTGCAGATATCAACAATATCCAGGTTGGGTTCTGCAGCAAGCATATCGTTTATATTTGCATATGTTTTGCAGTTGTATTTCTCCTCTGCCTCTTTTCTTTTTGCCGGGTCTACATCTGCAAGCGCCACAATCTGGGCTTCCCCCGTTGCGGTGTAGCACTGCGCATGCATATGGCCCATAAAGCCGTAACCTGTTAAACCTACTTTGAGCATTTTCTATATCTCCTCTCTTGATGTTTGAATCTAAAGACGTTTTCGCCTGTAGAACTGTTAATCAGCCGCTCTTGGCGTGGGCGCGGCCGTCTGCCGCATTACAAGGGATGTGCTTATTACTTTTGGCTCCGGGTCTGTATCCGGGTTGCGCAAAAGCCCGGAGAGCATCTCTGCTGCTGCCTTTGCAAGTTCTGTGCAGTCTATTCTTACGGTGGTAAGCCCGGGTTCTGCAAGGGGTAGTATGGAAAGATCATCATGCCCAACCACAGAGAGGTTCTGTGGTATGGAAAGCCCCATGTTCCGGGCCTCCCTGATTGCCCCTATTGCAAGCACATCTGTGCGCGCAAAGATTGCCGTTGGGGGGTTGGGCTGGGACATAAGGCGTCTTAATGCCCGCGCGCCCTCTTCTGTATCCCTCCCGGCTGCTACGTAGTGTTTTTTATTTATGGGTGTTCCTAATTTTTTAAGCGCATCTGCAAAATATTCAAAGACTCTATCTCTGAGGTCTGAATCTATAAATCCTATCCTTTTGTGACCCTGGGCGGCGAAGAGTCTTGCAACTTCCAGCGCGCCGGGCTTCAGGTTTAGCATGACAGAGCCTACAAAGGGGATATCGTCTATCAGCTTTTCCCCTATAACTACGCAGGGCTGGTTTCGGCTTGCTACGTCTCGCAGAAGTTTTTTGGGGACGCTCCAGTCGCTTATTATAATGGTACCGTCTATGGTGCTGGATTTTACAAGCTGCCGGAGGAGGGAGTATTCCTGCATGCTGTCCGGCGCCAGGTTTAGCCAGAGGTCGTAGCCGAACTCTTTTAGGGGGCCCACTATGGCGCGCGCCACCTGCATGGTAAAAAGGTCTGATGCCGCCTTCTGATCTACATGGCTTAAGGCCACCATGTAGCTTCTGCCGCTTACAAGCCTTCTTGCGTTCAGGTTGGGGGTGTACCCAAGCTCACGCATTTTTTGCAGCACCATCTGGCGGGTGGCTTTGCTTATCCGCCCGTTTCCGGTGATTGCGCTTGATGTAGTGGTTGGCGAGACGCCTATTCTTGTTGAGAATTCCTTTATATTCATCTTCTGCCAAATTTATGGGCGGTATTATGCCCTGGTTTGCGGTAACGTTTCCGCCATATCTACAACATTACCACGGTTAAAGCGATAAGTCAACAGGTGGGAGTGCATATTGGTGAAGGTTTTTTGTGGTGGTTTTATGGTATTTTTTATGCCGGAAGTTGTGCGTTTGCTATTGACGATACGGTTTGTTTCTGCTATACTTTATGATGTTGTGCGCGAGGTTGTATGTGCCGCCACGCACCTCAGGGGGCCCATAGCTCAGCGGTAGAGCGGTCGGCTCATAACCGATTGGTCCTTGGTTCGAATCCGAGTGGGCCCACCAGGTATTTCCCCTTATTTTCCAAACCACGGATGCAGTTTATCCCGGCTTTATGTTGTTCTTCAGCAGACGGGCTGCGTTTCCCCCCAGAATTGCGTTTATATCATCTTGCATAAGCGGCAACTCTTGTATTCTCCGTACCTCAGATGCCTGATCCGTCCAGGGCGAATCCGTGCCGAACAGAATTTTATCTGCGCCGTGCGCCTGTATCATGGCAGCCATGCGTTCCGGGCCTGTCTCCGCCAGGGTAAAGGATGTATCAAGGTAGAGATTCCGTCCAAAAAGGTAGTGCATGGCATCATCCCAGCACTGGTATCCGCCCATGTGCGCGGCAATAACGGTGAGATTGGGGGCCGCAGAGAGCATCCGGGAGAGGCGTTTGGGAGTGCAGTGTACCGGCGGAGGTATCCCTATGTCTACTCCGGCATGAAGCATAAGCATAAGCTCTGCATCTGCCAAAGCTTTGTATAAAGGCATTATTTCCGGGTCATCCACAAAGAAGTTCTGGTAATCAGGATGCAGCTTAATGCCGGGAATCTTGTTGGTAACAATGAAGTCTATATCCTCCTGCCAGTCATTCTGCTGCGGATGCAGCGTACCGAAACTGATCAGGTTTTTGCGCTGGCGGTTGATATCTGCCGCCCAGCGGTTGATGCTCTGCACTTGCGACGGCTTGGTTGCAATGGGCATTATGACAGATATATCAACCCCTGCCTTCTGCATAGAGGCAGACAGACCCGCGCATGTGCCGTCTGTATACGGAGCAATGTTGCCGCTGTTGGATAGCACCGCAAGCGCCTTTTCTGCCAGCTGGTCAGGGAAAACATGTGTATGTATGTCTATAATCACTTCCGGCCGCCTTATTATAATCTTCTTCAATTATAGAAAGTGCTCCGTGTTTTAGTCAAACCGGTTCATCATTACGGTTGCGCTATGGATATAGTCCAAAAGTGTGTAGGATCACAAAAAAGTGATATTGTCGATTGTGGTAATATCCTTGCCCATTGCGGCGGGCGGCTCTGCACAGAAGGCCTCCCATGCACGCGCGCAATATAATATGTTGCAATCCCGTATACTGACCATGCCTGGATGGCCTCCCCAAGAGTTTATTGCATACAAGTTGGGAATGCAAATACCATGTGGTCTTGGTACTCAAGTATAGGCATAGAATACTGTTTGGAAATCAGCCTATAGAGAATAGACTAATACCTTAAACGGCCCATATTATTCAACAGAACCCCCAATCCGCTCTCCAGGCAGGAAGAACCCCATCGCATGGAGAAGGTTTATAATAAGTAGAAAAATTGGTTATACTGGTGGAAAGCTGCTCTCCATGCTGGGCCTTATACTATCCACCTATATAATTCTGTAACAGATGTAGACGCAGATCGCTTTAAGAGCCGTCGCAACATTATAGAAAACTACGTTATGAGCATAACCCTTTTAAATGCTGGGAAGCATTACCCCGTCAGAGTTCATGGCCAGCTGTTACCAGATTGAGTAAACAACCCACAGCATCCAAACGGAGGATAACTTGATAGAGAAAGAACAAGAAATTACGGCGCAGGAATGGCCGCTCTCGCCGGGGGAGCGCAAAGTACGCCTGCACATAGAAACTCCCGCCGCAGGCATAGGTGCCAACACCGGCACCATGCTTGTCCTGCATAACTGGGGCGGCATATATGACGAGCCCCATTACGTGGCCTGGTGCCGGGAGTTTGCAGATAGATACAACGTGGTTTCTGTAAGCGTAAACTACCTGCAAAGCGGGCCGGGTCAGGTTGTGCCGGAAGAGAAACCCTACGACCACGGTTTTCTGCAGGCCATGGATTGCATCCGGGCGCTCTATCACATTCAGAAGCAGATCAGGGACGCCGGGTTGGCATTCAATCCCGGAAGATGCTACTCAATGGGTGGCAGCGGCGGCGGCAATGTCACATTAATGGTCAACAAGCTGGCCCCGCATACCCTGGCGTGCGCCGTAGATATATGCGGCATGCCCGGCCTAACAAACGGCATAGCATACGGAACCGGCGAGTTTGGCAGCGGCCTAAACGCCGGATACTCAAAAGACCCCCAAAGCCCGGCATATTTGACGCCAGACCTGCAAGAGTTGTTGGACCCCGGCAACATACATCACCTTAAGCAGCAGTTCTCTGCAAACCCGGGGAACAAAGTAGTAATAGTGCATGGCCTGGACGATTCATCCTGTCCGGCGGTTCCTAAGATAAATATCTTCCAAAACATGATAACCGCCGGATTCAAGCCGGACGGGCACTTCCTTACGGAATGGTTTATAGACGGCAAAGCCATACTGGATACCGGCCACCCTGTAGGCAACAGGGATAAGATAGTGGAACGATTTGCCGATGACTATATGCTGGAAGAGGGCAGGCTTGCCGCCAAACTTCCCGGACTCAACAATTTTGAGCTTGCAAAAAAGATAATCTACCCAACAAAGAACGGCCGTTTTGAGGTGGATTACTCGCAAGGGCCTCCATCCATCACATTCACCGGCAGCCCGGAGTAGAGATTTAATCCCCGGCTTGCAAGGCTTGACTTGAGCAACGTTTTTCCAGTATACTAATAGATGTTGTCGCCTTGCGCCAGCAAATTCTATAACAATAAAATTTAAACCCGAACCTCAGGAGGGTGTTTTATGACTAAGCTGCAGTTGTCATCCCAAACAAGGACAGATTTTAGAAAAAGCGAGACAAAAAGGCTCCGGCGTGAGGATCAAATCCCTGCCACCGTTTACGGCAAAGGGTTTGAGCCGGAAGCCATTACCGTTTCTCTTGATGATATAAGCAATATTCTCAAAGTCCCGGGTGGAAAGCTCTCTCTTATAGACCTTTCCGTAGACGGCAAAAGCTCTGCCGGCCACCCGGTAATGTTCAAGCACCTGCAAATAGATGCTGTCTCCAAGCGCATAATGCATATAGACTTCCACCGCGTATCCATGGATGAGCCGGTGCGCGCCTTAGTGCCTATCATGCTTGCGGGAGAAGCCCCCGGCGTTAAGCTGGGAGGCCTTCTGGATCAGGTTACAGATAATCTGGATGTTAAAGCCCTGCCCAATAACATCCCCACGCATATAAGCGTGGATGTATCCAAACTTGATCTTGGACAGAGCATCCTGGTAGAAGATTTAGACATCTCGCCTGATGTAGAAGTGGTAGGGCCCTTACCGGGTAGCGTAGTTGTATCCATGCGTATGCCTACCGTCCAGGAAGAGGCAGTGGAAGAAGGAGAGATTTCTGCAGCAGAGTCAGGGACAGAGGCTGCCGCAGAAGAAGCCTCTGCAGAATAATCCGGCAACCAATAAAAAAGACAAAAAGAGCCTGCAAAGAGCGGGCTCTTTTTTTATATCAGAAGAATAAAACCGCCGTTGACATACGAACGCATGTTCTGTATCATGATAATAGAAGAGTATATCATAGCTTAAGGCGGCAAGAGGAGAGCATTGAGTAACACAGTGTGGAAGTTTAACAGTAAATTCGGCATGGCTTATCTTGAAAGCAAAGATTTGGCAGAAGGGATACTAAAAATGGCAGGGAGCCGGATAGATGCAGGCGTGGCAGCCACCTATTATTCTCCCGGCGGCAGGGCCTTTGCATGGCAGGTCTGTTTTAACATAGAACAGTTAGATAAAGTTTCCTGCTATCTGGGCCTTGAACCCCAAAGATCAAAACCGCAGATAAAAAAGGCAAATATATCCAAAAAGGGACGTTCCACCGTAAATTTTGCCAACTCCGCCTGCAGAAACAAAAAACGCATCCGTAAAAAAGAGTAGAGTCCGAACGGTGAAAGAATCATAAGAGGGTTGCCAATCCTTTGGAAGAGTTGACAATGGCTTCTGTGCTGCGTAGAATACGGATAGATGATTTGGGATACGCAAGCTACGAAAGGAGCAGACTGAGTGTCTAACCAGAAAAGGATTGAAGAAGCTTATGAGCAGGCGCGTGAGCGTTATGCAGAGATAGGGGTAGATACAGATAGGGCGGTGGATGAACTCTCATCGGCGTCTATATCGCTCCACTGTTGGCAGGGGGATGATGTGGGCGGCTTTGAAAAGCCGGATGCCTCACTCTCCGGCGGCGGAATTCAGGTTACCGGCAACTATCCTGGGAAGGCCAGAAACATCTCTGAGCTTAGGCATGATCTTAAAAAGGCTTTCTCTCTTATTCCGGGAAGGCACCGGCTCAACCTTCACGCAATCTACGGCCAGTTTGGCCAGAAGGTGCCGGAGCGGGATCAGATAGGCCCGGAGCATTTCTCCGGCTGGGTGGAATGGGCCAAAACCCACGGGCTTAAGTTAGATTTTAACGCCACGCTCTTCTCTCACCCCAAGGCGGATGAAGGCTACACACTTTCAAGCAGGGATACAGGCATACGCAAGTTTTGGATAGAGCACGTAAAGCGGGCTAGGGAGATATCTGCCTATATGGGGAAAGAGCTGGGCAGCCCCTGCATTCACAACCTTTGGATACCCGATGGAGAGAAGGATGTCCCTGTTGACAGGTTCTCTCCGCGCGAGAGGCTCCTTGAATCTCTGGATGACATATACTCTGTAAAATACCCGCACACCCAGGTTAAGGATGCGGTTGAGAGCAAGCTCTTTGGCATAGGGAGCGAGAGTTTTGTGGTAGGCAGCCATGAGTTCTACATGGGCTACGCTATGAAGAGCGGCATAATGGTCTGCCTTGATCTTGGGCACTTCCACCCCACGGAATCTGTGGCGGATAAAATATCTGCCGTACTGCAGTTCTCTGACGAGGTGCTTCTGCATGTGAGCCGCGGCGTAAGGTGGGATAGCGATCACGTGGTTATCTTAAACGATGAAGTAACAGCCGTTATGCAGGAGATTGTTAGGTGCGGCGCGCTTGGCTGCGTGCATATTGCCCTTGATTATTTTGATGCCACGCTCAACAGGGTGGGGGCATGGGTAACCGGTGCAAGGGCCGCCATGAAGGGCCTGCTTCTTGCGCTTCTGGAGCCAAATATAAAGCTTAGAGAGTATGAGGATGCCGGTCTTAATTTTGAGCGGCTTGCCATGCTGGAGGAGCTTAAGACCATGCCTGCAGGGGATATCTGGAATTATTTCTGCCTTAAATCAGGCGTGCCTGCCGGGATGGATTGGATAGAGGAAGTCTCTGCTTACGGGCAGGAGGCGGCTTCTCAGAGAGGGTAAGTATAGTCTAAAAATCGGGCGCCATCCGTATTGGGTGCGCCCGATTTTTTAATGGTAGTGCCTCTGCCCGGTATCCGGGTAAATATCCCCCAGGTCTTCAAAACGTATGTGGCTAAGGGCCGCCATGCCGGTATAGCTTAGGTAAAAGCCCCTCTCCAATGTTGCCGCTGTAGGGTCTCTTATAAGCTTTGTGCGGAAGATATAATCTTCCACGGCAAGCGTAATTATACTGCGCAACTGGTAGGTATCCAGGGCGCGGACGGCCTGCTCTGCATCCTGCTCCATCTGGCCGCCGGGCGCCATCTCAAGCACGCAGCAAAACTCTTGCATGGCAGAGCTTACATCGCCCTTCTGGTGGTGCAGTATGGCCTTTCTGAAATGGTTCTCCGGGGAGGAAGGATCAAGGCTTATAAGCTCGTTTATTACTCTGATTGCCTTTGAAAGCATCCCCTTCTGCAGGTAGGCGGTGCTCAGGGCATCACGTGCGGCAATACTGTTGGCACTTAGGGCAATAAGGTCTTTGCTCTCTTCTATGGCTTCGTCGCATCTGTGCATCTCTAAGAGTATGCTGATAAGCAGTTCCCGGGATTCAGGATCATTTGTATCTGCCTTAACTGCACGCCTGGCTGCGCGGAGGGCTTCGTCAAGCCGGTGGTGGCTTTTAAATAATACGGCCATCTCCCGGTAAATTCTGGATTTTTCTGCGCTTGCACGAAGGGCTTTTCTAAGTTCCGCTATGGCATCATCTAAGAGCCCTTCATCTTTAAGGCTGTGCGCTCGGGCAATCCTATCCGCTGTTGTATATTTTGGTCTGCGCTCTCTTTGTGCCATTCTTTTTCCTTTAATCTTTGAACCCAGATACCCATAAGCCTTCTTCTACATGCAAGATGCTGATTCCTTCATATATTATCCAAAAAGACCCGGAGGATGTACTCCCCGGGCCTTTTTGCATCTTCTTATTGATATTTTAGCCTACACAGCTACGCCGCGCAGGGCTTTTATCCTTTTTGTGAGCATGGGGACAATCTCAAGGCAGTCGCCCACAAAGCCGAAGTTTGCTATCTGGAAGATAGGCGCATCCGGGTCTTTGTTTATGGCTATGATTATGTCCGATGAGGACATACCCGCCTGATGCTGTACCGCTCCGCTTATTCCGCAGGCTATGTATAACTTGGGGCAGACTGTTTTGCCCGTCTGTCCAACCTGGTGGCAGTAGGGAATCCAACCGGCATCCACTGCCGCGCGGCTTGCTCCTACGGCGCCGCCAAGGGCCTTTGCCAGCTCTTCTATCATGGCGAAGTTGGCAGGGTCGCCAATTCCGCGGCCGCCGGAGACTATTATGTCTGCATCTACTATGTTTACGGTAGATTCGCACAGATCTATGAAATCCAGGATTTCACTTCTGGAAGTCATAAGCTTGGGTTTTACATCTAGCCTTACTATCTCTGCAGTCTTTCCGTCCAGCCGTTTGGGGCTCATGGGAAAGACTTTGTGCCGTACCGTGGCCATCTGCGGGCGGGTGTATGGGCAGAGGATGGTTGCCATTACGTTTCCGCCGTAAGCCGGGCGGGTCTGGTAGAGCAGGCCGTCGTCCTTGCCTATTGAAAGGCCCGTGCAGTCTGCTGTTAGGCCTGTGTAGGCTTTTATTGCCACCTGGGACATAAATGAACGTCCCTGGGTAGTTGCGCCGGCAAGCATTATCTCCGGCTTTCCGCTGCGTACAATATCTGCAAGGACTCTGGAATACCGCTCGCCGTCATAGCTTGCAAGTTCCGGCGCTTCATACAGAAGCACCTTATCTACGGGGTAGGCGGCCAGGTCTGCTGCTGCGGCATCAAGGTTGTTGCCCAGGATTACCACAGAGAGTTCGCATCCCCTGTCGTCTGCAAGCTGCCGGCCTACGCCTATCAGTTCTTTTACAACGGGGGCTATCTCACCGCGGAACTGCTCGCCGTAGACCCATACGCCCTTGTACTGGCCAAGGTCTTCCTGCGCCTGTTTTTCTATCTCTATGGCAATGGCCTTGAACCGGCATGCGCTTACGCAGGAACCGCAGTAGCTGCACAGATCTACATCTATAATGGCGTGGCCTTTATCTACCGTTATTGCCGCCTGGGGGCAGGACTTTACGCAAAGGCCGCAACCGTTGCATTTGTCTTCTGATACTCTGATTGCCATTATACGATCTCCAATTCCTTTAAGAGTCCGAACAGCTTCTCTGCAAGTTCGTCCGGTTCGCCTTCAGATTTCTCGCCGCCTTCGCGGTGCGGCGGGCTGAATACCTTGGCTACCTGTGTTGGCGAACCGGAAAGCCCCAGCTTTTCTACCGGCGCCTCAAGGTCTGCGGCGCCCCATGTGGTTATCTGCGCCTTTTTGGCATTCATCTTTCCCCGCAAAGAGGGGGTTCTGGGTTCGTTAATCTCTTTTACAACCGTGATTACAATGGGGAGCTTGACGGAGCAGACTTCGTAGCCGTTCTCTACAAGCCTCTTCACGGTTATCTTTTTCTTGTCAAGGGATTCTATCTTTGCCACGTAGGTTGCCTGGGCATAGTCTATATGGGTGGCAATTCCGGGGCCTACCTGGCCGGTATCGCCGTCTATTGCCTGCATTCCGCAGAATACAATGTCCGGCTCAATCTTCTTTAAGCCAAGTCCCAGCGTGTAGGATGTGGCCCAGGTGTCTGCGCCGCCAAAGGCGCGGTCTGAGAGCAGAATGGTCTCATCTGCGCCCAGCGCAACGGCCTCGCGGAGCGCGTCCTGCGCCTGCGGGGGGCCCATGCATACTACGGTGACGCTTGATTCTTCTCCATCTGCCTGAAGGCGTTCCTTTGTGCGGACGGCCTCTTCCAGCGCATACAGGTCAAACGGGTTTATCTGAGAATCTACGCCCTCTCTTACAAGGGTATTGGTCTCCGGGTCAAACTTTACTTCTGTTGTGGCCGGGACCTGTTTTATACATACGGCAATTTTCACTTGGAATCTCCGGTCTTTTTATATGGATGGGCACGGAACCTGTGCCTGCGCATCCGGCTCCGTGCCTCCTTATGCTGGTTAGCTTTTTGCTGCTGAAGCAATCAGACCCTTTGCAATCTCTATGCGCTGAATCTGGTTGGTGCCTTCGTATATCTGGGTGATCTTGGCGTCTCTCATGTACTTTTCTACGGGGTATTCCTTCATGTATCCGTAGCCGCCCAAGACCTGGACTGCGTTGGTGGTTACTTCCATTGCAACGTCGGATGCAAAGCATTTAGACATTGCGGAGTACATGGTGGGTTTCTTCTCCACGCCTGAATCTATAAGCCTTGCGGTTGCATAGACCAGCGCCCTTGCCGCCTCTACCTTCATTGCCATGTCTGCAAGCATGAACTGCATGCCCTGGAATGCAGAGATGGGCTGGCCAAATTGCCGCCGCTCGCGGGAGTAGTTTACGGCAATGTCAAGCGCGCCCTGGGCGATTCCCAATGCCTGTGATGCCACTCCCGGGCGGGACATATCAAACGTTTTCATTGCGTTGAAGAATCCGGAGCCCGGTTTGCCAAGGACGTTCTCCTTGGGGACGCGGCAGTCCTGGAAGATAAGTTCGCGGGTGGCGGATGCGCGGATACCCATCTTGTTCTCCTTCTTGCCGAAGGTGAATCCGGGGGTGCCTTTCTCTACTACTATGGTAGATACGCCGCGTGCGCCGCGGGTGGGGTCTGTTACGCAAAAGACCGTGTAGATCTCTGCCTCTCCGCCGTTTGTGATCCACTGCTTGGTGCCGTTTATTACCCACTCGTCGCCGTCAAGGACTGCGCGGGTGGCAACGGCGCTTGCATCTGAACCGGCGTTGGCCTCTGTAAGGCCGAATGCCGCCAGCGTTCCGTCTGCAATTCTGGGGAGCCACTTTTTCTTCTGTTCATCGCTTGCCGCCACCAGGATGGGCATTGTGCCAAGCCCGGTTGCCGCAAATCCCAGAGAGATTCCGCCGCATGCCTTTGAAAGCTCCTCCGTCACTATGCACATGTTCATAATAGGAGTGCCAAGGTCCATGCCGCCGTACTCTTCAGGGATGAATACGCGGAAAAGATCAGCCTCTGCAATGGCTTCTACAACAGGCCATGGGAACTCGCCCGATTCATCGTACTCCGCTGCTATTGGACGGATCTTCTTTTCGGCTATCTCGCGGGCAACCTCCCGCATCATCTGCTGCTCTTCCGTGAAGAAATAATCCATAGGTATTTCTCGCTCCTTGTAATAAGTTATATAGCCACCAGGGCTTGCAGGGATTATGTTACTAACTTAACCGGCCCCGGCGTACAGGGGCCATGAAACTCAACCAATATATTATACACATACTGCTGAACTTACTCAAGAGTATAGATGCATAATCATCGTGTGCAGTTTAATGCAGGCCCGTTGTGGAGAAGTCTACTGGTGAGATTAAAAAGCTGGGAGCGTAATGAAATATGAAAAGTTCTACGCAATATAATGTAAGTATTAAAATGGATTCGGTTGAACTTGAAGGGATGCTTGAGCTGCCGCGGAATGCGCAAGGGGTGGTGCTCTTTGCCCACGGGAGCGGCAGCAGCCGGTTTTCTCCCAGAAACCAGTATGTGGGTAGAGTTCTGCGGGAGAACGGCGTGGGAACCCTGCTTATGGATCTGCTTGAAGAGTCTGAATCGCAGGATAGATCTAACGTCTTTAACATAGACCTCCTTGCCGCAAGGGTAATGGGCGCCCACGCATGGCTGAGATCAAACAAAGATACGGAGGATCTGCCGGTGGGATACTTTGGTGCAAGCACCGGTGCGGCAGCGGCGCTCCTGGCGGCGGCTAAGCTGGGGCGGGATGTAAGCGCGGTTGTGTCCCGCGGGGGGCGCCCGGATTTGGCTATGGAGTATCTGCCGCAAGTTACTGCGCCGGTGCTGCTTATAGTGGGCGGGAACGATTGGCCGGTAATCTCCATGAACAAGGAAGCATTTGAGATGCTCCCGGGCACCAAGGAGCTTAAGATCATCCCCGGCGCCACGCACCTCTTTGAAGAGCCGGGCACGCTTGAGCAGGTTGCACAGCTTGCAAGCGAATGGTTTTCACGATATCTGGTTATAGATGAAGTTTAACCAAAATATTGAAGGTATTTTATCCGGCATGGAGAATAAGGCTGAGAGCAGGTAATTTATCTGTAACTAGTTTTTGGGAGGAGTAGAATATGGCAAAACCAATAGGGCTTCAGCTTTATTCTGTACGTGATGCCGCAAAGGAAGATTTTCCGGGGACTCTGCGCCGGGTGGCGGAGATGGGATACAAGGGTGTAGAGTTTGCCGGCCTGCACGGGCATGATCCCAGGGAGATAAGAAAGATAGTTGACGACCTGGGGCTTACCGTAACAAGCAGCCACACCGGCCTGCCTACCGCGGAGAATATAAGCCGGATGGCGGACACGGAACTTGCGCTTGGCAACAAGCGGGTAGTTGTGGCGGGGCTTGGCACAGATGCCTTAAAAACGCTTGATGCCTGCCGTGAATCTGCAGAAAAACTTAATACGGCCGTGGAGTTACTTAAACCTTACGGTCTCTCCTTAGGCATGCACAACCATGCATATGAGTTTGACAAGGTTGGCAAAAGATATGCATATGATGTTATAATGGCAGACGTGCCAGAGATGTTCAGCCAACTGGATGTTTACTGGGTGGTTGTTGCCGGGTTGGACCCTAAGGCAATACTTGGCGAATATGCGGAGCGGATTCCATTGCTTCATGTAAAGGACGGCATGGTAAACCCGCCAAGCCCTATGACTGCCATAGGTTCCGGCTCTCTTCCCATTCCAGAGATAATAAATGCTGCAGACCCAAATACGGTTGAGTGGCTTATTGTGGAATTGGACGAGTGCAACTGTAATATGATGGAAGCCGTGGAGAAGAGCTGCAACTACCTTATCTCAAACGGTCTGGCACTTGGAAATAAGTAATATAAACCAGTACTCTGTAAATTTGAATTTGCAAGTTTAAACAAGGCTTCGGCAGCGGCGCTTCGCTCTGCGACCGAAGTATCACCACCAAACTTCGGCAGCGGCGCACTAAAGTGTTCATGGGCCGAAGCATCAAGTAATATAATCAAGTATGCAAACTGTATTCTGGAGTAGGACCTATGTCTCTTATGCAACCCGAACTCTTTCACAGGTACCATGCCAATCCCATAATCACCAGTCATGATATCCCGTACCCCTGTAACTCTGTATTCAATCCGGGGGCGGCAATTGTTGACGGTATAACCCTTCTGCTCCTCAGGGTAGAGGATAACGAAGGGAGCTCGCACCTTACAGTCGCCCGGAGCAACGACGGCGTAAGAGATTGGCAGATAGAGAAGTCGCCGCTTATATGCGGCGGCAAAGACCATAATCCTTACGAAGAATACGGCTGCGAAGACCCAAGGCTCACCTACCTTGCCGATCTAAGGAGCTGGGTTATTGCCTACACTGCATACTCCCCCATGGGCGCAGGCGTTGCGCTTGCCTTAACTGCAGATTTTGAGAGCATAGAACGGCTGGGACTGGTGCTTGCGCCCAGCAACAAAGATGCCGCTGTCTTCCCAAGAAAGATAGGGGAGAAGTACTGGATGCTCCATCGCCCGGTCTCCGGCTCCATTGAGCACATATGGCTCACGGAATCTACAGATTTGGTTCACTGGGGCAGGCCGTGGATGATTATTGGAGAGCGCGGCGGGCCCTGGTGGGACGGCTGCCGGGTGGGGGCGGGCGGCGTTCCCGTTGAGACGGATGAGGGTTGGCTTATACTCTATCACGGCGTTAAAGAGTTTCCGGCCGGCCCCAAATACCGCATGGGCGCGGCGCTTTTAGACCTTGAAAACCCCAGAAGGATTATAGCCCGGCTTCCGTACTGGATAATGGGCCCCCGCGAATCCTACGAGGTTATGGGTGACGTGCCCAACGTAGTCTTTTCCTGCGGGCATACCCAGGTGGGAGATGAGCTTAGAGTCTACTACGGCGGAGCGGATACCTGCGTATGCCTGGCTACAACGCACATCTCGGAACTCCTGGACGAGCTTAAAAAGTATAGGTTGTAGAATACTCCCATTGCGCGGGCGGACTATTTAAGGCTCTCTGCCATCTTTATAAGTTCGCCCTTTGCAATATCAGAAATAAGCACTATATTCAGCCCTTTAAAATGCCGCTGAACCATCCTGGCATGCCTCCTCTTAGAGAACATGCAATCCGTCTTGCAGCATGGCTTTCTGCCTGTGCATTTGCCCTTTGTCTCCATCAGGGTTATTGAGTTAAGCCCGTTTGTGTATCGGAGGGTGACGCATTCTATAGGCGGGCTCGGTTTGGTAAGCCCATAGCCTGCAAATTTATAACCCTTGGGGATGTAACCCGGCCTCACAGGTTTAACCCCGGCTTTTGAAGATACCGGCAAAAGATCAAGCGATATTGCGCCGTATGATATCTGCCGAGTCTTCCATCCCTTAGGCACGGCAAAGAGTTTGGGGCTTTGCGGCCGGCAGTTGACGGAGTGCAGCTCTGTGCTGGAGATAAGCCTGCCGTCGGAATTGTAACTATCCGTTCTTAGCGTCAGATAAGAATCTCTGTCTATCCAGAGCTTTTTCCAGGGGTTCCCTTTATGGATGGGCGCCAGTCGGATTATAAAGCAGCTTCTCTTTGCCACCATCCCCCTGCCCGCCGGTTCCGGACTGTAGTTTGAAAGCATAAGGGACAGGTTTTCCCGTTCCGGCGCAATAACATAAACCAATCTTTCAACAGGTACAAAGCGCATGATGGTGCGGCCGTTGTCTATTACAGACGTGCCCGCGGCGGGGCCGGAGAGATAGTTTATACGGGTTGCCCGCCCGTCCTTGTATATATCTGCCTCTGATATAAGTCTCTTGCCTCTATCCTGCATGATGGTATTGATCCGGCAGGAGTACGATGCCGTCTCTTGCGCTTTGTAAGACATACGCACCAGCCGGTCTGCATCTGGATGAGAGGCAAAAGCCATTGCTATTCCGCATAAAAGGAGCGCAACAGAGATAACCTGCAACCGTGCAATACCTTTCATTCTGTTGCCTCCGGCCCGCCTAAAATTATCACTGCTGCCGCTGCCAGCACTACCGCTCCTGCAAAGTCCGGGTTGAACCTGTGTAAAAACTGCCTTGGCAGCATCTTCTTTATCTGCTGGCATTTTTTCATATCTGGCCTACCTCTTAAGAGTTGCAAGTTTTGGGATGATAAAACAAACAGTGCAATATTTAGATTGTTGCACTTGCGCCCGCATCTGTAATGTTTAATGCGAGTTCAGCTTTATTATACCACTAGTAAGTCTCATTTGTAAGGATATATGAAAACAGGAAGTGATATGCATTGCATGCGGCATGATATTTAGCGTACACTAGAAGGCAGAGAAAGGTGTAGCAATGAATGAACTAGACCCACAGCAAAGGCTTCAGTCTGCCGGCCAGGAGTTGCCGCAGGAATCTCCTGCCATGGCTGCCCAGGCAGCCGGAATCCGCATGCCCAGGCAGCTTACTGCATTTAATCATAGAAACTACCGGCTTTTCTTTGGCGGTCAAATAGTTTCGCTTACGGGAACCTGGTTGCAATCTGTGGCGCAGGGATGGCTGGTGCTTCAACTCACAAACTCTGCGCTTCTTCTTGGCGTGGTGAGTTCCATAAGTACGCTTCCAATACTCTTCTTCTCCATCCCAGCCGGGCTGGCGGCAGACAGGTTTCCCAAGCGCAGCATTCTTGTAATTACCCAGGTATGCGCCATGATTCTGGCGTTTTTGCTTGCATCGCTCACCCATTTCGGCAGCATCACAGTCTACCATGTTATAGCAATAGGATTTATGCTTGGCATGGTAAACGCTTTTGACGCGCCCACGCGGCACTCCTTTGTAGCAGAGATGGTTGGGCGTGAAGACCTACCCAACGCAATAGCGCTGAATTCTGCCATGTTCAACGGCGCACGTATTGCAGGCCCCGCAATAGCCGGCGCAGTTATTGCGTTAGCAGGTATTGCCGGCGCCTTCTTTTTAAACGGCCTAAGCTTTATTGCCGTCATTGCGGGACTCCTTATGATGAAGGTAGATTACGTTGTCCCCAGGGTAAGCGTATCTGTATGGCAAAGCTTAAAAGAGTGCTTAAGATTTGTTAAACGCAACCGCACGGTCTTGGGGCTTCTTATTTTAACCGCCGTGGTAAGCATATTCTCTATGACGTATGCCGTGCTTATGCCCATATTTGCCCGCGATATACTTAAGGTGGGCCCGGGCGGGCTAGGGTGCCTTATGTCTATGGTTGGGCTGGGCGCACTTCTGGGCGCCATTAC
>CALNCU010000331.1 GCA_937875395.1 uncultured Armatimonadota bacterium | reverse complement strand
TATATATAATAGCAGTGGTAGACATCAGCGCATGAATTATCCCAACGGCACATACACAGAGTACACATATAACGATAGAGGCTGGCTGACCGCATTAAACAACAAAAAATCAGATGGAAGCATCATAGCCGGATTTACCTATGAATACAATCCGACCACATGCGGCAAGAACGGAGTTCGCACGGCAATGATAGAAAACATCCTCAAACCGGACGGTAGCCGTATACAATCCAGGGTAGACTACCAGTATGATAACAACTATCGCCTAACCAGGGAAACACGCACGGGTGATTTGTCTTATGATAAAGTATATACATATGATAATGCAGGAAACCGACTTACCAAAGTAGAGAATGGAACAACTACATATTACTATTATGATGCTGCTAACAAGATCATGCATTACGGTTCTAGCAACACAGCGCCATATGCTGGAAATACCTTTCTCGCATATGATGGCGCAGGAAACATGGCATCAGTCGCAAATGCAAACGGAGCGGTGACGGATTACACTTGGGACTGGCGAAACAGATTGGTTAGTGTAGACCAGGGAATGAGGAATATCGCTTGGTTTAAGTATAATGGTAGTGGAAAGCGGAGTGTTGTTGCATGGGATTCGGGATACAAATCGTTCCTCTATGATGAAGGAGTACTTCTAGAGGAGCAAGATAATTTGGGCGCATTGAAAGCCTTTTATACATCAGATAATAGATGGTTAATCTCAAGACAGACTAGCAGTATAGAATACTACCAACTTGATGGTCTGTCATCTGTAAAAACTATCACAAATTCATCTGCTGCTGTGACTGATACTTACACAACAGATGCTTGGGGTAATACAATTGTTCGGAATGGAGCTACGAATCAGCCGTATATATACGTTGGAGGGCTGAATTATTACACTAGTGATCAAGGTATGGAATTGAGTTTGTTGCAGCTTGATGTGCGGTACTATGACGCATCACTTGGGCGGTTTATCTCACATGATCCGATTGGATACAAGGGAGGTCCTAATTTATATACTTATGCAGCGAATATTCCTACCATTGCGGTTGATCCTTCTGGCGAGATTTGTTTCATTATTCCTCATATGAAACTGCTTCATCGGGAGCAGTTTCATACATATGGTATCCCTGATGTTGATCCGGGTGATACAATGGGAGGAGATATCGGGGGGATTAATCCAAATTACAATCCCAATCCAGACCAGCTGTATCTATTTCATTTTTTTGTAAGGAGTGATACATTCCAGGTATCTACTTACCGGCATTGTTACGAATTGCTATGCAAAACTTACTATACCTGTGATGGAAGAGTCGATGGATTCTGTTGGTGGGCACGCCATGATGAGCTACTTAACCAATTTGTTAAAAATATAAAATATTGGATAGCTGTTCCAGGGCGTACGACCATAGATGAAGCAATTGAGCGCAACGAATACTTATTTAACTATTAAATTGAACTCAACTTGGCATCTATGCTGATATAGTTGGTATTATCAGGTAAATTCTTGAATGTTTTGATACAGGGTGGAGTGTTGTGAAAACGAGAACTATAATTGTCTCAAGTTTATTTATAGTCTATTCACTCATGATGTTCTGGGGTGCTATTACTGTGGTAGTCCAAGTGGCTGATCGCGGATATTCGGTTTGGATGTACCGCGATATCCTAATATGGGCTCTTCAGTGGCCAATTTGGATAGGATTCCTGAAAAAGAAGATCTGGGCTTGGTGGGTGCTTGTAGCTATATTTATACTGATGGTGCCAGAGAGTATTTGGAACACATGGAAATTTGTGGTTTCTTGGTCCTGCACATTTCACTCACTGCCAGCGGTATGGTCTAGGCCTTTCTCTCAAAAATGGTTCTATCTATTGCTAGCATTATTGGAGTTTCTAGCTCCTCCTACACTTGCTTTATGGATACTGATAACGGATAAGCCATCTACGTGGCATAGCACTGTTAATACAAGGCAGTTCATGTCCCCATGTGTGAAAATACTCTTAGGGGTCGTTACCTGCTGTCCAATACTGTTATTACTGGGAAGTGAGCTCATTATCAATGTACTACCGGTAAGTGATATACATGGTGTGCCGTCATCAACTGTACAATGGGTTGCATATTCAGCACTATTATTCATTATTGCTGGATTTCTATCATTTATGTTGCTTGTTTATTACATTTTGCATGTCTCCAATAACGAAGAAATATCATCACATAAGAAATTTCTATGGAAAGCGATTTTGGTATTAGGAAATATACTCGCAATGCCGATATATTGGTATAAGTATGTATGGCATAAGCTAGAAGTTTAAATTACCTAAGACGTGCTGCCATAATATAGTAACAAAGACAACTGATTAAGTATTCTGGAATATATACTTATATTTAGCTGAACATATTTTATATGGTTTATTAGCAGTTAGAGTACTGTATTAGCCTGCAGTGAATTGATGCTGTTTGATGCGACTTTCCAATCACTTGCTTGGTATATGCGTACCATACCTTGCTTTGTTTTTACCTTAACAAAAAAACGAAAGGGATACAACTATGCACAGAAAAACCTTGATGGTATTGATCTTTTCGCTCTTTGTCCTACCGGTGGCACTTGCGCCCGTATTTGCCTTGGATGAGGCAATACTTACGCCAGTAAATATTATATCCGGCAGACCCACAAGAATCATCCCGGCAGAAGACAAAGAGTTTAACGCAGATATGGCCGTCTGGTTCAGCCACAAGTATAAAGAAGGCGAAAAGAAGCTGAAGGAGTTCTCTCAAAAATATCCGTACAGCCGCTGGATAACAGGGAAAACAGGATCACCATGACGGACTGGCGAGGCACCACCACATATACCTATGAT
>CALNCU010000330.1 GCA_937875395.1 uncultured Armatimonadota bacterium | reverse complement strand
CGCTTACCGGCCGGGTCAAGGACTTCGCCTTGCAGGAACTTGGAGCGGATCTTGTGGGAATTGCAAACATAGAACGTTTCAAGAATGCGCCGGCCATGATGTCGCCGCAGGGGATAATGCCCACGGCCAAATCCGTTGTTGTAATGGCAATCCGCCACCCGGACGGATGTGTGGAGATGGGCGGGATCACCCACCCGCAGGATATAGGCCCGTACTCGATGCAGTACACCATGAACTGCCGCCTGGACGAGATGAGCTACCGCATGGGGATGTTCCTGGAAGATCAGGGATTTGCCGCCGTACCCATTATAAGCTCCAACATCTGGAGGTATAAGGGCTACAAAGATTTGAAAGAGAACTTTGCGCCGGATGTAAGCCACCTTCATTCCGCCGTGGCTGCGGGGCTCTCTGAGTTTGGTTACAGCGGACTCTCCATTACGCCGGAGTTTGGCGCACGGCAGAGGTACGTAACCATTATAACGGATGCAACTCTTGAGCCTACGCCTCTTATTGAACCCGGTTCCGTTTGCGATCATTGCAATCTGTGCGTAAAAAACTGCCGGTCCGGCGCCCTCTCCAAAGAGATAGACGGATGGAACATTGTAGAGATAGAAGATAAAACCTACAAATACGCAAAGAAGAACCTCTGGCGTTGTGCCTGGGGAGAGCACTTTGATCTTGATTTAGACCTGCCCATCCCGGAACATGTGGATGAGGCCGTGATCCTTGAGAACCTGCGCAAGCACGGCACACGCGGCGGAGAGATGGGAAGCTGCCTCCGCTACTGCCTTCCCAAATCCGTACGGTCGTTTGATAGGGAATACACAAACGCACCCCGCAGAATAAGGTACCGCGCGCCGGAGGGGCCGAACCGCGGGTTGGATCAGAAACTTAAATCCCTTGCCTACGGGCACGGCATGGACTTTGTTATGGTCTCCTCTGCAGAGGAGCTCACCGGCATGGGCATAGATGCAAAGAAGTACCTGCCGGATGCAAAGAATGCCGTAATCTTTGGCATACATTTTGAGGAATTCACAGAAAACAAAGGCATAGATGCAGCCGCCTATTACATGCTGTCAAAGCTTGCCTACGATGCAAACCGCATGGTGGAGGATGCCGGTTACAATGCCGTCTGCTTCACAAGATTCCCGGGCGATACATATGTAAAG
The DNA here is from genome assembly GCA_937875395.1 of uncultured Armatimonadota bacterium. Lineage (GTDB taxonomy): Bacteria > Armatimonadota > UBA5829 > DTJY01 > DTJY01 > CALNCU01. The sequence goes on along the minus strand of CALNCU010000330.1, from coordinate 20,736 downwards.
CATATAGACGGCATACTCCCCGGAAGGAGAGTAACGTTTCAAGCGCTCATTACAAGCGCGCCTATTAAATCCACTTCCCGGACTATTCCGGCGGCGCACACAGCAAATTTCGGTCCGTCGGAAACAAAAACTCATCTCATAGACCTGCTCCGGGGGCTTGGCGCAGACATGGTGGGCGTAAGCCCGGCATCAAGGCTTGCACAAATTCAGCCGGAGCTTGCCAAAATCTTTGACGGCCAGGAGTACCTGGTAGCCAGAGATACCTCAAACAACATCCGCCTGGAATACCAGCCGGAGATTAGCACAGAGGTAGTACGCACGCTCACCCCGGACGATCACCTGAAGGGCGCAAAGAACGTGATTGTTATAGGGCTAAGGATTCCGGGCGCCACGGTAGACCGCACAGCGCAACCTCCGGCAGAAGCGGTGGGGCCTTATACGTTTGCCCAAATTGAATCCACCGTGCTGCTAAATCTTATGGCGTACAGGGCTGCCAGGCAACTGCAGGACGCCGGTTACAGAACAGCCGTAACGTCAGACCTGTGCGGAACCGGCTCCCTCATAGGTTCGCCCAGAGGAGAAAAGCCGGATGCTTTCTGCAACAGGTTTGCCGCCGTTGCAGCGGGGCTGGGGCACATAGGCCGCGGCGGGTTTGTAGTTACCCCGCGGTTTGGCTCCAACGTAAGATTCATAGCCATTGTCACGGATGCAGAGATAGAGGCAGACCCCGTAGATACGGATAAGAGCTACCTTGCCGCCTGCAACGGATGCACCAAATGCGTAAGCGCCTGCCGCACCCATGCCCATACAAAAGAGGCAAGCGTAAACGTAGGCGGCTCTGAGGAGAAGTTTATGGTAGTAGATAGAGGCTTCTGCGACTGGGCCAAACGCTACTCTCTAATCCCGGAGGAGGGCGTGTCCTTTACGGGATGGAACCTCTCCGTTCCACTGCCAAAGAAGATTACGGCAGAGAATCTGGCCGAAGGGTTGAAGCAGTATCCGCCCATTGGGAAGATACGCCCCTGCAACTTTGAGGCCTGTGTGCTGGCCTGCCCCCACTCGGGATGCAGAGACAGCAGGTAAGATAACGCAAAAAAGGGCTCCGGGGAAATCCCTGGAGCCCTTTGTCTTTTCTGTGTTTTAGAGCGTAGACTTTACAGCCTTGATGATGGAATCCCTGCTTGGGCAGCTTGCATCCTCAAGCGGAGCGCTCATTGGTATGGGCACGTCCGCGGCTGCATGAATTACCGGCGGGGCATCAAAGTAGTCAAACCCTATAGTGCCGTCCGGGAACTTAAACTCGCTCACCTGGCGGACTATTTCGTTACCTACGCCGCAGCGGGTGTATCCCTCAGAGACGGTAACAAGGCGCCCGGTCTTTTTAACAGAGTTTGCAATGGTCTCTGCATCCAGTGGGGCCAGGGTGCGCGGGTCTATTACCTCTACGCTTATACCCTCTTTCTCCAATTCCAGGGCCGCATCCATGGCAAAGTGAAGCAGGCGGCTGTACGCTACAACGGTAACGTCACGGCCTTCCTTCTTTACATCTGCCACGCCAAGCGGGATGGTATAATCCTCTTCAGGCACCGGGCCCATTACTCCGCTGTAGAGAACCTTGTGCTCTATAAAGATTATTGGGTTGTCATCGCGGATGGCGGCCTTTAAGAGACCCTTTGCATCGTATGGGGTGGAGGGCATTACAACGTAGAGCCCCGGAATGTGCATGAACCAGCTCTCCAGGCTCTCCGAGTGGTGCGCCGCTATGCTGCGGCCAACGCCGCCCTCTGTTCTAAGCACACAAGGCACCTTGGTCTTGCCGCCGAACATGTAGCGGTTGTAGGCCATGTTGTGGATAATCTGGTCGCTTGCAATGGTAATGAAGTCTATGTACATAATCTCCGGGATGGGCCTTAGGCCGCGCATGGCCGCGCCCGCCGCTGCGCCCGCAATGGCCGCTTCAGAGATTGCGGTATCCATAACCCGCTTCTCGCCAAACTCATTGTAGAGGCCCTTGGTGGCCGCGTAGGCGCCGCCGTAGAGGGCAACGTCTTCGCCCAGTATGACAACGCTCTCGTCGCGGAGCATCTCTTCCCTTTGAGCTTCAACCAGTGCCTGCCCAAAGGTAAGCATCCGCATGCCGGTCTTTCCTTCAAACTGTCCCTGGGAAGCCTTGTTCAGCTTGGGCAGGGAGGATTTGACGGGATCGCTTGCCTGGGAGCGTATAAATGCGCGAACTTCATCTTCTACGGGGCGAATCTTTGCCCGGAGAGTGACTTCGGCAGATTTTTCTGCGTTGAACTTGGCCTGGTCTATGGGAACGTATACATCGTCATAGAGTTCGCTTACATCCGGGTACGGGCTGTCTGTTGCAAACTTTGTGGCCGCCTCTATCTCGTTTTTGGCCTTATCCCTTATTGCATCCAGTTCCTCTTCGGTAAAACCGTTTGAGGAGAGCTTTGCCCGGAAGATGACTATGGGGCAGCGTTCCTTCCACTCTGCCTCTTCTTCTTTTGTGCGGTAGATTCTCTGATCGCTTATGGAGTGGCCGAACCATCGGTAGGTTTTGGCCTCTATAAGCATGGGTTCGCCTTTTCTGGCTTTTGCTACTGCCTTCTGCACGGCCTCACGCACGGCAAGCACATCCATGCCGTCTACTATAACGCTGTCCATGCCGTATGAAGACGCCCTTACAGCTACATCGTTTACCTTGGATGCGCACCCGGCTTCGGGCACGGATTTATCGCAGAAGGGGACGGACATGCCGTAGCGGTTGTTCTCACATATATAGACTATGGGCAGCCCGCCCAGAAGGGTTGATCCCATGTTTAAGGCCTCATGGAAGCTGCCGGTATTGGTGGAGCCGTCGCCAAAGAAGCAGAGGACTACGTTTTTTGTGCCCTTAAGCTTCTCTGCCAGCGCCGCGCCTGTGCCTATGGGTATGTTTCCGCCCACTATTCCGGTTGAGCCAAGGTTCCCCTTTTGCACGTCTGCAATGTGCATGGAGCCGCCGCGGCCCTTGCAGTAACCGGTGGCCTTGCCCATAAGCTCCGCCATCATCTTGTTCCAATGCATCTGGCGCTCTTCTTCAGAATGCGCGTGCTTGTTGCCTATTGCGCCGCAGTGCCCGTGGCCTCTGTGCGTGCTTGCAATTACATCGTCTTCCGTAATTGCAGAGATAGCACCCACCGCCACTGCCTCTTCTCCGGCATACAGATGGGAAGCGCCTTTTATCATCCCAACCTTAAGGAGTTCAGCTACCTTCTCTTCAAAGAAACGTATCTCATACATCTGCTGCAAGTAATCTGCAAGCTGATCCTTACCAAGCCCAAGATTGCTCTTGGCTGCGACTTTCTTTCTGGTGCCAGCCATTCCAGGACTCCTTCCAATACCACACACCGCCGCATCTTCAACAGCGGTGGTCAATCTTCGTTACTTTATATTTTATTCTCTTCTCCCGGCATAGTCAACTTTTGGGAAGCATGGGTAGCGCAATCCGTAGGAGTTGTGTGAGTTCAGGCAGACCGGGCCTTCTCTAATCCTTCACGCCGGAAGAATATAATCATCACGCCCGCAAGTATTAAGACCATCCCAATCCACTGAAGCCACTGCATTCGCTCGTGGAGGAACGCCATAGCCAGAATTATTGTAAAGGCCGGAGTAAGGTACTGCATAACGTTTAAGAGGGAAAGGCTTATTGTGCGCATTGCTTCGTACCATGCAAAGAAGGCTATTGCGGTGGGGAAGATGGCAAGGTACGCTATTATAATCCATCCTTCGTGCGACTTGGGATAGATAACGGGGGCAGGCAAAAAGAGCCACAGTATAAGCAATTCCACGGAACCTGCCAGCATAGCCCATGTTGTGGCCTTGTACCCGCCTATTTTGCAGACAATCCCTTTGCCCACAACGGAATATATGGCCCAGCTGAAGGCGGCCGCCAGTACCAGAAGCTCCCCCTTATACCAACTCCCTGCCGAACCGGAGTAGTTTCCTATCACGCCTACAACCATAAGCGTGCCGATTAAGCTTATGCCCACGCCGGCAACATCAGCGGCGCCTATGCGTTCCCCAATAAACACGCCCATGAAGAGGATAAAGACGGGGCTGAGCTGCATTATGAGCGAGCTGTTTATTGCGCTTGCGCTCTTCTGGCCGAAGAAGAGGAGGACGCTCATTCCAACCATCCCAAAGAGCGCAACAAACGATACCCGCAGCAAATCATGAAGAGAGATGGCAAAAATATCTTTTTTATAGAGTATAATGCCCAACAGAAGCAGCAGCACACCGCCCACGGAAAACCTGAGGAGGGAGAGCGTAATAGGATCAACCATATCTCCCGCCAGCAGATACCTGGCACAAACGAACGTTGTACTCCACAAAAATGCGCTTGCAAGCGACCAGAAAAACCCTGCGTTCAACCCAGACTCCTTCTATTCATCCTATATTTAGTTGGCTGCGGCAGCCGGTTATTCCTCTAAATATTATCTGCCTGCACCGTCCTATCCCATGAATTGACTGATAGGATGCTTGTGTGCTACCATTCCTGCAGAAAATATATATAGGATTGATCATGCTTCTTGTTATTGATGTAGGAAACACAAATATTGCAATAGGGGTCTACAAAGGCAGCCGGCTTGCGGCTAATTGGCGGCTCCGCACGCAGAGGGGGCGCACGCCGGATGAATACGGCGTCTACCTGCGAGAACTGCTTGAGCACGCCGGAATAGCCTTCTCTGATATAACGGGAATAGCCATCTCAAACGTAGTACCCCCGGCGGCGTCCGCCCTGCTTGAGACCGGGCGAAAGTTCTTCCAGATAGATGCGTACCTGGTAGACCCGGCAAAGGAGGCCTCCATACGCATCTGCTACGAACCAAAATCTGCGGTAGGGGCAGATAGAATAGTGAATGCAGTGGCGGCGCATACCCTCTACGGAGGCCCGGCGATTGTGGTGGATTTTGGCACGGCAACTACATTTGACGCCATTTCAGAAGAAGGCGACTACCTTGGCGGCTCCATTGCACCCGGAATAGGAATCTCCCTTGAAGCGCTCTTTCGGTCTGCATCTCGCCTCCCCCGCATAGACCTTGTGCGGCCGCCTTCCGCCATAGGCACAACAACGGAATCCAGCATGCAGGCGGGTATCATCTACGGGTTTGCGGGGCAGGTAGATGAAGTGGTGGCCAAATTCAGGGAAGAGATGGGCGCCCATGCAAAAGTGATTGCAACCGGCGGCCTGGCAGAACTTATAGCCTCTGAGAGCAAAACCATAGAGATAGTAAATCCGCTCCTCACCCTTGAAGGGCTAAGATTGATGTATGAGCGTCAGAAAAAAAGTTAGGATAGGGAACATAGAAATCAGCCCGGCGGTAGTTCTGGCGCCGCTGGCGGGGATTACAAACCACAGTTTCCGGCTTATCTGCCGGCGCATGGGCGCAGGCCTTGTCTGCACAGAGATGATAAGCAGCTGCGGCATCTTCTACAACAACTCCAAAACCCTTGATATGTTTGATTGGACAGATGAAGAACGCCCCGTCTCCGTTCAAATCTTTGGCGCAGACCCACAGATTATGGCCCGTGCCGCCCACACCGTAGAAGAAGCAGGCGCAGATATTATTGATATAAACGTGGGCTGTCCAGTCCCCAAGGTAAGAAAGACCGGCGCCGGTTCCGCCCTGGCAGAGGATTATAAAAGCGCCCAGGCCATTATGAAAGCGGTTGTATCTGCCGTTAATATTCCCGTTACCGTTAAGATAAGAAAAGGCCCGTCGGAAGGGATTACCACTGCCCCGGATGTTGCCCGCATAGCAGAAGATGCCGGTGTGGCGGCGGTCGCCATCCACGGCAGAACGGCGGCACAACACTACTCCGGCACTGCAGACTGGGGAGTTATTTCCAAAGCCAAGGAATCTGTAAGCATCCCAATCATAGGCAACGGAGATATCCGCACCCCGGAAGACGCCGCCCGCATGTTTAATGAGACGGGGTGCGATGCGGTGATGATAGGCCGCGCAGCCCTTGGGAACCCGTGGATATTTCTTCGTACAAAACATTTTCTGCTCACAGGGGAACTGCTCCCGGAGCCTGTGCCCGCAGAGAGGGTAAGGGTTGCCCGCGAGCATCTTAGGCTGATAGTAGATCTGCACGGAGAAGAGAAGGGCATCCGGGAGATGCGCGGGCAGGCTGCATGGTACATAAAAGGCATGCCGGGCGCGGCTCACCTTAGGTCAGAGCTTGCCGGCGCCGATACCTTCTCTGAGATGGACTCCGCCCTGGCCCGTATGGCAGATATTTGATTGCCAATCTCCACGTTGATTACTCCGCCTGCCCCGGGAACATCAGCCATAATTAATTTGGCGGGGTACTAGCGGCGGCACTCTTCTACAAGGAAGATGGCTTCGTCAGAGAACAGGTTGGGGAGCAGGCGGACAATCTTGCACTCCCCCCGGGCCGTGGTATGCAGGTGTATCTCCCTTAGCACGCTAAGGTTGGCTGTACGGCAGAAATCCCGGAAATCCATTATGCTGGTAAGGTGGATATTGGGGCTGTCGTACCATTCGTAGGGTATGCGGGGGCCTTTGGGCATGCGTCCGTGCACCGCAAGCTGGTACCGCACCCGCCAGTAAGCAAAGTTGGGGAAGCTTATAATGCACTTTTTGCCTACGCGCGCCATCTCTTGTATAAGAAAGAGCGGCCTGTGCAGCACCTGTATGGTGTTCATGAGCACCACATAGTCCACGGATTTATCATCGTAATCCGCAAGGCCTTCATCCAGGTTGCCGTGACGCACATTAAAAAGCCCTTTTGCCACGCATGCCTGAATACATTCTTCAGAAAGCTCCACGCCTTCTGCACGGATATTCTTTTTGGTTTTCAGCGCTTTCAACAGGTCGCCGTCACCGCACCCAAGGTCAAGCACACGGCTGCCGTCCTCTATAATATCTATTATAAATTTGTGCTCCGGGGCAAGGCGTACAACCGTGCCGTCCTCCGGGAGAGTTATCTCTTCAAGAGCCATCATTGCTGGGTCCTTCTTTTGCCGTGCTTTAAGAAATTGGAGATAAGGCGGGTGAGCTGCTCGCTCTCCAGCAGAAACGCATCGTGCCCGCAGTCCGTCTTTATCTCTGTGTAGATAACGTCTATATCGTTCTGCCTCAACGCCTTCACTATCTCTTTTGACTGGTATGACGGGAAAAGCCAGTCTGAAGTGAACGAGATTACCATAAACTTGGATTTAACCTGCATGAAGGCATTTTTGAGCGATCCGTAAGTCTGCGGCAGGTCAAAATAGTCCATGGCCTTTGTAATATACAGGTAAGAGTTTGCATCAAACCTTTTTACAAAGGCGTCTCCCTTGTATCTAAGGTAGCTTTCCACCTGAAAATCCGTAACAAAATCATAATCGTACTCCGCCTTATCCTGAAGCCTTCGGGCGAACTTTTTGTGCATGCTCTTATCTGAAAGGTAGGTTATGTGGCCCACCATGCGGGCTATGGAGAGCCCGTGGCTTGGCGAACTCTTGCCATAATATTTGCCATCCACCCAATCCGGGTCGCTCATAATAGCCTGCCTGCCCACCTCGTCAAAGGCTATGGCTTGCGGGGAGAGGCGGCTTGTGGTGGCAATGGGCACGGCCAGCCTTACCATATTGGGGTAGCTCACCGCCCACTGAAGCACCTGCATTCCGCCCATGGAGCCGCCCACCACGGCCAGCAGCCTTTTTATGCCAAGGGAATCTACAAGCCTCTTCTGGGCATCTACCATATCTCTTATGGTAACAACCGGAAAATCCAGGCAGTAGGGCTGGCTCGTCTCCGGGTTTATTGATCCCGGCCCCGTGGAGCCTTTGCATCCGCCTATTATGTTTGAGCAGATAACAAAGTACTTGTCTGTATCAAAGGCCTTGCCGGGCCCTATCATAATATCCCACCAGCCGGGCTTTTTATCCTCCGGGGAGTTGTAACCGGCGGCATGGGCATCTCCGGAGAGGGCGTGGCAGATGAGTATGGCGTTGTCGCCGGAAGGACTAAGCTTTCCGTAGGTCTCGTAGGCCAGCGTGACTGGGCCAAGCTTGTGCCCCCCCTCAAGTTCCATCTTATCGGGCGCCTCTGCAAAGGTGAAATATTTAGTTTCAACTATCCCTACGGAGCCTTCTGTACTCATCTTTTACCTGGTTTCTGTAAGTTGCTTTTGCGATTTTTCCAGTGCCTGGTCTATATCTTCTATAATATCTTCTACGTTCTCAAGACCCACGGACATTCTAATGAAATCCGGTGTTATGCCCCCCGCAACAAGTTCTTCCGGGGAGAGCTGCTGATGGGTTGTGGAAGCCGGATGTATGACAAGGGATTTTGCATCCCCCACGTTTGCAAGGTGCGAGAGCAGCTTTACAGAGTTTATAAACACTGCGCCCGCCTCCCTGCCGCCTTTTATCCCAAAGCCCAGCATGCCGCCGGCGCCGTTTGCAAGGTATTTTTGCGCAAGGGCATAGCTTGGGTGGCTGGCAAGTCCCGGATAGCTTACCCATGAGACGGCGGGATGGCTTTCAAGGTGCTCCGCCACGGTGAGGGCGTTTTTGCAGTGCCGCTCCATCCTTAGGGAGAGCGTCTCTATCCCCTGCAGTATAAGGAAGGCGTTGAACGGGCTTATTGCCGGGCCTATGTCTCTTAGCAGGGAGACTCTGGCGCGGGTTATGTAAGACATCTTCCCAAATGCATCTGAAAAGACCATGCCGTGGTAGCTTGGGTCCGGCTCTGAGAACTCCGGGAAGCCTCCGCCCGCCCAGTTGTAGTTGCCGGAATCTATAATAATTCCGCCAATAGATGTTCCGTGCCCCCCAAGCCACTTGGTGAGCGAGTGGATAACAACGTCTGCGCCCCATTCAAACGGGCGGCAGAGGTACGGCGTGGCAAAGGTGTTGTCTACAATAAGCGGTATCCCGGCCTCATGCGCAACATTGGCTATGGCCTGTATATCCGGCACGTTCAGGCTGGGGTTTCCTATTGTCTCTATGTACAGGCACCTGGTTTTAGGTGTAACGGCCCGCCGGAAGTTCTCTGCGCTGGAGGAATCTACAAAACGGACGTTTATACCCATCCGTGCCAGGGTGTATTTAAAGAGCGTGTATGTGCCCCCGTAAAGGCTTGTGGCGGAGACTATTTCATCGCCTGCTTTTGCAAGGTTCAGTACGGCTATGGCTTCTGCAGACTGGCCGGACGATACGGCAAGCGCGCCCACCCCGCCTTCAAGGGCAGCCATCCGCTCTTCAAGTACTCCCCAGGTAGGGTTCATGAGGCGCGTGTAGATGTTGCCTTCTTTTTTAAAGGCAAACAGGTCTGCCGCGTGGTCTGTGCTTTTAAATACATACGATGATGTCTGATAGATAGGCACTGCGCGGGCGCCGGTTTCGTCCACCTTCTGGCCTGCATGTAGGGATAGAGTATCAAATCCGGGTTTCTTTGCCATGAGCTTGCCACCTTGCTGCGTGTAATTCACTATTATAATAATGTTTAGTATAGCAATTTCCGCCGCCTGCTGCAACGACATTTCAATCGGTCGCCCTTGACCGGGATTTTGAGTTTTTCGTATTATAATGATAAGTTTACCTGTGGAGGATGTATGTCTGACGGCGTTATGTACTGTGCAAAGCACCCTAAAACCCAGACTGCGCTCACCTGCGCAAGCTGCGGAATACCCATATGCCCGCAGTGCATGGTCTCTACCCCTGTTGGAATGAAGTGCCGGGCCTGCGGTACGGCCAAGGCCTCTGCGCTCTTTAAGGTACGCCCGGAGCGGATTATTTTGGCGGCGGCAGCAGCGCTTGCTGCCGGAGCAATTGCCGGTACTGTTGGAAGCTCGCTGGGCTTTTTTACCATATTGCTGGCCTTTCCGTACGGCTACTTTGCCGGGGGGATAATCCTTAAAGCATCCGGGATGAAGCGGGGGCTTACCCTTGAGGTGGTGGCCGGCGCCGGGATGGTGCTGGGTGGAATTCTTGCAAAAATATTTCCCCTTGCGCTTGCGGCGGGGGTTGCCTCCCTTGGATTGCTTCTCTGCCCTACATTCTGGATTGCCGTGGGTATATCTGCTGCCTGCGCCGTCTCAAAGATCAGGCATCTTTAATAAATCCGTTTGCATAAAATATGCCTGCTGCCTTTCTTCCCCAGGCATCCCAGTTAAGGTGTTCCTCAAAGGCCTCTCTGCTTGATTCTACAAGTTCCGAATATTTGTTTACATCTGCAAGTATATCGCCTATCACTTCTGCGTAGTGGCGCCCTTCAGAAGAGAGCGGGAGCATGAACCCGTTCACGCCGTCTTTCACGGCGCCCTCCACGCCTCCGGTATTTGTGGTGATAATTGGAAGCCCAAAGGCGCTTGCCTCACAGAAGACTATGCCCAGGCATTCGCTCCGCGTGGGCAGCAGCAGAAAATCTGATGTAAGAAACAGGTGCATAAGCTGCCGGCGTTCATTAGGCTTGTTCTTGTTAAGATACGGGATCACCCTTAGCCGCTCGTGCGTAAAGCTGTGCGGAGGGGTGCAGCCGCAGACGGTAAGGCTGGCCTCTATTCCCATTTTGTTAAGTTCTACAAGGGCGTCAAAAGCAATCTTGCCGCCCTTTCTCTCCCAATCCACCCCAAGAAAGAGCAGGCGGCACGGGCTTTTAAGCTTTCTTGCAAGCACTTCATCTCTTGATGGGATATCCGCCGGGTCAAGGTTGGCCCCGTAAGGCAGTACGTAGACCTTGTTTTTAGAGGCATGATAGTCTCTTATGGCGGAGTATGCAGCCCACTTTGATGAGTAGATGAGCGCCCTGGATTTACTTATGCAGCGCTGTTCTATAAACTCGCCCTCCCTGGCAGATTTGCCCAGCAGGCGCGTAAACTGCGGATAGTATTCCCGCATGAGCCTGAAGGTTGTTCCTGAAAGGTAGACTATGGGGATATCTGTCTCCAGAAAGGCGGCCAGCGTTGAATCCGACGGCACAAAAATAAGATCAATATGCTGAAGCGCCAGCTTCTCCATTGCGTTTTTTGCATATCCCCTGGCAAGAAGATTGCTGTTTAGGTAGGCATAACGCTTGCGCAGAAGGGTTTCAGATAGTTTGTTTGCCAGCTTTCCCCAAAGCAGACTCCGCACGGGGGTAATATCTCCAAGATAGACTACATCGCCGCAGTGCTCCTGCAGGGCCTTTGCCATGTAGTAGTCTATCCCAGACCAGGAACGCCTGTCCTCCGGGTTCCCGGAAGTAAGAAAAGCTATTTTTATCCGGTTCTTTTCTGCATCCAACAGCTGTTGCTCCAAAAAGATTGACAGATTGGGCTTAGTATACCCAAAAGCCCGCAGTGCATTAACTTTAAGATTTTCTGCAAAAACAGTATCTTGGGGAGGAGTTGAAGGCATGCTTCTAGAAAGTTATCCGAATGAGCACAGGGTTTCCATGCTTCCCGTCAAGGGGCGGCACGGCAATCTGAATATAAACAGTTTGGCAATGGAGGATTATTGTGCAGGAAGAGAAGCTGAAACTTGGCGTTATAGTGAGTATTAGAGAGGACGGCTTTGAAAAGGAGCTTGAGAAGGTTAGAGATTTTGGGCTGCCCACCTGCCAGGTAAACAACTGGAAGCCGGAACTTTTTACAGAGGAGAATGCCAAGATTATTCGTAAATCCGGGGAGCGGTATAGTGTTGAGGTAACCACAATCTGGGCGGGTTATCCCGGCCCCGCCAGGTGGAATTTTACGGAAGGCCCCTCCACAATAGGGCTTGTTCCGCCGGAACACCGGCAGATGAGGGTGGATGCGCTAAAGGCGGGTGCAGACTTTGCCGTAAGTTGCGGCGTTCCATCCATAACCACGCACGCCGGTTTTATCCCTGAAAACCCGGCAGATGCGCTCTACGCGGGAACGGTGGAGGCCTTAAAAGAGGTGGCGGAGTACTGCAAGAAGCTTGGAATCTTCTTCTGCTTTGAAACAGGGCAGGAGACACCCATAACGCTTCTCCGGGTAATAAAGGATATAGATACCGGAAACCTTGGGGTCAACCTGGACCCGGCCAACCTTTTAATGTACGGCAAGGCGAACCCTGTGGACTCGCTGGATATTATTGGCAAGTACGTGCTGGGAGTGCATGCAAAAGACGGCGAATATCCCACAGAGCCGGGTTCGCTTGGGTGCGAGAAGGCTTTAGGTCAGGGCAGGGTAAACTTCCCCGTTCTTGTTCCCAAGCTGAAATCCCTGGGTTACAAGGGCGCTCTAACCATTGAGCGCGAGATAAGCGGAGAGCAGCAGGCAAAGGATATTAAAATGGCAATGGAGCTGCTTGCCCCGCTCTGCTAGGCAGATGTTACAGGCGCCCTCTTCCGCCGGAAGGGGGCGTTTTTTTGTTAAAAGTGCTAAACCGAGCGGGCAATGAATACTCCGGTACCCAGCGCTGCAATGCCAAGTACAATCTGCGCCGCCACGTTGCCTGCAGCAAGCATCCACTGGGCAGATTTAAGAAGCCTGGCAGTATCAAAGGCAAGGGCGGAGAATGTGGTAAACGCCCCCATAAACCCTACAAGGATAATTGAACGCGTTTCAGCAGAGAGGTTAAACTTTCTTTCCGCAAGAACGTAGATAAGACCAAAGAGAAAACACCCGGCAATATTAACAATAAACGTACCCAGCGGAAGACTTGCATGTTTTGAAGACTTTACCCACTCGCAAAGGGCATACCGGCCAAGCGTGCCGCATGCGCCGGCAATGGAGAGCCAGATAAGTTTTTGAACCACGGAAATATCCTCTTAAAAATCAGAATCACAGATTTTGCCGCCCTGCCGGGTAACAAGTAATTATAACATAGGCAAGGGACTGCCTGCTATACGCGTGGATTCCTTAAAGCAGATAGAAGCCATCTCTGCCCGGGGGATTGGGGCGGGAGGGATAGCTTCTACCTGCGGTAAGCAACTCAGTTGCATGCCCTAAGCCTTAAGTTATTGCGAAAACAGTGACGTGTATGCTATAATCTTTCACGCTTGCGGCAGGTATCGGACGGCCAGGCAGGCTGCCTATACCGGAACCGCCAGCGCGGGAGGATGATTTTAGTGATAGATACCAGTGATTTTAAAAACGGACTATCCATTATTGTTGATGGCGAAATTTATACAATAGTAGAGTTTCAGCATGTAAAGCCGGGCAAGGGCGGCGCCTTTGTGCGGAGCAAGCTTAAAAACGTAAAGACCGGGGCAACAATAGATAAAACCTGGCGTGCCGGCGAGCGCATGGAGCAGGCCGTTCTGGAACGAAGGACCATGCAGTACCTCTACAGTATGGACGATGAATACCACCTGATGGATATGGAAACCTTCGATCAGTACGCAGTGAGACGTGAAGTCTTTGGCGACGCCATAAAATACCTGAAAGAGAACCAGGAAGTACAGGCGCTTATGTACGAAGGGAATATAATAGGAGTGGAACTCCCCTTCACCGTAGAGCTTGAGATTGCAGAGACGGGCGCCAACATGAAGGGCGATACTGCATCCGGCGGAGGCAAACCGGCAACTCTTGAAACCGGCGCCGTGATAACAGTCCCCTTCTTTATAGAAATAGGCGATAAGGTAAAAGTGGATACCCGCACAGATACCTATCTGGAACGGGTAAAATAGAATTAACCTGCGGGAGGGTAACTTCCCGCCTTTATTAAGACTAGGATCGGTGGCACATGGATATCTCCCAGATTGAAGAACTGGTGGGCATACTCAGGTCCTCAAGGATCTCAGAGCTTGTAGTAACCTGCGGCCAGGAAGAAAAAACAACCGTGCGGCTAAAGAAGCAGCTCCGCCCGCAACGCGCGCCGCGCTTGGTGCCGGTAGCAAAAGAGGCTCCGGCCGCGCAAAAAGAAGCTGCAAGCGCGGCAGAAGAGCACGCCGACTACGTTACCGCACGCATGGTAGGCATCTTCCACAGCCTGGACAGCACGGCCTCCGTAGGATCGCCCATAAAAGCCGGGCAGGCGGTGGGCGCAATAGAATCCATGAAGCTTATGAACGATGTAGTCTCAGATCATGACGGTGTTATATCTGAAATCCTGGTTGAAGACGGCATGCCCGTCGAGTTTGGCCAGCACCTGTTTAAGCTGCAAAAATCCTAAAGGTTTGCAGGAGGTGTAATAATGCTCAGAGACAACAAGGGTCAGTGGTCGCTAATAGGTCTAATTGTTGTTGTAGTGATTATAGGGATAATGGGATACTACCTCCTCCCCGGTCTTGGCGGGAGCACAAGCGTGCCTGCGGGAAATATCAACGGCACAAGCGCACCCGCAACCCCCGGTGGAGTGGGATCGGCCCCATCCCCCATGGACAGGGCAAAAGGCCTGAGCTGCCAGAGCAACCTGCGCCAGGTTAGAGACGCCATAAACATGTATAAACAGGGGAACGAAAAGGCACCGGAGGCCCTTTCCAACCTCTCATCTTACGGCGTATCCGGCGAGGTTGGGGCCTGCCCGCAAAGCAAGAGCGCCTATAGTTACGATGCCGCAAGCGGCAGGGTGTGGTGTTCAACACCGGGCCACGAAAACTTTTAAAGCCGGGGCATCTCCGGCCTATCATCGCCCGCTGCCGGGCCTTTATGCGGCATGACGGGGCATGGAGCAATTAATGTTCAAAAAGATTCTAATTGCAAACCGCGGCGAAATAGCGGTAAGGGTTATCCGCGCCTGCCGCGAGCTGGGCATTGCCACAGTAGCGGTCTACTCGCAGGCAGATGAAGACTCTCTCCACGTAAAGCTTGCAGACGAAAGCGTATGCATAGGCCCTGCGCCCAACAAAGAGAGCTATCTTAATGCGCCCAACATTATAAGCGCGGCCGTTATAACGGGGGCGGATGCCATTCACCCGGGCTACGGCTACTTCTCAGAAGTCCCCGGTTTTGCAGAGGCATGCGAGGCGTGCAAGATAAAGTTTATAGGCCCCCCGTCACAGGTAATAGAGCGAATGGGCAACAAGGCGGCCGCCCGTGAGATTATGCAGTCGGCGGGCATACCGGTTATCCCCGGCACAAAGGGCATCCTTCAGAACGAGCTGGACGCTCAAAAGACCGCCGCAAAGATGGGCTACCCCGTTCTTATAAAGGCGGCGGCGGGCGGCGGCGGAAAGGGCATCCGCCTTGTGCAGAATGAAGAAGAGATGGGCAAGGTCTTAAAGATTGCACAAGCAGAAGCGGAAGCCGCCTTTGGGAACTCCGATGTATACATGGAGAAGTTTATAGAGGAACCCCGCCACATAGAAGTACAGATACTTGCAGATTCCCGCGGCCACGTAGTGCATCTGGGAGAGCGTGAGTGCTCCATCCAGAACGCACGGCACCAGAAGATGCTGGAAGAGGCTCCATCCGCGGCGCTCTCATCAAGCCTAAGAAACAAAATGGGAGAGGCTGCCATAAAGGCGGCAAAGGCCGTGGGTTATGAGAACGCCGGAACCATAGAATTCCTGCTGGATGCCAAAAACAATTTCTACTTTATGGAAATGAACACCCGTGTTCAAGTGGAACACCCCATCACAGAAGTAGTTACGGGGGTAGACATCCTTACCCAGCAGATACTTATAGCATCGGGAGAGAAGCTCTCCATCAGCCAGAAGGATGTGCAGGTGCGGGGTCATGCCATAGAGTGCCGCATAACTGCGGAAGACCCGGATAGAAACTTCACCCCAAGCTCCGGCAGGGTGGAATCCCTTATAATCCCCGGCGGGTTCGGCGTGCGGGTGGATACGCACCTCTACGCAGGCTACAACATTCCGCCCTACTACGACTCCCTGCTTGCAAAGCTCATAGTCTGGGCGCCGGATAGAACAGAGGCCATCCGCAAAATGAGCCGGTGCCTTTCTGAGTTTAAAGTAGAGGGATTAAAAACAAACATCCCGTTCCACCAGAAGATAATGGCAAACGCCTTCTACCGCAGGGGCGAACTTACCACAAACTTCATTAAAAGAAGAATGAGCAACGGCAGCGGATAGCCGTAATTTATAAAACAAGAGTATATCAGACGATGGGCACCAAAAGCAGACGAGCGGCAAGAGAGCTGGCCTTAAATGTGTTGTATCAGGTGGATGTGGCAAAGCTTCCGCCGGAAGAAGCGCTCACCACTGCGCTTGCCAATACAGACCTGGAACCGGCCTCAAGAGAGTTTGCAGAGACGCTGGTTTGCGGCGTGCTGGCCCATCTAGATACAATAGATGCCAAGCTCCGGGAACTCTCCGTGGGCTGGAACCTTCAACGTCAGCCAGCCGTAGACCGGAACATCCTCCGCGTGGCAAGCTTCGAGATATGTTATCTGGATTGCATCCCAAAGGGCGTCTCCATAAACGAAGCAGTAGAGCTGGCAAAGAAGTTCAGCACAGAGGAATCCGGGCGCTTCATAAACGGCGTGCTTGGGGCGCTTGTACGCCAGATGGATAATACGGAGGATAAAAATGCCGGCGCAGATTCTTGACGGTTCAGCCACAGCAAAAAAGGTACGGGAAGAGATAAAAGCAGAGACAGAAGAGATAAAGAGCCGTACGGGAAAGACCCCTCACCTTGCCGTGATAATAGTGGGGGAAGACCCGGCATCCGTCACCTACGTAAAAATGAAGAAGAAGGCCTGCCTTTCCGCGGGAATGCACTCCACCGTGCATGAGCTACCTGCGGATTCATCGCAGGAAGAGATAAAAGATATAATAAACGCCCTTAATGCAGACCCAGACGTGCACGGCATAATGGTTCAGCACCCCGTCCCCAAACACCTGGACGAGCTGGATATTCTGGCAACCGTCTCCAGAGAGAAAGATGTAGACGGCATAAGCCGGGACAGCCTGGGAAGCCTGGTTACCGGCGAACCCATATTCATCTCCGCCACCCCCGCCGGTATAATAGAACTTCTGGACAGGTATAACATCCCCATAGAAGGAAAGCATGCCGTGGTGGTAGGGCGAAGCATTATCCTGGGGAAGCCGGTTGCGCTCTACCTGCTAAACCGTAACGCCACGGTAACCATCTGCCACACCCGCACCCGCAACCTGGCCGCCATAACCCAGCAGGCAGACATCCTGGTGGCCGCCGTGGGGAAGCCGGAAGTAATAGACGGCAGCATGCTTAAAGACGGCGTTGTGGTAATAGATGCCGGTTACAACAAGGTAGAAGGTCGCGCAAAAGACGTGGGCGATGTAGAGTTTGAATCTGCGGCGGCAAAAGCATCATGGATTACCCCCGTCCCCGGCGGCGTGGGCCCCATGACCATAGCCATGCTCCTTAAAAACACCTTAAAGGCCGCCAAACGCCAGATGGGAGCAGGCCCGCAGTGAACCTGGATACCTACCTTAAAGAAAAGTGCGCCCTTATAGAGAGAGCGCTGGATTCCCTCCTCCCCAAAGAGGATAACTACCCGGAAGTCATCTACAAGGCCATGCGGTACAGCGTAATTGGCGGAGGAAAGCGCCTGCGCCCCGTGCTTGCCCTTGCATCCTGTGAGGCAGTGGGCGGAGACCCTTCCGCGGCCCTTACCGCAGGCTGTGCGCTGGAGTTCATCCACGCCTACTCCCTTATTCATGACGATCTCCCCGCCATGGACAACGATGACCTCCGCCGGGGGAAGCCCACAAACCACAAAGTCTTTGGAGAAGCAACCGCCATACTTGCCGGAGACGCGCTCCTTACCTACGCCTTCCAAACCCTCACTCAAATGAAGGGCGCCCCGGAAATAGTGCTGGAAGTATCTAACATAATAGCCCGCGCCGCCGGAACAGAAGGCATGGTAGCGGGCCAGGTGGCAGATATAATCTCTGAAGGAGAGCGGGTAGGGCCGGACGTCATGGAGTTCATCCACAGGCACAAAACAGGGGCGCTTATAAAAGTGGCCTGCACAGCCGGCGGGCTCCTTGGGGGAGGTACAAGGGAAGAAGTGGAATCCCTTGGCCTCTATGGAGAAAAGATAGGCCTTGCATTCCAGATAACGGACGATATCCTGGATATGGTGGGCAGCGAAGAGAAGCTTGGAAAACCCATAGGAAGCGACACGGAGCAGAACAAATCTACCTATCCGGTACTCTTTGGGCTGCAAAGAGCCTCCCAGCTGGCACATCAGGCCGTGGAAGAAGCCCTCTCCGCCCTGGAACCCTTAGGGCCGCGCGCCAATCCCTTAAGAGAGATAGCCCGCTTCATCCTTGAGCGGGAGTACTAACACTCTGCTTAAACGTTAGCCAAAAAGGGTAGACTACTCCTGCTTACCTGCAAAAAAATAGCCCAAAACACTTGACAAACAGAGGCCAAGGGTATACCATTATGGCATTAGCACTCAACTATGTCGAGTGCTAAAAGTTTGAAAGAGCATTATATCCAAGGAGGTGACATACGTCATGCTAAAACCCATTGCTGACAAGGTAATTGTAAAGGCAAAGGCTGAGGAGGAAAAGACCTCCGGCGGGATCATCCTGCCTGATACGGCAAAAGAGAAGCCGCAGGAAGGTACCGTTATAGCCGTGGGCCCCGGCAGAACGCTGGATAACGGGCAGAAGAAGCCCATGTCCGTCAAAGAGGGCGACACGGTAATCTACTCCAAATACGGGGGAACCAACGTCACCCTGGGCGGTGAGGAGTACCTTATCCTTGATGAGGATTCCATCTACGCCATAGTGGAGTAATTAAATCCAAACTTCAAAGAACAATCAGGAGGAATGTAATTCATGGCCGCTAAGATAATAGCCTATGATGAAGAGGCCAGGCGAGCACTTGAGCGCGGCACCAACGCCGTTGCAAACGCCGTCAAGGTTACACTTGGGCCCAAAGGCAGAAACGTTGTTCTAGACAAAAAATGGGGCGCGCCCACCATTACAAAAGACGGCGTAACCGTAGCCAAAGAGATAGAACTGGAAGACCCGTATGAGAACATGGGCGCCCAGCTTGTGCGCGAAGTTGCATCCAAAACCAACGACGTAGCAGGCGACGGCACCACCACCGCAACAGTCCTGGCACAGTCCATTGTAAACGAAGGCCTGCGCTACGTTGCAGCCGGCGGAAATCCCATGGTTGTAAAAAAAGGCATAGACCTTGCCGTAGGCAAGACCATAGAAGAGCTGAAGAAGATCAGCACCCCGGTAACAGATAAGGAATCCGTATCCCAGGTAGCCTCCATAGCCGGTAACGACCCGGAGATAGGCGCCCTCATTGCAGATGCCATGGAGAAAGTGGGCAAAGACGGCGTTATAACCGTTGAAGAATCCAAGGGCACAGACACCTCCCTTGAGGTTGTTGAAGGGATGCAGTTTGATAAGGGCTACATCTCCCCCTACATGGTAACAGATGCAGAGCGCATGGAAGCCGTCCTTGACGATCCGCTCATCCTTCTCTTTGAGAAGAAGATAAGCGCAGCGGCAGACCTTGTCCCCGTGCTTGAGAAGATAGCATCCGCCAGAAAGCCGCTTGTCATAATTGCGGAAGATGTAGACGGCGACGCCCTTGCCACCCTTGTTGTAAACAAACTGCGCGGCACCTTCACATCCGTGGCCGTAAAGGCTCCCGGATTTGGAGACAGACGCAAAGCCATGATGGAAGACCTGGCCGTAATCACCGGCGGCAAGTTTATAACAGAGGACCTGGGCATAAAGCTTGAGAACCTTGACATCAACATGCTGGGCCAGGCCAAGAAGGTAATAGTAACCAAGGAAGAGACTACAATAGTTGAAGGCGCGGGAAGCGCAGATGCGGTAAAAGGCCGCGTAGAGCAGATCCGCCACCAGATAGAGACCACGGACTCCTCCTATGATAGAGAGAAGCTGCAGGAGCGCCTTGCAAAACTTGCGGGCGGTGTTGCAGTGGTTAAAGTGGGCGCAGCCACAGAAACAGAGCTCAAAGAGAAGAAGCACAGGGTTGAAGATGCCCTCTCCGCCACCCGTGCAGCCGTGGAAGAAGGAATAGTCCCCGGCGGCGGCGCAACCCTGGTAAACGTCATCCCCGCCCTTGAAGGACTGGGCGCCGATGCCGATGAGAAGGTAGGCGTGGCAATTGTGCGCCGGGCGCTTGAAGAGCCCCTCCGCCAGATAGCCACCAACGCCGGTCTGGAAGGCTCTGTAGTTGTGGAAAAGGTAAAGAACCTGCCCAAGGGACAGGGCCTCAACGCCGTAACAGAAGAGTACGTAGACCTGGTAAAAGCCGGAATTGTTGACCCGGTAAAGGTCACCCGGTCGGCATTAGAGAACGCCGCAAGCATAGCCTCCCTGGTACTAACCACAGAGGGCCTTGTGGCCGAAAAGCCGGAGAAGAAGCCGGCAGCCCCCGCCCCCGGCGGCGAATACGGCGAATACGGTATGTAGTAAACCGTACCCAATACAGAAAAAAGGGCGTCCCACACGGGGCGCCCTTTTTGTTTTATCGGCAATGTTTGACCTGAATATCTTGACCAAAACCAATCCTCAGCAATTTACATCTACCTAATCTGTGATGGAGTAGTCTGGAGCTTGCAGTTTATTTCTGTCGATGCTACAAGTAGAATTGACTATTCTAGTCGGGTGTTTCGAATGCATGTTTGCAATGTCATCAACTATGCAATATATGATTGTGAGGATAGTAGCTGTATTTGGCATAACCTTCACCTCGTAACGATTATTATGCTCTTTCTGCTACTATCTTGCTTTCTTTGAAACCCCCGTCCTATTTCACATCACGCATTAATCCTTCATAAATTTACTCACTGATGTTACGCACCGGCATGAGCAGGAAGGACTGCCCTAAGCT
>CALNCU010000329.1 GCA_937875395.1 uncultured Armatimonadota bacterium | reverse complement strand
ATTAGGCACCCTGCCATATTTGGCCATGGCTTTGCCCGCCGCAGAATGGGTGGATGTAGGTTGTCAGGTGGATTGGTTTTCGGGTAGTGCCTCCGGGATTAAACCTCCATGGGCTGGCTGGATAGAATACCAGCATCTGGCCTTTCACAATGTTTTTGGGCGGGCACAGAGACCCGGCCCCATGCTGCCATTGCCGCCACAAGGCCGGGTTCTAGGTATTTTTGCGCTTGAGTTTTGGGCCTGCGGGGGTGTCTTCTATTATATAACCCGCCGCCGCAATCTCATCCCTTACGCGGTCTGCGGTTGCAAAATCTTTGGCTTTGCGGGCCTTCTGCCGCTCTTCCAGAAGCTGCTCTATCTCTGCCGGTACTTCAAGGGCGGCAGATTTGGCGTTCTCTGCAAGCTTCAGGCCTAAAACACCATCAAACTTCTGCATGGCCTGGTAGACCTCTCTGCCGCCGTGACCGCTTACATTTACTTCCTTAACAAGACCAAAGACTGCGGCAAGCGCCACCGGGGTATTAAGATCATCATCCATGGCCTGCTCAAATGCCGCAGACGCCCTCTCTACCGCGCTGTCCAGCCCTGTAGAGTTCTCCTTATCTAACCGGCCCATAAATTCGTACAGGTTATCTAGCGCGGCTTTGGCGGCATCCATACCTGCCCAGGTGAAGTTGAGCTTGCTCCGGTAATGGGCGCCAAGCACCAGGTAGCGAAAGACCATTGGGCTGTAACCCTTTGAAAT
This sequence comes from uncultured Armatimonadota bacterium, assembly GCA_937875395.1. Classification (GTDB taxonomy): domain Bacteria; phylum Armatimonadota; class UBA5829; order DTJY01; family DTJY01; genus CALNCU01. Next base: position 7,454 of record CALNCU010000329.1, on the reverse strand, counting down.
TACATCCCTTAAGGTATAGAAGTTCCCCAGGGATTTACTCATCTTTCTGCCGTCTACAAGAAGGTGTTCAGAATGCATCCAGTAGTTGACAAACTTTTTGCCGGAGAGCCCTTCGGACTGGGCAATCTCGTTTTCATGGTGGGGGAAGATATTGTCCACGCCGCCCGTGTGTATATCAAACGTCTGTCCAAGATATTTGCTGCTCATGGCGGAGCATTCTATGTGCCATCCGGGACGGCCGCGGCCCAGTTCCGTATCCCAGTAGACGTTCCCGTCTGCCTCATCCCATGCCTTCCAGAGCGCAAAATCAGAGACCTGGGCCTTCTCGTACTCATCTGAGCGCACCCTTGCCCCCGCCTTAAGCTCATCTATCCTGAAGTGAGAGAGCTTTCCGTACCCGAGGAACTTGCTTATATCATAGTAGATAGATCCGTCCTCCGTACGGTAGGCTATTCTTTTTTTCATAAGGCCTTTTATTATGATAACCATATCTTCTATGTGGCGGGTGGCTCTTGGGTAGACATTTGCCGCCTCCACGTTCAGGGAATCCCTGTCTTTAAAGAAGGCCTTTATAAACGGCTCTGTGTAATCATCCAAGGCAATACCCTTTGCAAGCGCGCCCCGGATGGTCTTATCGTCCACATCTGTTATGTTCATAATATGGCAGACCTTGTATCCGCGGTATTCAAGCTGGCGGCGGAGGATATCTTCAAAGATGTATGTGCGCCAGTTACCTATGTGCGCATAATCGTAGACTGTGGGGCCGCAGGTATACAGCCCTGCCTTCATATCGTCAAGGGCGCAAAACTGATCCTTTTCCCTGGTGAGTGTATTATAGAAGATTATTGCCATTTTTACCGCCTTTGTTTAGTTTATCGCTTGATTGAAAATACACCAGGTTACACCTTAAGGATGGTGTTGTCTATCAGCCTTGTGTTGCCAATCTTTACGGCAAGCGCAAGTACTGCATTATGATCAAGCGTCTTTATGCAATCCAGCGTGTCCGGGTCTACCGCCTCTACGTAATCTATCTGCGCAAGGGGCTCCGTACTTATAAACTCTACCACCCTTATTCTAAGCTCATCTGCAGATGTAACGCCCTCATCTATAAGCCTTTGCGCATACTCCAGTGCCTTTTTAAGGATTAGCGCGGCCCTTCGTTCAGCCGGGTTCAGGTAGGTGTTTCTGGAGGACATTGCAAGCCCGTCCGGCTCACGGAAGATGGGCATTGGAACAATCTGCACGCAAAGATTAAGGTCTGCCGCCATCCTTTGCACAACCCGCAGCTGCTGATAATCCTTCATGCCAAAGTATGCCCTGTCCGGCCCCGTAATGTTCATAAGCTTAAGACAGACAGTGGCAACCCCCCGGAAGTGGCCCGGACGCGAGGCTCCGCAGAGACCCTTGGAAAACCTCTCTACTTCTACGTAGGTTGAGTAGCCTTCCGGGTACATCTCTTCCGGGGAGGGATTGAATATAACGTCCACCCCAACCGATTCCGCAAGGCGGGCATCATGATCCATATCTCTGGGATAGGTTTTAAAATCTTCGCTGGGGCCAAACTGGGTGGGGTTTACAAACACGCTTACTACAACCAGGTCGTTGTCTTTGCGAGCCTGCTGCATAAGGGAGAGATGCCCCGCATGGAAGAATCCCATGGTAGGAACCAGCCCTATGCTCTTGCCTCCCCGGCGAGCCGCCGATACCAGTTTGTGCATTTCATCCAGCGTGTGTAGAATCTGCATTACATCCCCCGCTAAAAGCTGTGCTCCGGGCCGGGAAACTCTCCGCTGCGCACATCTGATACGTAGTTCTTGATGGCCTCTTCAATGTTCTCTGAGAGGCTTAAATACTTTTTAGCATGTTTTGGTATCCGCTCGCCGTACAGCCCAAGTATATCATGTATTACCTGTACCTGCCCGTCGCAGTAAGGGCCCGCCCCTATCCCTATTATGGGTACGGAGACAGATTTTGTAATCTCTTCTGCCAGGCTTTTGGGGATAAGTTCCAGGACTATGGCAAAGGCTCCGGCCTCTTCAAGAAGCTTTGCATCTTCTATAATATGCCGTGCAGCTTCACTGGAGCGGCCCTGCACCTTAAATCCTCCAAATTTAAGAACGGATTGCGGGGTGAGTCCAAGATGCCCCATTACCGGGATTCCGGCATCTACTATATGCCTGATGCTCTCTGCAACCGCTCGGCCTCCCTCTACTTTTACGGCATGAGCCCCGGCCTTCTGCACAAGACATCCCGCATTCTCCACCGCCTGAGCGCAGCTCGCCTGGTAGCTCATAAACGGCATATCGCCCACAACCATGGCACGCCTGGCGCCCCTTGCAGCCGCCGCCGTATGGGAGAGCATATCCTCCATTGTAACCGGAAGTGTGTTCTCATACCCCAGCACAACCATGCCAAGGGAATCCCCCACCAGTATTACATCTACCCCGGCGGCATCCGCCAGCCGGGCCGTCGGGTAATCGTAGGCCGTAATAACCGTTATCTTTTCACCGGAACGCTTCTTCTCCAGAAGTTCTATGTTTGTTACTCTTTTGCCGTTCATAAACCATCCCCCAATGATATGCTACCATGAAGGTTTGAGCACATCTCCTATAACCCAGCCAAAAACCATGGCCGGAAGAACTAAATTCCCACCAAAAGTTATTACCTGATCTCTGCCGGGCCAATATATAATAGAGACCAGGAGCACAAAAATAAAGACCGCGCCAAAGACTTTAAGCAGGGATTTAGAGAAGTTCTCTTCTGCAAGCCCTATAACCAGGTACAACCCCACTGCCAGGTAGAAGTTGAAGAGGCTGGCGCTTAAAACAAATAATATAACGGGCGATGTACCGGAACCAAGCCCGCCGGATTCCCCTGCGGAATAGATTAATTCGTTATCCATGCGGTTAATGTTACCGTTAATGGACATGAGCATTCCAATGAGCGCGCCGTCTACAAGAAGCACTATCACAAGGAGCGTGCTCCATTTATCTATAACTTTTATGCTTTCCGCAAACCACGGCGCCGGCGGGTTTTTGGAAATGGCAAGCAGCCCAAAAAGAAAGATTATAACGGCGCCGGCAATAAGTCCGTAGCCGGATTTAAGCAGCTTTTGCCTGCGATCATCTGCCTCCCTATCCCTCCGCCGGGCCTGTGAGAGATTGCCCAACCTATCCCGGACGGATTTGTCTGAGGGAGAAAGATGCGCTGCGGCGGCGTAGGCAGTTACGGCTTCTTCTATCCGCCCCTGTGCCTGGTAGACATCGCCCAGGATTATACAGGCCTCCGCATTTTTTGGGTCCAGCCTCTGCGCCTCTCTGCACGCTTTAACGGCGCTTGCATACCGCTTGTGAACAAAGGCTATGCGGGCATCTGCAATATACCGCCGTGCAGCCTCTCTTCTTGCCTGTGCGCTTTCTGTTGTGCTCCGCCGCTCTGCACGTTGCTCTGTACCGGCATAGTTTTCGGATATTCCCGCTGCAGAGTTAAAAGCGTTTCTATTTAGAAGAGCATCGTAGGCAACCCGTCTGGCCGGGTCTGTAAGCGCCTCATATGCTTCCTTAATCTCTATAAACGCCGCCTGTGCTGCAGATTTATCCTCTGCCACATCTGGATGATGTTTTCTGGCAAGCTGCCTGTACCGGCGCTTTATAACTTCCAAAGTTGCAGACCTTGGCACACCCAGGATTTCGTAATAAGTCTTCTTGGAGGGCACGGGCTAATCCTCCTGACCTATCTTATGCACAGTCTGCCCTCTCAGGCTCTCTACTGCCTCTCTTATACCCCTGCCGTCTTGCAGCCTAAGATCGGGCGCTATCTCATAGAGCGGAATCATAACAAAGGCGCGCTCCTGCATCCTGGGGTGCGGAATTATTAGCTCCGGGGTGTTGATGGATACATTGTTATACATAAGGATATCTATATCTATTATCCTTGGGCCCCAGCGAACCGTGCGCACCCGCCCTATCCCATGCTCTATCTTTAGAACTGCCGCAAGGAGATCTGTTGGGGATAGGTTGGTCTTTATTTTTGCCACTGCATTTATAAAATTGGGCTGTTCAAGTAACCCCACAGGCTCGGTTTCATATAAAGAGGAAACCTTCTCCACTTTTATACCAGGGATTTCACTTAGCCTGCGGAGAGCTTCTTTAATGTTTCCGGCCCGATCACCCAGGTTTGACCCCAATCCAAGAAATGCGCTTACCTTGTACATATCCAACAAAACTCCGGATATCCCGTATTCTATTGTATTTGCAGTTGAAAACGGTTTGAGACGTTATATTATACCCAAGTCTCTCTTTCTTTGTCCACGCCACGCGTCTAAATAAGCAAGCATGCCAGGATGCCAGATATTGTGAGTGCGCTGCCACCGTACCAAAAACGGCAGGCGTAACTTAACCGGAGGATAAATAAGCAGTGAATAAAACCGGCCGGGATGATGGAGTTTGCTTCCCATATGAGCTATTTATAAATAGCAAAAAGCACCCAGCTATTTACTAGGTGCTTTTGGTCTTGGTCGGGGCGACAGGATTTGAACCTGCGACCACCTGCACCCCATACAGGTGCGCTACCAAGCTGCGCTACGCCCCGACTTTCGCAAAATTATACCAATCCACACGCCGTTTGTCAAGGCGTCTTTGCCGGTCAGGCGGCTAACGCTTCATCTATTTTGGCTTGGTTGAACCCTACTATCACCTGATTATTAATTACAATTACCGGAACTCCCCGCTGGCCGGTTAGATCAACCATCTCCTGCAGTTTTTCTCTATCCTGCGATACATCGTATTCGGTATATTTTACGCCTTTGCCGCTAAAGTATTCCTTGGCCTTTCTGCACCAGGGACACGTGCTTGTTGAATAAACCTTTATCTCTTTATCTGCCATTCTTTTTGCTCCTCCGTTTATTTTTGCGGCTCTGCCACAATCTGTCTTTCCAGATGTTCTATATCTCTTTCTAACAGGAAGTTAAGCATGGATCTAAGAATAATGATTGCTGCAACAATTCCTATATGGTTCCATGTGGGCGATATTGCCGTCTGAAGCAGATCTGCGCCAAGTTCAAACTCAAGCGCAACTGCCAGGGTGCGCCCCAGGTCTATCCTTGCCTGCGCATAGTCTCCACGAAACCTCTGCCCCAGGAAGGATTTTATGATTATGCGGTAAAAGGTTATAATCCCTCCGTAACCTACTACCACCGCTGCAAGAATTTCAAGGATTGAAGATACGCCTTTTACAAACAAGTCTATGTACACAGATACACGCCCGCCATATCTGATGTGTTCGGGCTTGGTCCGCTACCAACAGGTTATTACCCTGTATGAGCGCATACCAAACTCTGCCGTTAATCTTTCTGTTATTCAGTGGCAACTATGTTGGCTGGCATCTCTTCCAGCGTCAGGATTGCTGTTCTGCGGCTGCCATCCCGCAGATACGTAAGGTTTACTCTCTGCCCCACTCTTGCCTCTCTTATAAATTCCTGAAGCTGCCCGGCAGAGGTGAGCGGGGTTCCGTTCATTTGCACTAGTATATCGCCCTTCTGTATGCCTGCTCTGTCTGCAGGGCTGTTGGGCGCAACCGAACCTATCAGCACTCCGGCCTTTACGGGAAGGTCATAAGCTTCGGCAATCTGGGCTGTGATTTCCGTGTAACCTATGCCTATCCAGGGAACCATTATGTGCCCGTGCTGCAGCACATCATTTACGGCGCGGCGTACGGTGTTTGAAGGTACTGCAAACCCCAGTCCTCCAAGACCCTGGTCTGTTCCTACTACAACGGTACTTACTCCTATCACCCGGCCACAGCTATCCAAGAGCGGGCCTCCGCTGTTGCCGGGGTTAATTGCTGCATCTGTCTGTATAAGGTCTCTAAGGGATGCGCCGCCGCCGGGTATCATGCGGTTGAGGGCGCTTACAACTCCCAGTGTGACTGTTCTTTCAAACCCCAGCGGATTCCCTATTGCAATTGCCTGCTGCCCTACCTGCAGCTTATCAGAGTCCCCAAATGTTACTACAGGCAGGTTTGTTTTGGAGACTCTGAGAACGGCTATGTCTATTCTGGGGTCGGAACCAAGCACCTTTGCTTCTACTGCGTTTTGTCCGGCAAAGATTACATCAACCCGGCTTGCGCCTTCTATTACGTGGGCGTTTGTAACTATCAGGCCGTCACGGCTTACTATGAACCCGGACCCCAAACCCCGGCGTTTGGCCTGGGTGCCGGAACCCTGCATGTTTAATACGGTTACCACCATGGGCCCTACGGTTTTGGCCACGCTTATTACGTTATCTTCCGCGCCGCACAGGCCGCCGTTAGTGGCCGGAGTGACTGGAGGGTTTGGCTGCCCTACTACCTCTGCTTTTCCTGTTGATACCGCCCGGGTAGCCATGGATTCCCGTAGAAGCATCCCTGTAAGGATACCTGCGGCAAGCAGCAATATAGTTATTATAAGAACCGTGCGCCTGCCCAAGACATCGGCGGCCCTGCTTGATTCAATTGACATTGGCCCCCTCCTAACGTTTATTTTTGCGTGCCTTCTGCGGCCATGTGCTCTGCCGCCATGCGGAAGTCTTTTATCATCAGGCCTTCTATGCGCGCCCTGTCCGGGCCTCTAAGCCTTAACACGTATGCCGGATGATACGTGGCGGTTGTGGGAATCCCTCTGCGCCCGTTATGCAATGCGCCCCGGCCTTCCCCTATTCTAAAGCCCCTTCCTATAAGCGCCTGTGCGGGTACTGCGCCAAGGCAGATTACAACTGAGGGCGATACAAACCGGTATTCCTGCTCCATCCATATATTGCATGCCGTTATCTCCGGGGATCTTGGCGCGCGGTTGCGCACTGTTTCTCCTTCTTTTGCGGTGGGGCGGCAGCGGACTATGTTGGTTATCCACATATCTTCACGCCGGATGCCTGATTTTAAAAATATCTGGTCTAAGAGCCTTCCCGCCCGCCCCACAAAGGGGGTTGCTTCTTTGTCTTCTTCGGCGCCGGGCCCTTCGCCCACCACCATAAGGCGTGACGGAACTGCGCCGCATCCAAACACAACGTTAGTGCGGGTGTAGCATAAATTGCATCTGCAGCATACGGATGCCTCTGTCCGTACTTCATCTATTGTCTGCCAGTGATTATCCTGCAATTCCTCACCTGCGTATCCCATTAAATAAGAATGGAAGAGAGGTGCGCGTGGGAACTCTTCCCCATGCACCCCCTCTTCCATTTATCTACCCATCTTCCATGTTCTTTCAGTCCGGCAGATACCGGATAAAATTAAGATACTCTCCGGCGGCTGCTAGTGCTTCAACCTTGCTTCGGCAGCGGCGCCTCCGGCTCGTGGCCGAAGTATCGCCCCCGGGGGTTGGTGCACCTTGCAACGCCCACAGCATACTTCGTGCTCTGCGACCGGAGTATCGTGCAAATCCCTTTCGCACACCACCCAGACCTGTCAGCAACAGAGGGATG
>CALNCU010000328.1 GCA_937875395.1 uncultured Armatimonadota bacterium | reverse complement strand
GATGGGGTAAAGTATTTTAGAACTTCGCGGGTAAGGATAAGTTCATCACCAGAGATTATGGCTCAACTTGACGGCGACGCTTTTATGCCTACACCGCTTGAGATAAAATCGGTGCCGCATAGTCTCCCCGTTCTGGTACCGGCGGACAAATAAAAAGGGAGGCCGCAAGGCCTCCCCATGTACTCTTTATTACCTGCCGGAATTACCAGCGGCTTCCGCCACCGTAACCGCCACCACGGTTTCCGCCACCGTAACCGCCGCCACGGTTTCCACCGCCGTAGCCGCCGCCACGATTGCCGCCCTCTGTCCTGGGCTTTGCTTCGCTCACCGTAATGGTGCGGCCCATGTGGTCTTTGCCGTTGGTCTCTGCAATTGCTGCAGCGGCGTTCTCCTCCGGGACATCTACAAAGCCGAATCCGCGGCCCTGAACAATGCGGGCCTCGCTTACGGGCCCCCAGGGTGCAAAGAGGCTCTTGAGCTCTTCTTCCGTAGCACTGTAGGAGATGTTTCCTACGTAGAGTGATTTTGTTGCCATTTTGTTATTGACTCTTTCCGGGACGTATCCCATTTTATATGGCCGGTCATATATGCCGCGGGCCAGTCCCGCACGGTAGGATACTTTTCGGAAAAGAGAAAGTCACTCCGCACAGATTATTTACTAGACGCGATGCCGTTACCTTAAACACTATACACTAAGCATAAATAATATGCAAACTTCAAGGAAAATCCAATATTTATGCCTGGCGGCTTAAACTGCAATCTGGTATAATAAAACATACGACATAACGGTGTTTTGAGGAAACCATGCAGCTTATCACTACATTAAAAAGTAAGATTCACCGGGCCACGGTTACGGATGCCAATATAGACTATGTAGGCAGCATCTCTATAGATGAAGACCTTATGATCCGCGCCGGTATGAAAAAATGGGAGCTGGTGCACATCTGGAACATAACAAACGGCAACCGGTGGGAGACCTACGTTATCCCTGCCCCCAAGCGTTCCGGCGTAATATGCATAAACGGGGCGGCGGCCCACCTTGGCAATAAGGGCGATAAAGTAATAATAGCCGCCTTTGTTACCACGGATGAAGATGTAACGCCCAAACTTGTGCTTGTAGATGAAGAGAACATGTTTCTGCATAACCTTTAGGGTTGGCGCAGCCCGGCGGCAAGAAAGACCAGCGCCGTCTGTGCAGCAGTGCATGCAAGCGATTTAATCTCCCCGTTTTGAATCGCCTTCCTTATAGAAAATGCGTAAGGCGTTTTGCCCCAGATTTTAAAAGGGTTGGGGAAGAAGGCTGGCACCCTTTGCCGGTAGCTGCTATAACCGGCTCCAAATTTAGAGCTGAGGAATACCTCTTCGCACCAAATTTTGCACCCGTAGAAGAGCGCAAAGCCTGCCGCAAAGAGAACCGTAAGCGCAGGACGGCCTATCATAAAAAAGATTCCAAGGGCGGAGAGAAAGCTCCCAAGATAGAGAGGATGTCTTACATAAGCATACGGCCCGGATGCAGCCAGCAATTCATTCTTGCAGATATGCCCCGCCGCCCATATGCGCACAAGGGCTCCAAAGAGTATAAGCGCCCCCCACTGCCAGGCAAGCGGCCCCTTTGCGGCAACAACCGTAAGGAGCGCCATGGCGTACAAGAAGGGGAGCCTTAGACCTGCAATCCGGCTGTATAGACTTGGCGGCATATTTGACACCATCCTGTCGATGTACTAGAATTTACTTATTCCCCAAACCTCCGGGTTTTAATAAAAAACCCCGATTCCGCATAATGAAACCGGGGCGTTCTCTAAAAATATCTGGTGCCGAAGGTCGGGATCGAACCGACACGGGGTTGCCCCCAATGGTTTTTGAGACCATCGCGTCTGCCTGTTCCGCCACTCCGGCACTGGCAAAAATTATAGCCGGGAAATACGCAATTGTCAATGAAAAACGGCTTAAAAAGAAAGAGGCGTAATGTCAAAGGGTAAGGTTATACTTGTAGACGGCAACAGCCTGCTGTACAGGGCTTTTTTTGCAATGCCCCACTTTTCAACGCTTGAAAATCAACCCACAAATGCAGTCTACGGGTTCGCCATGATGATGCTCAAGCTCTTTGAAACAGAGAAGCCGGATATACTTCTGGTGGCGTTTGATGCCCCCGTAAAAACCTTCCGGCACCGTGAGTACAGCTATTACAAGGCGCACCGGAAGCCGCCGCCGGACGAGCTTAAGGCACAGGGCCCGCTTGCCAGAGAGATGGCAAGCGCCTTTAATGTGCCTGTAATAGAGATACCCGGCTTTGAGGCTGACGACATTGTGGGCACCCTGGCCAGAAAAGCAGAGAATGAAGGCTATGATGTAATTATAGTCACGGGAGACATGGATGCCCTTCAGCTTGTGGATGAGCATGTAAAGGTTATGACCACGGTTAAGGGTGTTACAGAGACCGTTATCTATGATGCCGCCGCGGTTAAGGCCCGGTATGGAGTAACGCCGGAGCAATTTGCAGATTACAAAGCCCTTACAGGGGATAAATCAGACAACATACCGGGAGTTGCGGGTGTAGGGCCGGTAAGCGCCTCAAAGCTTATATCAGAGTACGGCTCGCTTGAAAATCTGCTTAATCATCTGCAGGATTTAAAACCCTCTAAGATGAAGGAGAACCTTCTTGCAGGGGTAGAGGATGCCCGCACATCCAGGTATCTGGCTGCAATAGTCACAGATATTCCTATTGATGTAGACCTGGATGAATGCAGTCAGCGCAACCCTGACCCATCTGTACTGGCAGAGATTTTTAGGCGTTTAGAGTTTAGATCGCTCATTAAGAGAATCCCCGGAATCAAGCCGGAAGAAGAGGCGGCAACCTATGCCCCGGTAGAGGAAGCCGGAGAGGTCTGCACCATAAAATCCGCCGCAGAGCTTAGGCCGGTGCTGAATAAGATAAAAAAGGACGGGCGGATGGTGCTTGCTCTGCAGGGCAGCTCGCCGCACTGGGCAGATGCAAAGATCATCGGAGCAGCCGTATCGCCCATAAACGGCCCTGCATGCTGCATATCCCTGGATGACATAGACCTTTCTATGCTTAAAGAAGTCCTGGAATCTGAAGATATAACAAAGATCGGCTACAATCAGAAGTACCATAAAGAAGTACTTCAGCAGCATGGAATATGCCTTGGCGGCCTTGGTTTTGATATTATGCTTGCCGCCTACCTTTTAAATCCCGCGCGCGCATCCCATGCACTTTCTGATATTGCCTCCCACTATGCCGGAATAGAGATAGGTGCGGAACCCCAGGGCAGTCTCTTTTTGCCCGGCCTGGAAGATTCCGCGCCGGAAGCCGATACCCTGGCGCTTGAAGCCGATGCAGTAAGAAGGCTTCTCCCCATCCTTTGCGACAGGCTTAAGGCAGACAACCTGCTGCATCTTATGGACTATGTAGAGATGCCGCTTGTCCCAATCCTGGCAGAAATGGAGATGACGGGCGTGGCTGTGGATACGGCGTGGCTTGAAGAGTTATCCAATCGGCTGGCAGAGGGTATTGCAGCACTTGAACAGAGCATCTACAACCTTGCCGGAACAGAATTTAATATAGGTTCGCCAAAACAGCTGCAGACCATACTCTTTGAAAAGCTCAACCTTCCGGCAACAAAAAAGACAAAGACCGGGTACTCCACAGATGCAGAAACCCTCTCTGCGCTGGCTCCAGCACATGAGATAGTCTCCAAAATACTGGAGTACCGGGAACTTGCCAAACTAAAATCCACATATGCAGATGCCCTCCCCAGAATGATTAACCCCCGCACGGGCCGGATACATACATCGCTAAACCAGGCTGTAACCACTACGGGGCGGCTCTCCAGCAGCGAACCCAACCTGCAGAACATCCCTGTAAAGACAGAGATAGGGCGGGAGATACGCAAGGCATTTATCGCCTCGCCCGGTAACCTGCTGGTATCGGCGGACTATTCTCAGATAGAGCTTAGAATCCTTGCGCACGTAAGCCGTGACCCGGCGCTTACCAGGGCCTACAGGGAAGGCGCAGATATTCACACCCGCACCGCCAGCCGGCTCTTTGAAGTCCCGGTAGAAGACGTCACCCCGGATATGCGCAGGCAGGCAAAGACGGTGAACTTTGCAGTAATATACGGCATGAGCGATTACGGCCTCTCCCGCGAGCTTGGCATACCGCCGGGAGTGGCAAAACGGTATATAGAGAGCTACTTTAAGGAGTACTCCGGCGTAAAAGAGTATGCCGCACGCACACTTGACTTTGCCCGCGAGAACGGTTATGTGGAGAGCCTTATGGACAGGCGCCGGTACATTCCGGAACTAAACAGCCCCAACCGTTCAATAAGAGAGTTTGCAGAAAGAGCCGCCGTAAATATGCCCATACAGGGAACGGCGGCAGATATAGTAAAGCTTGCAATGATAAAAGTCTACGGAGAGCTGCAGCGGCTTGGGTTCAAGGCAAAGCTGGTGCTGCAGGTGCATGACGAACTTGTCTTTGATGTGCCGGAAGCAGAAACAGAGTCCCTTGTGCCGCTTATCACGGAGTGCATGGAAAGCGCATATAAATTAGAGGTTCCGCTTAGCGTAGAAGTAAAGTGCGGAAAGGACTGGTGCAACGCCCAGCCCGTGGCTGCGCTTGATGAACCATATATACAGGCCTGAGAGGAACTTTCAGCAGTTACCAGCGGCTTCTATTAGCTCTGGTGAATTTACTTAAGATATGATATAATCAGCCCGCGGTTAGATAAATACGGATAGTACCTCATCAAAAAAGTTATGATGTTTACAGATGCTTCGGCAGCGACGCACCAAAGTGCTCTGCGACCGAAGTATCGCCGCCATAATTTGGTGAGCCAAATATCCGTATACCATGCCGCTATCACTGCGCGGGTAGACCCTGCGCCAAAAAAAATCGGACCGGGCAGCGGTGCTGCCCGAACCGGGCGCCGGCAGCAGTGCATGCCGTTCGGCCCCGGTAGAAAGAGGAGTACAATCATGACAGACGAGTCAATGGAGTTGCAGGGCGCAGCCCCGGAAGATACCGGATGCGCTGAAGTGGAAGAGACCGTTCAGGCAGAGGAATCTGCACCCCAGGCTGCTTCCGCAGTTGCCGAAGAACCCGTGCAGGAATCGGCCGTTACCCAGGACAAGATGGACTACTCAGGGACGTTCAGATCTCTAACAGAGGGCGACGTTGTTAACGGAGTAGTCGTTCACATAGATAGAGAGGGCGTCTTAGTAGACGTGGGCACCAAGTCCGAAGGGCTTATCCGTCCCCATGAGCTTACTGCAAAACCGGTCCAATCTCTAGAGGATGTGGTCTCTGTTGGCGATCGTATTGATGTAATGGTAATCCAATCAGAGAACGAGGACGGCAATATAGTTCTCTCCAAAAAGCGTGCGGATTTTGAAAAGACCTGGGAACGCGTCCAGGGTGCAATAGATGAGGGCAAAATAATCACCGCCATGGTAACAGACCGCGTAAAAGGCGGCCTTGTTGTAGACCTTGGAGTAAGAGGTTTTGTCCCCGCATCCCACGTGGGCAGCGGAAACGTAAAGAATCTGGATCGTTACGTGGGCCAGTCCCTTCCGCTTAAGGTGCTGGAAGTAGACCGGGAGCGCAGAAAAGTAGTTCTCTCCCACCGCCAGGCCGTGGAAGAAGAACGCGCAAAGCAGCGCGCAGAGACCGTTGCAACCCTCAAAGAAGGCGAAGTTCGCGAAGGCATAGTGCGCAGAATTACAGACTACGGCGCATTTATAGACCTGGGCGGCATTGACGGGCTTCTTCATATCAGCGAAATCTCCTGGACTCGGATTAACCATCCATCAGATGTG
>CALNCU010000327.1 GCA_937875395.1 uncultured Armatimonadota bacterium | reverse complement strand
GCCCGGGATGAGGAGAGGTCTTTCTTCAACCACTCCAACTGCTCCCCCGCAATCCTGCACTCCTGGCCCGCAACGTAGGAATTTAGCACAATAAAATGCGCAGGGCCGCGATCAAAGGAGTAGTAGAGAGCGCCAAGCTCTTTAAGAAAGAACTCCTGCCGCTTGCTATTTCCCCCCACCTCATGGTTGCCTATGGTCTGGTACACCTTGCCGCCGTATATGCTGCGCACCACATCCTGGTATTCCCTAAACTGCTTTTCCACCTTTTCTACGGAACTTGCGCCCGCTATGCTGTCTCCCACGCTTACGGCAAAGGCGGGTTGCGCATCAGACATATCCTTGAGAACGGCCTTAAAAATCTCCGGCGGAGCTTCATCTATTTTTAGCGGCTGATTATCTGAAAAAACGGCAAAGGTGAATGCTTCATCCTCTCCGGGCGCCTGCATAGGGAGGCATAAGAAGGCAGCCGCCAGTAAAAGGATCGGCAGAAGAAATTTAATGTACCGTCTCATATCTTACCCTTCAAAGAATGTTAAAGGAATTCCTGAATCAACAGCATTATAGCAGATCTATGCAACCCGCCGAAATTCTTTCCGAAAAAGTGGTATATATGCTAATATACTACCAGCAAAATACCAAGGAGCAAATATGGAAGAGTTAACGGGCATAGCAGAGAGCATCCGCCGCGAGATGGATGCAAAGAATGCGGCAAGGGATAAGGCGCTTGTAACCTCAAGGGAGGCCATCCGCTACTGCGCAAACTCCATAAGGGCTATTCACAGAAGGGAGTTTGAAGAGGCGGCGCAACTTTTGCAGCAAGCCAAAGACCGGGTGCGGGAGACCGCAGATGAGCTTGCCGCCTTCCCGGATATCTACCATGCAGGCTACGTTCAGGATGCTCAAAAGGAGTATACGGAGGCAGAGGCTATGAACGCCTTTATACGTGATTTGCCCATTCCCGGTCCCGCAGAGCTTGGAGTAGAGGCTGCGCCGTATTTGAACGGCTTGGGCGAGGCCGTAAGCGAGTGCCGCCGTTCCGTGCTGGATATAATGCGCAAGGGGGATATAAACCGGGCCGAAGAGCTCTTGAAAAAGATGGACGATGCATACTACATGCTTGTGACATTTGACTACCCGGATGCAATAACAGGGGGGCTCCGCCGGACTATGGATCAGACCAGGGCTGTTCTGGAGAGGACTAGGGGCGACCTTACCGTAACCATTCGCCAAAGCGAGCTGGAGCGCGCATTAAACAAGGCCGTGGAAACCTTTAAAGAAGGGATCTCCTAAAAAAACGGAGGGCCTACTAAGACAGGCCCTCCAGGTAAATCTTTCTTAACAGCGGCTTATGCCTCTGTAATTTCCTGGGAAGCCTTTTTAAGCATCAGCCCCATACTGAAGATAAGGAGCCCAAAGAAGACTAGGTAGATTCCCACAAGAGCCGTGACTGCAAGACCGGCTACAATAGGGGCCCTCATAATAAGCAGGCCGAAGAGCAGGCTCAGGATGCCGCCCACCACCAGGATAGTCCTGTTTTCGCCCATCTGGCTAAACCTCACCCCGGCAATAACCTCCATAATCCCTATAAAAACCGCCCATATTCCCACAAGAAGGACAAGTGCAATAATTGTAGCAATGGGGGAAGTGAGGGCAACTATTCCCACAGCTATGCCTATTACCCCTTCAAACACCATGGACCAGGAATGCTTCTCCGGCCCGTAAGCGCCGTAAGCTGCAATAAGCGTAAAGACTCCGGCAATGAGGGCATAGCTGCCAAAGGCAATTAACAGCAGCCTGAACGCCATCCCCGGCCATGCCAGAACGCTTACACCAAAGATAATTGCTATAAGGCCCCGCAACAGCAGGGTCCAGCTCTTTCTGACAAGTGTGTTTTCCATACTCGGAAAGTACCCCTTTCATTTACTATGTTATGATGCCTAATACAAATTAAGCAATTGGAGATTTTAGCGAAGACAACTATTAGTAATGGTTATGCCATCTGGATTAGAAATGTTGCTTAATTTCCCTGCTTTATTCTTTTGAATAATTTTATTGAACCATATGTTATCAACTTTTGTGTTGCATAAGATTGCAAAGCCTGCAATCTTTGAAATAACATTATTCACTCTGATATTGCTCAGGTCATTATCAACGTATCCTGATCCGTAACCTGTATAAATTCTAACTGTAGACTCTCTACTTCCATGCGTATCCTCTTCAATATTAGTGATATTTATGTTATATACGCGCAATCCGCCTGATGCCAGGCAAATAACGCTGTGGTGGTTCCCCCCTGTATAAATACCGTCTATGGATATATCATGGATATCCAGGTCTCTAGGGCTTAGAGTAGGATTCAGGAAGCGTGATGGTTCCATTGGATATATATAATTTCCGCTGGGATATTTGCTGCTGCCAGGGAGTGCCGTGCATGCAACCGAATCATCTGATGTATAACCTGTGATATTTTCCACCCTGCAATTATGGCAACCCGCCCTAAAATCAACACCGTCACCATTTTTTATATTTGAAGTTATGCTTAAATCATGCACATACCCATTTACGCATTTATCAAAGGATAATGCCCAGCACCTGGTTTGTGTAAATTCTATACCTCCTACTTCAAAACCGTCGCATTTTGTTAAGGATACTTGCAGGGTCCTCCATCCCCAATAATCCCCAACCATATCCTGCATATTATTCAATGCCGGATGGAAGGCCTTTTTATTAACATCACAACCGGTAATCTTTGCGCCGTTTTTGCCTAATATTTTGATATTGGATAAATCTGATATAGAGAGCGGATACCCATAAGGGTCATCCGGATTTATTGCCAGGTTATTGCCTCTGAAAACATTGTCAAATACGCCATTATTTTGCTTGATAGTACATCCGTCAATAATCACAGTTGTGTTGGAGGGTAACAGTATGGCTTCATCAATATGCCAGTCTTTCCTGTCAAACACTATAACTCGTTCTTTAAACACAGAACAGAATTTCAGGCAATCAGCAATTACCTGGCTGTCTGTTTTTGCGGCATCGTAAAAATCATAGACATAAAAAACAAATCCTGTACTTGATTGCGGTTCTTTTTGCAGCACGGCCTGACTCCTTATTATGGGCTGGGTTTCCTGCTTTTTTACATTAATGGTTTTGGAATCATTGGGGCGCGGCTGCATGGCAAACACGCCTTGCGCAAAAATAAGAACAGCCGCCATTGTCAATAAAAGAAAAACCGTTGGTCTGCATAGTTTCATTTTTCACCCTTTAATTATCTTTTTGACAGTGTGAACGAAACTACACACCCACTGCTTTAAGATTCTACCGATTTCCTGTTTTTCCTTCTTGCAACCTACATTTTACCGGCTTTAGGCGTAATCTTTCTTGCAATCAGCATGCATGCATCCGTGCGGGGAGCAGCAGGGATAAACATTTGCTTTTATTAATTCATACACCCCTTGCTTGTAAGCTATACTTTATACCCACCTATTGCCAGTGATGACAAAACTTTGCAGAAGTGATATCATGGCAGAGATATCACAGCAGGCAGGATGAACGCTTGCCCCTGCAGCTAATTGAATTGAAAGGTTAAAGGCTATGAACCATAGATTTCGGATAAGTGCATTTCTGGCCGTACTTTTAATTTTGGCGGCGTCTCCATCTTTTGCATGGAAGTTTGTATCTATTGCAGACAGCCGCGGAGATAACAACGGCGTTAACACAACCATTCTTACAAAGATAGTAAACAGGATTAATGCAGAAGGCGTGGACCTTGTAATCTTCCAGGGCGATGCCATAGACCAATCTATTACGGATGCTATGGCCTCTTCCTACCTGGACACCTTTATTTCTGTGATGAACAAGCTTAACTGCCCATGGTATTTTTCTCCCGGCAACCATGATATTGAGAGCGCAACAGCAGAATCGGTGCTTAGAAGCAAGATATCCATGCCCACAAACGGGCCGGCGGGGTATGAGGAGACCGTCTACTCTTTTGACTATCAGAATGCCCACTTTGTATCTTTAAACAGCAACCACTGGAAAGAGGCCCACCGCGTGCAGCGCTCCTGGCTTGCTGCCGATCTTGCAAAGACTGCCCAGCCGCACGTTTTTATGATGGCCCACGAGCCCGCCTACCCTACAGGCCCACACATAGGGTCATCCCTTGACGTCTACCCCAGCGAGCGGGACGACTTCTGGAACAAGATGACCGCCGGGCGCGTAAGCATGTTTTTCTGCGGCCATGAGCACCTCTATTCCAGGACAAAACGGGGCAGTATCTACCAGATAATAAACGGGTCTTGCGGCGCGCCCCTTAAGACCGGCGTATCCGGCACCATAGCCAAGTACAGCTACGTTGTTGTTGACATACAGGGCTACACGGTACGCTGCCAGGCGAAGGATGAAAACGGCGTGCTTATAGATTCGTGGAGCTACACTGTGCCATCCGTCTCTACGCCAAGCATCAGCCTCTCCCTTTCGGCGGATAAGGCTTCCGCAGTCTCGGGCGATACCATAACCTACAGCATACGTTACACCAACAACGGAGAAGGGGCGGCAAGTAACGTAAAGATAAAAATGCCCGTGCCGCCAAACACATCCTATGTCTCCGGCGGCGCTTATGATTCTGCCGCAAACACCGTTACATGGGCCGTAAGCTCTGTGTCGGCAGGGGGAAGCGGCAGTTGCACTATGCAGGTTAAAGTTAAATAATCTATTGTGTGAAACGGCTTGTGCGGGGCTCATCTGCAAAGAGCTCCGCATATGCCGGGTGCTATCCCCCTATCCT
>CALNCU010000326.1 GCA_937875395.1 uncultured Armatimonadota bacterium | reverse complement strand
GCCCGGAGCACGCGCCGGAAGGGTTCACCGCACTCAACTTTAATGATTCCTCCTGGAATACCATAGAGGTGCCCGGACACTGGCAGCTTCAGGGGTATGGCAGGCCTCATTATACAAACGTCCGGTACCCCATCCCGGTAGACCCCCCATACGTGCCGGATGAGAACCCCACCGGATGCTACCGCACAACTTTTAATATCCCCGCAAAGTGGCAGGGCATGCGCATAATCCTGCGTTTTGAGGGGGTCGATTCCGCCTACCATATTTGGGTGAACGGCATAGAGGCGGGTTACAGCAAGGGAAGCAGGCTGGCATCTGAGTTTGATGTTACAAGCCTGACAAAGCCGGGAGAGAACCTTCTTGCGGTTAAGGTCTACCAGTGGTCGGACGGCTCATATCTTGAAGATCAGGACTACTGGCGAATCTCCGGCATCTTCCGGGATGTAAGCATTCAGGCCGTACCCGCTCTTGGCATTGCAGACCTTATAGTTAATACCAGCCTGCAGAATAATTACGCAGACGGGCAGGTAGAAGCCAAAGTCCTCCTGGAAAATACGGGCGATGCAGAACGGGCATCCGTGCTGCGCCTCTCCCTTCTGGATGCAGAAAAACAAACCGTGGCTGTAGAGGAACTCAACCTCCATACAAAGGGAAACGGAGAGCGCCGGGTATCCGCACAGTTTAAGGTTCCGGGCTGCCGCAAATGGTCTGCAGAGGACCCATACCTTTACACCCTGCTGGCGGAGTTGCTGGATACATCCGGCAAACCCGTAGATACCACCGCCGTAAAAGTTGGCATACGGCAGGTAGAGATAAAAGGGAGCATCTTCCTGGTAAACGGTGTTGCCATCAAACTTAAAGGCGTGAACCGTCATGATTTCCACCCGGAGAAGGGCCGGGCCGTCTCTTACGAAGATATGCTTAAAGACGTTCTTCTTATGAAAACGCATAACATAAACGCCGTAAGAACATCCCACTACCCCGCAGACCCCCAGTTCCTTGATCTCTGCGATATCTACGGCCTCTACGTAATAGGCGAGTGCGATTTGGAGACTCACGGATTTGGGCAGGACGCCTGGCGGCGCAACCCCACCAACGATCCGCAGTTTGAAAGCTCCTGCGTAGACAGGATGCAGAGGATGGTTGCAAGAGACAGAAACCATCCCTCCATCATAATGTGGTCGCTTGGCAACGAATCAGGATTTGGGTGCAACCACTTTAAGATGTCAGAGGCCGCGCGGGCCATGGACCCCTCCCGCCCCATCCACTATGAAGGAGATTATGAGGTGCAGACGGCAGACGTCTACAGCCGCATGTACTCCCACATCTACTTTATACAAGACCTTATGGCGGGCGCCGCCCAGGCACGGGTATCCGCAGCCGATGATTGGAAGGTGCCGCTTAACTTACGGCATAAAGAGATTCCATTTATCCTGTGCGAATTTGCCCACGCAATGGGTAACGGCCCGGGCGGGCTTAGGGAATACTGGGACCTTGTCTACAAGCACCCCTCATTCATGGGAGGCTTTATTTGGGAGTGGATAGACCAGGGCCTTGCAATGAAGAGCAAGGACGGCAAGACCTGGTACGCATACGGCGGGGACTTTGGCGAGTACCCCCATGATGGCGATTTTATATGCGACGGGCTTATCTTTCCGGATAGAACCCCCTCCCCCGGCCTGACCGAATATAAAAAGGTAATAGAACCCGTCCGTGCAGAGGCTGTTGATCTTGAAAAAGGCATCTTCCGCATAACCAACCTTTACGATTTTGCAGGGCTGAACCATCTCTCCTCCGCATGGCAGGTTAAATCAGACGGCAGGCTTGTTGCAGAAGGCGCGCTCAGCATCCCAAAGATTCCGGCCCACGAAAGCGCAGAGATAAAAGTTCCTCTCCCAAAGGAGGTTACGGGCCAGAACTGCTACCTTACCATAAGCTTCACCCTTGGCACAGATACCCTATGGGCCTCTGCTGGGCATGAGGTGGCATGGTCGCAATTTAAACTCCCGTCTAAAAAGCCCTCTGTAAAATTGGGGACGGCAGAGCCGCTCTCCGTAGCACAATCCGGCAATGAGCTTGTAGTAAGCGGCCGGGATTTCGGCATTACATTTGCCGGACACAGCGGCAAAATAGTCTCTTGGAAAGCGGCCGGAAAAGACCTGGCGCTCACCGGGCCGGAGATAAGCTTCTTCCGCGCACAGACAGATAACGACCGCATGTGGAATACCAACAGGCAGGGCGGATGGAAGAGCGAGAACTACCGGTACATACAGGAAAGATTGGTAGACCTAAAAACAACCAATCTGCCGTCAGGTGCAGTGCGCATAGAAAAAAGAGTCCGCCTTGTTCCCGTAGCCGCACAGAGAGCCTTCAACTGCAACTACACCTACACTATCTACCCGGACGGCAGAGTTCACCTGCTGGCAGGCGGCGAGCCGGAGGGAGTGTGGCCGAAAGTAATGCCAAAGATAGGCCTTACCATGACCCTTCCCTGCGGGATGGAGAACGTGGAGTGGTTTGGCCGCGGCCCCGGAGAGAGCTATGCAGATACCTTTGAAGCACAGCGTTTTGACCGGCACCGCTCTACTGTTGACGGGCTCTTCACAAACTACGTATACCCGCAGGAGAACGGCAACCGGAGCGGCGTAAGCTGGGTAAGCCTTACGGATGAAAAATCACAGGGGCTGCTGGCTGTGGGCTGCCCGGAGATAAACTTCAGCGCCCACCACTTTACGGCGGGGGATATTGAAGACGCCAGGCACATGCATGAACTTGTGCACAGGGATGAGATAACGCTCAACCTGGATTGGAGGCATAACGGCATAGGCAGCGCCACCTGCGGGTGGGAGCCGTGGCCTTGGCACCTTCTATACACGCAGAAGTTCACCTTTGCCGTATGGCTCTGCCCGTTTGACGGAACAGTAAAGCCAGAGGAGTTGGCGGCTTCGCTTAATAAATAAAAACAAACTGCGGCGCGGGATTTTGAGCAACAGTCCCGCGCCGTATACTATCTAAAAACAACCTATTTCCTCTTCAATCTCCTGCTTAATCTTCTTATTTACCACAAGCAAGGCTTCTAATGACAGTTCCTGCTCCATGCTTAAAGGCGGAGTATTACCCTCAAGCACTATTCTTACGCCATGCAGCGCTGCATAATCAAATGCACTCCGCCACCTGTTCATGGTTATTACTGTAGGCACAGCTCGCCCCCTTCCCCCATCTCATCAGCGCCTGCCGTAAGAGTAGAGGCTGTTACAGCCAGCTTGCCCTCTCTAATCAACTTTTCCATCTTGTACCTGGCCCCGCCCATAGATAGGCCGGAGAGCCTTGCCATCTGCTTGTAAGAGGGTTTACGTTGCCCCAGATACGGC
>CALNCU010000325.1 GCA_937875395.1 uncultured Armatimonadota bacterium | reverse complement strand
CACCGTATGATCCATTACGTCAAGTTCATCTATTATCTCTGTGACAAGCCGGTGTGCAATCCCATGGGTGCACCCCGGACAATAGGCCATTGTGACATCTGTGAGCGCCTTCGGCCTTCCAAAAATCTTTTTCATTTTACAAACTCCTTAAGACCCGGGAGGGCCTTACCTTACAACCTGCTCCATTATCTCAACCGGGCTGGGCACAATTCCGCCAAGCCTTCCGTAGAAGTCTACCTCTGCGGCGCCGTTCACAGATAGGCGCACATCTTCCACCATCTGCCCTGCGCTTAGCTCTACAACCATAAAACGCTTACCGGCAGCGGCAAGTTCTGCAAGCCTTTCAGACGGGAACGGGAAGAGGCTGATTGGGCGGAAGAGGCCTACCTTGCAACCCTTTTCTCTGGACAGCTTCATTGCTGTGCGGCAGATACGGGCCATGCACCCGTAGGCCACCAGGACTATATCTGCATCATCCACCATAAACTCCTGGTACCTTACCTCATGCTTCCGGGCCTGCCGGTACTTTGCCTGAATATCAAGGTTTATCCGCTCCAGGGTTTCCGGGGCAATGTAGAGGGAGGTTATATAGTTGCGTCCCCTGCCCTTTGCTCCGTTTGCGGCCCAGGGTTTCTGCGGTATGCAATTTTCCACCTTGTCCGGAAGTTCCACGGCTTCAAGCATCTGGCCTATAATTGCATCGGAGAGTATCATGGCAGGGTTCCGGTACTTATCAGCCAGATTGAATGCCAGCACGGTAAGATCGTGCATCTCTTGCACGGACCACGGCGCAAGCACCAGAAGGCGGTAATCACCGTGGCCGCCGCCCTTCACCGCCTGAAAGTAATCCCCCTGTGCGGGGGCTATGTTTCCAAGGCCCGGCCCGCCGCGCTGTACGTTTGCCACAACGCACGGAAGCTGCGCGCCTGCAATGTAGGAGAGCCCTTCCATCTTAAGACTCACCCCCGGGCTGGATGAGGACGTCATGGCCCTTATTCCGGCGCTTGCTGCTCCGTAGACCATGTTAATGGCGGCGACTTCGCTCTCTGCCTGTATAAAAACGCCGCCCGCATCCGGCATATACTGGGACATATACTCCGGAACTTCATTCTGAGGGGTTATGGGGTAGCCAAAGAATGCTCTGCACTCTGCAGCAATTGCCCCTCTTACAAGCGCCTCGTTTCCTTTCATCAAAACTCTTTTTGCCATGATTACTTATACACCTCTATTGCCACATCCGGGCACATCATTGCGCAAACGGCACACCCGCTGCATTCTCCGGCATCTATAAACTCTGCCGGATGGTAGCCCTTGCTATTTAACTCGTGAGATGATCTGATCTGCTCTTTCGGGCAGAAGTGGATGCATATACCACAACCTTTACATCTTTCTCTGTTTACAACTATCTTGGCCACTTCTATCTCACCCCCAGCATTCTATCAACTTTACGTAAAATGCGGTTTTTTTCTATAAATTTTGAAATTGAGTATTTTTCTGCATACAAGTGGATGCATATAAGCAGCACCACTATAACAATCCGGCCCGTTATCCCTACGCTGCAGGCTGTAAACATACCCAGCATTGCGCCCAGCACGTTGGAGCCGGCATCGCCAAGCATAATACGGGCAGACCTGTCCTGCACGGTAAGCCAGAGCGCGGGCACAAAAAGGGCGGCAAATGCAAACCATGTAGCATCTGAAGGTTTTGCGAATGCAGCAAGAGCAATCATCCATACCCAGAAACAGGATACAGCACGGCCGGGTCTTAAGTCCAGCAGATTAAGAAGATTTGCGGAGAGCGCAATTAAAAGTGCGTTTACCAGGCTTCCCGTGATATCGTAACCTGCCATAACAGTGCCCGTTCCAAGTGCAATTATACCGCCAATCACAGCTTTCATAAAGCCCGTGGAGAGCTTGCCTTGCCTGAGAAGGCCTATATGCCCCAAAAAACCTCCGGCCTCGCGGGTGCCGTAGATATCATCTATCAATCCTATAACCCCAAAGATAAGCACCGTAACCGGAAACGCCAGCACAGCCTGCGACAGAGCGTCCGAATCTCCGGATTTCAGCGCAAGGACTGTTGATAACAGACAGATCAGCACGGTAACAATGGTTAAAATAAACCCGAAACCTACCGGAATTTTGCGACCCTGGAAGTTGGGCCTCTCAAGCTTCCATTTTCTGCACGCAAAACGCATAGCCTTTACAGCCACCCAGGTAAACAGCCCGGAGACCGCAAGAATTAACATATATAAAAAGAGCCTCACTTTGAAATCGCCTTTCTAGCAAGCGTATAAATGACATTCAACATCTGGCGTGCACGGTGAGCCGCTCCTCGCAGATTGCGGCCTGATGCCCTGTGCACCATGTCTACCGGCACCTCAATAATTCGACAACCCATCCGCAAGGCGTCCACGGAGAGCCCTGCTTCAACCCCAAACCTTCCGGCGAACCCTTCCGCGCGCTCCAGTACCTCCCGCCTTACTGCTCTCTGGCCGGAGAGCGGGGCGCAAAGGGTGCGGCCGGTAAGGGCTTTTATACCTAGCCGGGCGGTCTTTACAACAAGCCCCATCCCTCCGCTCTTTGCTCCAAACTTCTGGGTAGGGGACGGCCTGCTTTTGCCAAATATCCCTACTGTCATATCCGCATCTCCGCCAAGCACCGGGGAGATAAGCTTTTCCCCCTCGCTGGCGGATGCGCCAAGGTCTGCATCAAGGAGCAGAATCACGGGGCTTTTTGCCTGTTTCAACCCGGCGGCCAGCGCCCCGCCCTTGCCCAGGTTTTTAGCCAGGGATACAACCGTATGCGCGCCGGCGGCTCTTGCGGCTTCTGCAGTTTCATCTGATGAGCAGTCATCAACCACAATCACCTGCACCACGCCCGGAATGCAAAGCGCGGCATTGACCGTGCGGCCTATAACATCCGCCTCGTTATAGGCGGGGATTATTACCGAAACGTCTTCTGCCACTCTGCACTCTCCAGATAAGCGGGCAGCAATCTATCCGCCGACCGCCTGACACCATAATTCCCCGCCTCTCCGCTCATGGCAAAAACAAGGGAAACCTGGCCCATGGGCAGGTCTATATGGTCTACCGTTGAGATTCCCTCTCTCTGGTAATCCACTATGTAAGAGACGGCGGCATCGCATTGCTCTACGCCCACAATATTAGTTGCACCCGCCGCCTTTAACTTTTCTACAAGCAAAAGATTTGTGCGCCGGGAACCGCCCTCTTTGCTCCCGCCTACCAGAACAATAGACCCTGCTCTTCTAAGGTAAAAACCTGACCTGGAGATAATCCCCTTCTGTTCCAGCATGCCCATATACCCTTCGTCCGGGGATAGCGCTATGCTCTCTGCAACGGCCTTTAGAATAACGGATTGGGGGTCTTTGGCTTTGCCGCCGGAGATATTTTTTGCTGCCTGCAAAACCCTATCATTAAAATCCGCCGATTCAATATTGGAGATTGTGGTGATAGATACAACCTGGGCACCTGCATACTCCAGCGCTGAGACGGCGTTCTGCACCGCTTCCGGATAGTCCCCGGTCTGGATGATTGCCATGCGCCGGTGGGAGAGGCGTCCCTGAACTATTACAGGCACAGCAATATCTCCAAACTCCGATGTCTGTTTAAGGCGTTCTGTTATTTCTGATATAGCGGCTTTTTGCGTCTCGTTCTCTTTGCGAAGCTTCCCAAACTCGCGCTCCAATCCGCGGGCTACCTGCCGCTCCACGGATGATCCTGCCAGAAATGTGCTTCCAACAGCTATGCCAACGGCAAGAGCCAGAAAAACCGCAACCAGAGTAATTAAATGCAAACGAAGATCTATTAACAACTTTTAATACCTGCTATCCTGCGCATAAGCAGTTTTTTTATTTTAAACCGGCAACTACTGCCAGGCAAAAAAGTAGCGGTCAACCGTGCTTCGGCAGCGACGCCTTCGGCTTTGCGACCGAAGTATCCCATCGGGGGGATATTCGCTATTCCATAGGGGCGAAAGACCTGCCCGAAAGCTCCGCATCGCTCGTGAGCCTGAGTATAGTACTATAATCCTAACAAATGCCTGAGCCGGAAGAATATCAGCCCAAACCAGGTGCGTACGGCGGGCAATTGCAAAACAACCGTTAAAACGGGCACGACTGCCGCCGCAATTAAAATTCCGAACTCCTTCATGCCGGGAGTGCGCCTGTAAAGGCGGCTTACGCCTCTTGCATCCACCAGCTTGGAACCTATCTTCATCCGGGTGAGAAACGTGCTTGCCATTCCTGCGCGGCCTTTATCTAAAAAATCTATAAGGCTGGAGTGGGTACCCACGGCAACTATCAGGTCTGCGCCCATCTCGTAGGCTAGAATCATGGCCATATCCTCGCTGGTGCCCTGGAGCGGAAAGACCGCCGCATTAAGCTCCAGGGACCGTACCCTATCAAGACCCGGCGCTGCTCTGTCTCCCGTGCCATACGCGTGCACCACTATCTCTGCGCCGCATTTTAAGGCCTCATCGCTTATGGAATCCATATCGCCCACAATCATATCCGGCTTAAATCCAAGGTCCAGAAGCGCATCCGCCCCGCCGTCCACCCCTATCAGCACGGGCTTTACATCCTGCAGGTAAGACTTTATTATGGCCAAATCCTCTATATAGCCCTCGCCTCTTACTACTATAAGTACGTGCCGGCCGCTAAATTTTGTCCCAATTTCCGGCACTTCTACAGGGTCAAGAATAAGAGATTTTTCTTCCTTTATGTAGCGAAGGGTGTTTTCGGCAAAGCTTTGCAGCTCCTGCGCCAGGTTTGCGCGGGATTCTTTTGCAATCCTTTTTACATCCAATTCCGTAAAAAGAGCCCCCTCTGCTATTACCGCGCCATCTTTTAAGATACGGCCATCTTTTATAAGAAGGGTTTCGCCCTCCCTGATAAGGGACATTATTTCCGGCCCGGCTGAATCTATAATTGGAATGCCTGCAGAAATAAGAATGGATGGGCCGGTGTTAGGGTACCGGCCAGACATAGATGCAGATGCATTTATCACCACAGAAGGACGGCGCGCCACCAGCATTCTTGCGCAGGTGGAATCTATATCTTTGTGGTCTATAACGGCTATTTCGCCTTTTTGAAGTCTTAACGCCAGGTGTTTTGTCTTTTTGTCTATCCTGGCGATCCCCGATACCTGCAACACTTGGATAACCTCTATAGCCTTACGATCCACCGCTTGCCAGCATCTCCGCGGCGTGCCTAAGGGCCGTTTCTGTGGTGTTTGCGCCGCCCAGCATTCTGGCTATCTCTTCCACACGCTCTTCCATGCTAAGGCTGCGCACCCTTACCACTGTCCGCCCATTGTGTAATTGTTTTTCTATACAGTAATGATTTCCCGGCCTGCTTGCTATCTGCGGCAGGTGCGTTATGCAGAGTACCTGCGACTTTTTTGAGAGCAGAGCCAGTTTATCTGCAATAACTTCGGCTGTTCTGCCGCCCACGCCCACATCTATCTCATCAAAGACGAGGGCGGGTATTTTATCTGCCGCCGATGTGGCGGATTTTATGGCAAGCATAACCCTGGACATCTCGCCGCCGGATGCAATCTTTGCCAGGGGCTTAGGCGGCTCTCCCTGGTTTGCAGAGATAAGAAACTCCATGCTATCAATACCGGCGGCGTCCAGCGCCTTTGGTTCTTGCTGCACCAGAAAGACCGCGTTCGGCATATTAAGCCCGGCAAGCTCTTCCTGCACTTTTTTAGAGAAACTATCTGCGCCCTGCCTGCGCACGCCGAAGAGATCTTCTGCCAGCTGCATTATTTCTTTATGCAGCTTCTCTATGGACCGGTTAAGCTCTGATGTTCTCTCTTCGCTGTTTTCAAGGGATTCAATCCGGCTCTCCAAGTCACTGCCGAAGGAGAGTATCTCTTCAACGGAATCCCCGTATTTACGTTTAAGGTTGCGCAATAGTTCCAGGCGTTCTTCTACGGATTCAAGCCTCTCCGGGTTGAATTCAACATCATCCCTGTAGCTTCTAAGCTCTCGTGCGCCTTCTTGGGCGGCGTACAGGGCGGACTGCAAAGATTCTAAGAGCGGCGTAAGGCCAGGGTCTAGTGCCGCTATCCCTTCAAGCTCTGAAACAGCCCTGCCCAGTGTATCTACGGCGCTTGCATCCCCATCAGAGAGGAGTTCATAGGCAGATGCCGCCGCAGAGTAGAGCCTTTCTGCATTCGCCAGCCTGTTCCTGGCCTCTCCCAGTTCTTCTTCCTCCCCGGGAACAAGCTTTGCGGCGGAAATTTCTTCTGCCTGATACTTGTATAAGTCAAGCATGCGGGCTCTCTCGCGCTCATCGCTCTCCAACCGGCAAAGCTCGCGCTCATAGCCAAGCAGCTCTCTATACCCAGATTCTACCCGGGCCTTAAGCAATGCAGCCTTTTCTCCGCACCAGGCATCCAGAAGGTTTATATGCCGCTCCGTCTTAAGTAGGGACTGATGCTCGTGCTGCCCGTGAGTATCTACCAGGTGGTCTGTTATTTCTTTCAGCATAGATACGGTAGACGCGCGCCCGTTTATTCTGCACTGCGATTTGCCGGTCTTAAGCACCTCCCGGGTGACTATGACCTGGCCGTCCTCTGCTTCTATGCCCGCCTCTTCAAGTATTGCAAGAGCCTCTGCAGAGCCGCCCACAAAGAGCACTGCCTCTACAACAGCCTTCTCGCAGCCGCCCCTTACCGACTCCAGGTCTGCACGTTCGCCAAGAGCAATGCCCAAGGCATCGACGATAACAGATTTCCCGGAGCCTGTCTCCCCGGTGAGCAGGTTCATGCCCGGGCCAAAAGCCAGGTCCAGTTCATCAATAACCGCAAAATCTTTTACGTAGAGTCTCTGGATCATATTACCTGTCAGGAATCAAACCTGTCACCCCAGCGCAGTCGCGTCTGGAGCTTGTCAAAAAAACCGGTCTTATGAACAGTGATAAGCCGGGCTTTGTGCTCCCATTGCTTAATAGAAATTTTATCGGCCGGGTTCAGCGGTATTCCGCGCTGCCCGTCTACCGTAAGCATTACAATATCAGCCGTCTCTCCCTCAACAACCACCTCTACAGCCTGCTTGCTAGAGATTATCAGCGATCTTGCGTTTAGTGTATGCGGACAGATTGGAGTGATAATAATTACCTGAATATCCGGCGATACCAGCGGCCCGCCGGCAGAGAGCGAATAGGCCGTTGAACCGGTGGGAGTGGCAACAATAAGTCCGTCTGCCGAGTAAGTGGAGACGTATTTGCCGGAGACGCTTGTTGCAAGCCTGAGCATGCGTGAAAGCGGCCCCTTTGCTATGACCATATCATTTAAGGCACCGGATGCGCTTATCTCCTCCTGCCCCCTGTAGATGGTGGCGGTAAGCATCATACGCTCGTCAATGGTATAAGACCCGCAGAGCACCTGTTCAAGCGCATGCCGCGCGTCCCGGGGCGCCGTATCCGTAAGGAACCCAAACCTGCCGAACCGGATGGCAAGCATGGGCACACCGGCAGGGGCCATAATGTGGCTTGCCCTGAGCAGTGTGCCGTCTCCGCCCATGATCAGCGCAAAATCCGCCTTCACCAGGCTGCTTTCATCTCTTGAGAGACCGGGCATACCCATGGACAGAGCTGCTTCATGCTCAGCCATAACGTATACGCCCTTGGACTCAAGCCAGGAGACCAGCTCACAGGCCAGGGGCACGGCATCTCGTTTTTTGGGATTTAATAATACTGCTACAGATTTCAATTTGGCCTGTTCTGATTTAACCTTGCCAGATTTTTTTTGGCTTCTATACATAAGGGATCTATCTCTATAGCCTTTTTATAAGCGGCCAGGGCTTTATCATAGTTGCCCTGCTTTTCAAGCGCTATTCCAAGGTTGTTGTGGCCTATTGCAAATTTGGGATCTGCATTAACCGCTTCCGTGTACCGGCGGATGGCTTCCGGCAGCTTCCCTGCCTTCTCTGCAACAAGACCCAGCCCGTTTAAGGCGTGTGCATTATTTGGGGATGCTTTAAGCGCCTTTTCAAATGCTGCCTGAGCAGCCGGATACTTCTTTGCCGCAAGTTCTGCATTGCCTATCTCTATAAGCGCCACGGCGTTTGACGGATTCAGCCGGTTGACTTCTCTCCACTCTGCCAGCGCAAGGTTCTGCTTGCCTGCCTTGCCGTATGCAATAGCCAGGTTTATGTGTGCCGGAGCAAAGTTCTTGTTTAATTTTACTGCCTTTTCAAATTGCACGCAGGCATCATTCGTCTTGTTTTGAGACAGGTAGATCCAGCCCAGATTATTTATCAGCTCAACATCGTTGCCTTTTATGCTTATGGCGCGGACCAGTTCATTTGCAGCCTTGCCGTAGTCGTTTGCCTTCATGTAAAGCACGGCAAGGTTCTGGCGGGGCGCATATGCGCCGGGGTTTATCTCTGCTGCAGCCGCAAACTGAGCAATAGCCTCTGCAGATTTATTCTTCTTAACATATTCATCGCCAAGCGCCACGCGGAGCGGATAGCTTTTGGCATCCAGGGCTATACCGGCAAGATACGCCTCTATTGCACCATCTGGATTCCTTGATTTAGAGCATGCTATACCAAGGTTAAGGCAGAGCGCTGCATCTTTAGGGGAGAGCAGAGAAGCTTTTTTGTAAGATTCTGCCGCCATTTTCCAGTTACCCATAAGCCCCTGGGCCTGACCAAGATTATTCAGGATATCTGCATCTTTAGGGCTTAAGACAGATGCAGCCGTGTAGCTGCGGGCGGCATCTGCAGGCATTTTAAGATTAAGGTAGGCGTTCCCCAGATTAAAAAGTGCTGAAACGTTTTTTGGTTCTGCGGCAATAACCTTTAGGAATGCGTCTCTTGCATTCCTGTACCTATCCTTCATCATGTAAGCCTTAGCCAGATTGAACTGCGCATCGGTTAGCGCCGGCTTTAATGAAACAGCCTTCTCCAGTACGGGGATGGCATTATCCGGCTGCTTCTGCTCCATATATATGAAACCAAGCCAGCTGTGGGCCAATGCATCATTCGGCGTCATTTTTATAACGGCTTTTAGTTCAGAGACTGCGCCGGACAGGTTGGCAGACTTATACATGGAGACCGCCGTCAGAAAACGCTCATTTGCGGTCTGGGCCGAAACCGCAGATGCTATTACTACGCTCACTGCAATTGTGAATAACAGGATTATTCGTCGCACTATTTTTCCTCCCGGGAAGTATGCTTAATGTTTTATAAACGGCATTGGTTAATTATAGCAAATGATGACATTCATTTTCAACGCTTGACCTTTATATGTTTGGCGCGGATTTTACTGCGCTTATAGTCGTTGACAATCACTCCTCAAAGTGCTATAATTTTGTTCTGTGAGCCGGTATTATGCGGGAGTAGCTCAACTGGTAGAGTGCTAGCCTTCCAAGCTGGATGTTGCGGGTTCGAGCCCCGTCTCCCGCTCCACTTACAATCTTGCAATGCCTCCGTAGCTCAGGGGATAGAGCAACTGCCTTCTAAGCAGTGGGCCACAGGTTCGATTCCTGTCGGGGGCGCCACTTTAATTTTGCGGCGGGAGTAGCTCAGCTGGTTAGAGCGCCAGGTTGTGGCCCTGGAGGCCGTGGGTTCGAGTCCCATTTCTCGCCCCATTTAAAAATAAAATAATGGAGCTGCCGGTAAGGATATGTTCCTGCCGGTTGCTCCATTATTTTTTATTCTTCACACCTGCAATTTAGATACGCAAGCCGTATAGCCTGCTCTGCCGCCCTCTCCAAAAGCTCCTCTGCGCCGGCTTGGGCTTCTGCAAGCGTCATTGGCCGGTTTGCTATGGAGAGCACCGCGCAGACGCCGGATTCCAGGAGATCGTATCCCCCAGGGCCTACACCGCCGCACAGAGCAATCACGGGAACACCCGCTTTACGCGCCAGCCGCAGAACGCCGCTCACCGTTTTTCCATCCAGAGTCTGGGAGTCTATACGCCCCTCCCCGGTAATAATAAGCCCGGCACCCTGAAGTTTGTTCTTAAATGCGGTTGCATCCAGCAGTATGTCTATGCCTAAGCGGAGTTCGGCGCCCAGAAACGCCATGCAGGCGGCGCCCATTCCGCCGGCGGCTCCGGCCCCGGGTTGGTTCTCTACATCTATGCCAAGGTTGCGCCTTATTGCTTCTGCCAGGTTCTTCAGCCCGGCATCAAGTTCTTCCACCATCTTGGCGGTGGCACCCTTTTGCGGGCCGAAGATGTATGATGCGCCGGTCTTGCCGGTGAGCGGGTTCTGAACATCGCTTGCCGCAATTATCTTTGTTTTAGCCAAACGCGGGTCAAGGCGGGAGAGATCTATTGAACAAATCCTGGACAGCTCTTTTCCGCCGCGTCCTATTTCTCTGCCGGCAGAATCCTTAAAGATTCCGCCAAGCGCCTGAACCATGCCCACGCCGCCATCGTTTGTGGCGCTTCCGCCAAGGCCCAGTATGAGCTTTGAGCACCCTGCATTGAGCGCCGCCCGTATAAGTTCCCCTGTGCCGTAGCTTGTTGTGTTCATGGGGTTCCGTTTTCCCTCCGGCACCAGGGGCAGACCGGAGGCGGCGGCCATCTCTACCACTGCGGTCTCTCCATCTCCAAGCACTCCAAAGAATGATTCTATACGCTTTCCAAGAGGGTCTGTGGCAGCAGCCGGAAGGATTCGCCCGCCCGTGGCGCGGACTAGCGCCTCTACCGTCCCTTCACCGCCATCCGCAAGGGGGACTATTACCGTCTGCGCGTCCGGCCTGGCGCGCAGCACGCCTCGCCCGGCGGCCTCTGCAGCCGCTGTTGCGCTTAGACTCCCCTTAAAGGAATCCGGGGCTATTACAATCTTCAAACCTGTACTTCCTCTCCGGTCTCCTTACAGGAGATCTATTGCTGTCATCGCCATAGCTTTTGCGCCCACAAGCAGGCGTTCCTGTGCATAGTCTGAACCTGCTGCAACGGCAAATTCAGAGGTGTGGGCGGTGAATCCGCTTCCTATGCAGATATCCGGGTGGATGGTTGGCACAACATGGCTGACGTTGCCGACATCCGTGGAACCGTTGGTATGGTGGCTGGGGCGGTATTGGATATTTTCACCCAGCAGCGCCATATTTTTAGCAAACAGTTCCATGAGATTGGAGTCGCTGAGAAGTTCCTTGTATGATAACTGGTATTCGTCTATTGTAAATGTTGTGTTGGTTGCCAGCGCCACTCCTTCGGCCAGACGCGTTACGGCGGGCAGTACTGTATTCTCCAGATAATCGGCAGTTAAGGCGCGGATGGAAAATTCCCCCACGGCCTCTTCAGGGACTATGTTGGCCGCAATGCCGCCTTTAGTGATGATTCCGGCCAGAACGGTCTCCTGCGTGAAGGTTTGGCGAAGCGGCTTGAGCCCCTGATAGAACATTACAAGGGCATCCAGCGCATTTATACCCTTGCAGGTGCGGCTTGCCACGTGGGCCGGGCGGCCGTGAAAGGTTATACGTATGGGATGGGATGCGTATGTTGTGCCTCCCAGATAGTTTCCATCAGAGGGATGAATAATCATGGCGGCGGTTAAATTATTGAATATACCGTCTTTCGCCATGCTTATTTTGGCGCCCGTTGTCTCTTCTGCCGGGCAGCCTATGAAGTATGACACGGCCAGATCTCCCGCTGCTTCTGCAAAAGCCGCCGCTGCGCCCCAGCTCATGGCGGCAATCAGGTTATGCCCGCAGGCGTGGCCAATTTCCGGCAGGGCGTCGTATTCGGCTAAAAAGGCAATCTTGGGGCCGGCAGTCCCTTTGTGGCTGATAAAGGCTGTTTTGTAGCCGCTGATATTTGCTTGCACAGTAAAGCCCCGGCGCCTGGCAGATGCCTGCAGGTACTCGGCGGCCTGGTATTCGCTGCCGCCAAGTTCCGGGTTGCGGTGCAAGAACAAACTCATATCTTTTAGCTGGCCGGACATGCCGTCAACCACTCTAACGGCCTGATCTTTTAATGTTTGTTTATCCATTCTCCTGGCGCCTCATATAAGGGCAATCTGCATTTAATCCTGTGCTGCGCACTCTCCGGCAACCCATCCTGTGGAAAATGCGGCCTGCAGGTTGTATCCGCCGGTTACAGCGTCTATATCTATCACTTCTCCGGCAAAGAAGAGGCCGCGCACCAGCTTAGATTCCATTGTTCTGGGGTCTATCTCTTTTATGGATACGCCGCCCGCCGTGACTATGGCCTCATCCGCAGAACGGGCTCGCTTTACTGTCAGCCTGAAGTTTGTAAGAAGCTCTATTATGCGCTTTCTATCTTTGGCCCTTATTTTGTTTAGCGATTCATCTGCCGGGATGCCGGAGAGTTCCAGAAAGACGGGTATCATTATGCGGGGGAGCAGTTCCGGCAGGTAGTTTTTAAAGAGGCGGGGTTGAACAAAATCTGATACAAGCCGGGCGTCCAGGTCTTCAACGCTTACGGCGGGTTTAAGATTGATTACAAGGGTTACGTTGGATTTGTCTTTAAGGTGGGCGTAAGTTTTACTGAGCGCCAGTATTATTGGACCGGAGACTCCAAAGTGAGTAAAGAGCATCTCTCCAAACTCTTCTGCCACCTTCTTCTGCCCGGAATAAAGCTTGGCGGAGACGTTTTTTAAGCTTAATCCGGAGAGCCGGCCAACCCATGCTTCGCGGATTTCCAGCGCAGAGAGAGAGGGTACGGGTGTAACCACGGTATGCCCAACCTCTGCCGCCATGGTGTAGCCGTCGCCGGTTGAGCCTGTTTTGGGGTATGTGACCCCTCCGGTGGCAAGCACTGCGGCATCTGCCGGTATTACGCCGGAATAGACCCGCACGCCGCTGATATGCCCATCTACTGCAACCAGGCCCTGCACGCGCTGGCCGGTACGCACATCAACGGAGAGTCCCCTTATCCAGCGTTCAAGGGCGGCGACTGCATCTCCCGCCCTGTCAGATTCCGGAAAGACGCGCCCGCCCCGTTCTACCTTTGTGGGGACACCCAGGCGCAGGAACAGGTCCCTTAAATCCTGGTTAGAGAAGCGATTGAAGGCGCCGTAAAGAAACTTTCCACCCGCGCCAAAAGCCGCCACCAGGGCATCTATAGGGGCTATGTTGGTTATGTTGCCGCGCCCGCCCCCGGTGATAGAGAGTTTTTTTCCAAGTACGCTGTTCTTCTCAAGAAGTACTACTCTGGCGCCGCACTCTGCCGCGCGTCCGGCGGCAAGCATTCCGCCTGCTCCGCCCCCAATTACCACAACCTTGCGCATCTTCCCTCCAGATTGAGAGTTAAATCATAGCCATGAAGTATAATTTGGAATCTTCAAGTGCGATGGGCAGATCGTCCAGAATGTATCCCAGCAGTTTGAGGAGCCTGGGACTCCTTGAATCTATCAGCACCCTGTCCGCCATAAATACGCACCCGCCAAACTTCTTTCTAAGGCGTATGCATACATCCGGGGCAAGCCGTATTCCCGGAGCAAGCTTTATTGTAATCTTGCTCCTGTCATGTGTGATTGCTTCTACGCCTATACCGGCGGATTTTATCCTCAGCTTGAGTATTCCAAGGGAGTTTGAGACGGCCCTGGGAATCTCTCCAAACCTGTCTCTAAGCTCTTCTTCTATCTTCTCTACATCCTGCTCGTGGCGCACGGAGGTCATCTTTTTGTATAAAGAGAGACGCTGCGCCTCTGTGGGCACATATCTTGCCGGGATAAAGGCATCCATGGGGAGGTCGGCGGGGGGCAGCTCAAACTGTTCTGGTGCCTCTCCCTTAATCTCCTGCACTGCTTCGGATAGAAGCTGGCAGTACATATCAAACCCCACGGACTGCATCTGCCCGTGCTGCTGAGGCCCAAGCAGGTTGCCTGCGCCGCGGATTTCCAGGTCTCTGAGCGCAATTTTGAAGCCGGAACCAAGGTCGGAGAATTCGCGGATGGCCTGAAGCCTCTTTTCTGCTATCTCTGACATTACCCTGTGCGGTTCGTAGAGCAGGTATGCGTATGCCTGCCGGTTGGATCGCCCCACCCTGCCGCGCAATTGATAAAGCTGCGCAAGCCCCATTTTATCTGCATTGTTTATGATTATGGTGTTTACGTTGGGAACGTCCAGCCCGCTCTCTATGATGGTTGTGCAGACCAGGATATCTGATTCGCCCTCATACAAATCCATCATCACCTGCTCAAGCTCGTCCTCGGACATCTGCCCGTGGCCCGCAGCCACTCGCGCATGCGGCGCCAGTTTTCTTAGGTGTTCCGCAACATGCTCTATGTTCTCTACCCTGTTGTGGACAAAGTAGACCTGGCCGCCTCTATCCAGCTCACGGAGGATGGCATCGCGCACAATATCGTCTTCGTACTCCCGGCAGAAGGTCTTTATGGGGGCGCGACCCTCCGGCGGATCGTTTATAAGGCTCATGTCCCTGATGCCGGAGAGGGACATATGCAGCGTACGCGGGATGGGCGTTGCAGAGAGCGTAAGCACATCCACCGTCTTTCTAAGCTGCTTTAAGCGCTCCTTGTGGGCAACGCCAAACCGCTGCTCTTCGTCCACCACAAGAAGCCCCAGGTTTTTGAACTCTATGTCTTTGGATAGCAGGCGGTGCGTGCCTATTACAACATCTATATCGCCCGTCCTAAGCCCTTCAACAATCTTTTTCTGTTCTGAACGAGTCTTGAACCGGCTGAGCATGCCCACGGTAACCGGATATGCCGCAAACCTTTCCGCAAAGGTGTTAAAGTGCTGCTGGGCAAGCACGGTTGTTGGAGCAAGCACGGCAACCTGGCGGCCGTCGTTTACCACCTTAAAGACTGCCCGGATGGCTACTTCCGTCTTTCCGTACCCCACGTCTCCGCAGACAAGACGGTCCATGGGTTTGGCCGATTCCAGGTCTTCCTTTATCTCACGTATAACTGCAAGCTGATCCGGGGTTTCTTCGTAGCGGAAGGCGGATTCAAGCTCTTGCTGCCACGGGGTATCCGGGCTGTAGCTGTATCCGTCCAGGGATTGGCGGGCGGCGTAGAGCGCAACCAGCTCCTTTGCCATCTCTTTCACGGAGGCTTTTACGCGCTTTGTAGTCTTTGCCCACTCCATGCCGCCAAGTTTGTTGAGCGTTGGGGCCTGCCCGTCTGCGCCTATAAACCTTTGGATGCGGTCTATCTGGTCTGTGGGCACGTAAAGCTTATCTGTACCGGCGTATTCAACCACAAGGTAGTCTCTGTCTCCGCCGTTTCCCCCAAGCTTTGTGAGGCCGCGGTACCTGCCTATCCCGTGGTTTATGTGCACAACAAAGTCACCCTCTGCAATATCCAGGAGCGATGTTATTGCCGTTCCCTTGCGGAAGGTCTTTCTTTGCCGGCGGGGCCTTCCTGCGCCAAACATCTCGGTATCCGTCAGCACCATCAGGTTTGATTCCGTAAGCTTAAAACCGGCCCTTACGGCGCCCTCCGCCACATAGACGCC
Source organism: uncultured Armatimonadota bacterium (assembly GCA_937875395.1). Taxonomy (GTDB): domain Bacteria; phylum Armatimonadota; class UBA5829; order DTJY01; family DTJY01; genus CALNCU01. The sequence goes on along the minus strand of CALNCU010000325.1, from coordinate 1,664 downwards.
GGATTTCCCGCGCTCTATAAGGTCTTCAATAGGGCGCACGGAAAGATCATGCTCGCCTAAAAGTTCTATAATCCTGTGCGGCTGGCGGGTGATAAGCAGGATTCTGGCCCTGTTTGCAAGCCAGGTTTTAATCTGTTCTATCAGAAGCGCTATCTGTGCACTAAACACATCCATAGGCGCCACAGGCAGGGATACCTGGCCGTCTGCGCACATCCAGGAGAGCGGACGCGGCAGTATGGATAGGAGCACGCTTGAGTTGCGCCGCCCCAGCCACTCCGTAAAAGACTCAAAGCTTATTGCATGGGCGCCGGGGAGCCTGAGTACCTCTCCCCTTCTTACACGGCTTTCAAGCGATTCCAGGAGTTCCTGGTAAAGTTCTGCCCAGTGGTTTTCTATCTGATGCGGCTCATCAAGAAGCAGAACGGCATCTCTCGGCAGACTGTCAAGGAGCGAGTATTCTTTGTTGCAAAGGATGGGGAGGTAGTATTCCATGCCATCAAAACAGGCGCCTCCCTCAAAGTGCAGTATATCTTCTTCCACGCGCCTGCGGAGCCTTGCCGCAGCCTCACGCCCAAACTCTGCTTCTACCCGCTCGCTCTCTGACCGGAGCAGATGGGAAAGGGCCTGCGCCGCCTGTCCTGCTGATTCTGAGGATATAAGAATCTCTCTTGCAGGATTTACTTCTATTGAGTCCAGGGAACCTGTTGAACGCTGGGATTCCACTTCAAATCTGCGGATGCTCTCTATGTCATCGCCAAAGAGTTCTATGCGCACGGGGAACGGCTCTGTTGCCGTGAATATATCTAAAATCCCTCCGCGAAGGCTGAATTCCGCGGGGCCGCCAACCAGGTCTACGCGCTTATAGCCCATATCCGCCAGGCGGCGGGCGCATTCATCCAGAGAGACTTCTTTGCCTTTTTGCAGGAGGATGCCTTTATCTGACGGGCACTCCGGCGCAAATGTTCTCTGCAGAACGGCCGAGATGGGAGCCACTATTATGCACCTCCCACCACTGGAAAGGCGGGTAAGCGCACTTATTCTTCCGGCAACTGCATCCGGGTCTGCGCCCCCATCCGTGTAGATCATGCCGTCTGCGGAGGGCATGAGGCGGAGATCAAGGCCGGGGGCGTTTAGCATGGAGATGTCTTCAAAGAGACGCTCTGCCTGATCTTGATTATATGTTATAAGCAGAACCGGGCGGCCCGCAGCTGCCGCAAGGACGGTGGCAAAGAGCCCCTTTGCCGCCGGGTTCATGCCTTCTACTTGTATGGCGCGGCATCCGCGGTTAAGCTGGTTGCAGATCTCCTGTACACGCGGATACTTGCCAAATGCTTTTAATAAAAATTCCATGTTCATAGTTTTACCAACCGGCCTAACGCCGGAAAGGGCTTTGGCCCGGCATCCGCATGGGTACCCACCAAAACCCGAAGTCCAGCAACCGCCGGACGAAGTACAATCGGATTGTTACTTGAAAGATTTAAGTTATTATCCGGGCGGAAAGTTATACAAAATTCTCTCCCGAACAAAGATTAACGCTCAAAGATCAAGCTAGAACCGTTTTGATTTTATCCGGGTACTCTGTAAACTTGGATTTGCAAGTTTAAACAAGGCTTCGGCAGCGGCGTGCCAAGGCACTCTGCGACCGAAGTATCGCCCCGGGGGTT
>CALNCU010000324.1 GCA_937875395.1 uncultured Armatimonadota bacterium | reverse complement strand
AACCCCCGGGGTGATACTTCGGTCGCAGAGTGCCTTGGCACGCCGCTGCCGAAGCTCCAACAGATATACAGCTTAACATTTGGGGCAGCCATGTTCATCGACAAAGATTTTGATGAAGCAGTAGATTATATTGGGAGCCTTGGTGTACTGGGATGGAAGCCGGGCCTTGAGCGGTTCACCGCGCTCTGCGAACGCCTGGGCAGTCCCCATAAAAAACTTAAGGCCATCCATATAGGCGGCACCAACGGCAAAGGCTCCACCACAGCCATGATCTCCTCCATCTTAAAATCTGCCGGTTACCGGGTAGGCACATACTACTCGCCGTATGTCTACAATATAAGGGAGAGGGTACAGCTGGACTGCGGCATAATAAGTAAGGAAGCCTTCGCCCGCCTTGTAAACGTAATCCGCCCGCATGCCGCCGCCATAGGAGAGACAGACCTTGGCCACCCCACAGAGTTTGAGGTAAAGACGGCGCTTGGCCTGCTCTATTTTGTGGAACAGGGGGTGGATTTTGCCGTTCTGGAGGTAGGCCTGGGCGGGCGCCTTGATGCAACCAATATTGTAACCCCGCTTGTAAGCGTTATCACAAACGTTACACTTGACCATATGGATTATCTTGGAGATACCATCCCAAAGATTGCAGGAGAGAAGGCGGGGATTATAAAAGAAGGCGGGCACCTTATAACCGCCTCCCAAGACCCGGAAGCGCTCTCTGTAATGTGCAAATCCTGTGCAGAACGGAAGGCCCTCATGTGGCATGTCCATCCATGCGGCGGGCACCTTACGCATTATACTGTAAGCCCCGTTGTACCCGGGCAGGCGTACAGGTTCCCGGTGTGCGAGGCCGCAGGGAACGGCAGGCATGGTCTTTTAGATGTAGACGGCATGCGGGCAAGCTACACAGCCCTTAAAATAGGCATGAGGGGAAACTTTCAGTATGCCAATGCAGCAACCGCAGTCTCTGCAATAGAGGCCCTGGGATACAAGGGTGTAGATATATCGGAATCCAGCGTTCGCGCAGGAATAGAATCTGCGTACCTGCCCGGCCGGCTGGAGGTTCTGCAGCAGAGCCCAACCCTTCTAATAGATGGAGCGCACAACCAGGATAGCGCATATAAGCTTGCAGATGCGCTAAAAACATCTTTCTCCTACAAAAGGCTTATACTTGTAATGGGCATGGTAAAAGGCCACTCGCCCAGAGATGTTGCAGGCATCCTCTCGCCAATGGCCAATGTCTTTATTGCCACAGCTCCGGATAGCGGCAGAGCGGCTCCGGCAGAGAGCGTGGCAGAAGTCGCCAGGGAGCACTGCGCAAATGTAAGCATAGTTGAACCTGTGGCAGACGCCGTGCGCCACGCGCTCACCCTAGCCGCCCCGGATGACCTTGTCTGCGTAACGGGGTCTTTCTACACCATAAGCGAAGTCCCCCGCCAATCCTCCTGATATTTCACAAAATTAATTATATGGGATGATACTCCAGTCTTACATGCCGCTTCCACAGCAAGGTGCATCACCCCCCGAGGCGATACTTCGGTCGCAGAGCCGAAGGCGTCCGAAGCCAAGGTGCATCAACCACGAGGCGATACTTCGGTCGCAGAGTGCCTTGGCACGCCGCTGCCGAAGCCGGGTTAATCATCATAACTTTTTTGTGAAGTGCTGGCTTAGATGATATAATACGGCATAACTCTCTCTTGCCCGAGGTGCCAGATTGAAGCTATATACCATTGCCTGCGAAGCCGTCACCCGCGAGTGCATGCATGCGGCCGCCCACTCTCCTCATGTGGTGGAACTCTCATTTCTGCCGTTTGGATTGCATAACACCCCGGACGAGCTTAGGGCAGCCATCCAGCAGAGGATAGATGAAGCATCCGGCGGCAAGTATGACTACATACTCCTGGGTTACGGCCTGTGTAGCCGGGGAACAGCCGCTCTTGTTGCCGGAGACACCCCCGTAGTTATCCCAAGAGCGCATGATTGCATAACCCTCTTCCTTGGTTCCGCAGAACGTTACAGCAGAGAATTCAGAGAACATCCCGGCACATACTACTACAGCCCCGGATGGATTGAACGGAAGGAAGGGGATGTTGAGCAGGGCGGAATGGGAATCATCCAGGAAAGGCTTGCAGAAGAACGCTTAATTGAATATACAGAGAAGTATGGAGAAGAAAACGCCCGCTTTCTTATAGAGCAGGAGAGGCAGTGGCTCCGGAACTACACTCGCGCCGCCTTTATAAATATGAGCCTGGGAGATATTCCCTGTTACAGAGAGTTCACAAGGCAGGTGGCCGATACCCAGGGCTGGGAGTATAAAGAGATAGCAGGGGACTTATCCCTGTTCAACAAACTGTTCTACGGTGATTGGGATAATAATGAGTTTCTTATAGTGAAACCCGGCCAGCGTACGTATGAGGACATAAACCTAAGCATAATAACGGCAGAATAACCATAGATACCCCCTTGCTTTGCAGTCTGTTGGTACTATAAATTCTTGCATACAGAGCGGTAGCGCGGCAGCTATCCTTGCCAATATGCGCTATGAAAGCAGAGATTGTCTGCCTAATCTATTGTTGACTTTATACCAAAGGTATGGTACATTGTTACGAAGTGATTTAGTATGTAAATACATCCTGAAACGGTAGGGGTAGAATATGAAAAGATCAATATTTGTTATACCGGTAATGGCAGTTTTGCTTGCAGCCGGTATCCTGGGCTCGGCCCCGGCGCAGTCCGGCGTGCCTACTGCCGTAATTACTGCACCGCCAAACGGCGCAACCATAAATGGCAACCAGGTGGAGATATCTGTTAATTTTAATACCACCGCCAGCCAGCCGGTCTCCAAGGTGCAGGTATACCTTGATGGCAAGCAGATCACAGAGAGAACTCTTTCTACTCCCCAGACCGCCGGTTCCTGTTCCTTTAGATGGGATACCACGCGTACCCCCAACGGCAAACACAGGCTGGATATCCCCATCTTCTCTGGTAGTGATTATCTGGCAATGGCCAGTTGCGTGGTTATGGTAAACAATACAAAGCCGGACAGAGCCGCCCCAGTGGTTGTCATCACCAATCCCAAAGAAGGTCAGATGGTATCCGGCATCACCCCTATTATAGTTCAGGCTGAAGATGATAGCGGCCAGGAACCATTTGTCAGCATCTATGTAGATAAATCCCTTAAGTCCATGAGCAACCGGGGCCCCTACATCTATGAGTGGGATACCACCGGGCATGAGAACGGCCCGCACACCATAGACGTCTCCGCCATGGATAATAACGATAACAAGGCAAACGCAAAGTTTGTCAGAGTAATTATACGCAACCCTGTCAAGCAGGCCCCGCTATCTGCACAGAGCGTATCTGCTGATGCCCTTGTGGCAGAGGCCCCTGTAGTGCAGGCTCCCGCAGCGCGTCCGGTTGAGGTTGCATCGGTACCGGTACAGATGGCATCCGCGGCAACCCCTGCAAAACCAGCTGCAAAGGTTCAGGAGAGTGCAAGGACTACGCCTGCAAAGCCTGCAACAGAGAAGTTTGAAGTTGCATCGGCTCCTGTGCCCAAGATAACGCTTCCCGCTGCCGGCGTTCCGGTAAGCGTACCGGTTCCCAGAGTGGAAGCACCGGTGGCGCCTCCTACCCCGGACGGCTCTGTCTCAAGGCAGGCTGCTTCTCCCGTACTTATGGCAAAGGTTACGCCTGAAGATATGGGCCGGCAGTCTGTAAAGAGCGACAGCAACCTTGCCGCTCCTGCGGCCCCCGTGGC
>CALNCU010000323.1 GCA_937875395.1 uncultured Armatimonadota bacterium | reverse complement strand
GCACAGTAACCCATTCCGCGGCCGGTCATAGACCCCTGCCCCGTAGGGCCGGTTCCATCATATCCAGGCATTTTGTTGCTCCCTTCTGCCATCATGCGATGGCGCTATGGCACCGGATATTACCAGTGTCCTTCTACATCGGCGCCGTCAGCTGGGGAGAGCGATCCTTCCTGATATGCCTTCAGCGCATCCGCAAGATTCCCGGATACTCCGATGTAAAGCGCTATTCCGGCGGCTGATAGGGCCTTATATGCGTTAGGCCCGCAGTGCCCGGTAAGAACGGCGTCCACGCCCGCCTTTGAAAGCATCTCAGCAGTCTGAATCCCAGCGCCCTGCGCAGCATTCATCTGTATCTTGTTATCCAGAAAATCATATTCTCCGGTTTCCGTTTCGTAGACGGCAAAGTATTTGGCACGGCCAAAGCGCTGATCTACTGCGGATTCAATTCCGGGTGCTACCGCGGATATTGCTATCTTCATGGTTTCCTCCAATACGCCGGACACATCTAAGTGTATATTACACCTAGTTTATACCACATGATTGATCTTGTCAATTGGTGAATTTTGCTAATCCTGTGAACGGGGCTCATTCCTCCGCGGAAGCTTCTGCATCTCCGGCATCTTCCTTGGGCAGAATCCCCAGGAAATCGGCTATGGCGTATCTGAGCGCATCCACTCCCAGGTTTGAGCAGTGGAGCTTCTCATCCGGCAGCCCGCCCAGATAGTTTGAGACATCCTCAGGGGTGAGCGCCATCACCTTCTCAAGAGGCTCCCCATGTGCAAGCTCCGCCGTTGCGCTGCCGCTTGCAATCGCCGCCGGACAGCCCTTGCAGAGAAAAGATACATTTTTTACCTGCCAGTTCTCCACTTTAATGAAGATGCACATGAAATCCCCGCATCCTGGGTCACCTATGATGCCGACCCCGTTTGCATCCTCAAGCCTGCCCGCATGCCGTGGGTTCATGAAGTGGTCTACGATAATCTTGTTATACATCATGCTGCTCCCTATCATATGGCACCGCCTGGTAGAACGGGTCTGCCAAATCATCAGCGTAAGTTATCAATTGCTTGCCGGACAGGCTGCGCAGCATCTTGGATGTTTCATGTGCGTGCAGGCCAAGAGTCGTGCATATATCATCTATTTTGCATGGACGCCGCCGTAGCAGATTCAGCAGGTCTTCTTCCCTTGCATGATATATTCCCGATGCCGGAACTGAAGGGGTATGCACTACCACGTCGCAATTGGAATATAATATTCTGCATGCTTCAAAAAGCCTGGCTTCAGAGACAGGCTCCGCATTTCCTGATCTTGAGGGGCGATCTACAGTGTTGATCTGTACTCTGTCAGGGGATATCTCCGCTATAATATCCCGCATTAAGGACAGTTCGGCATCGGAGTCATTCACGCCCTTTACAAGCATTACTTCCAACCATAGTTCATTGTGGAAAGCACTGGAGGCATCTATCAGCCCTTGAACTATCTCACGAAACTGCATGCCTTGCCGGGGTCTGTTAATCCTGTCAAACGTAGCCTGGCATCCGGCATCAAGCGAGGGAACAAGCAAGTCTGCTTTTATTACTGAGTCCCTGACTGACGGGTCGGAGAAAAGAGACCCGTTTGTTATCACTGCCACCGGTATATTAGTCAGCCTTTTTGCCTCATCAATCATAACGCCAAGATCAGAGTTTAAGGTGGGTTCCCCTGAACCGGCGAAGGTTATGTAATCTGCTCTTTGCCCCCTGTCCAGCCACTCCTCAAGCTCACGCATTGCGTCCGCAGAGTTTATCAGAGGCATTGGTGTCCGGCAAAGGTGGGTGGTGCGGCCAAGCTGGCAGTATATGCAATCAAAGCTGCATGTTTTATACGGCGCTATATCTATTCCAAGCGATGCACCGAGCCTTCTGGACGGCACTGGCCCATATATGTATTTCATCTTGATTCTGCATTTTCTGCGGATAAATCTTTTTTACCGCTCATATATGATTTATCGGCTTGCTGTATTGTAAGTATAAACTTCGCAGTTGCCGTCGCCCTGACCGATTCTTCCTGCTTGATCGATGCGCTCAGTTCGTAAAGCCTGCCGTGTTTATTACGTAAGACCGCCTCAATCGTGAGGGGTACCCCAACTTTTACAGGTTCGCGGTATCGTACGCTCAACTGTGCCGTCATTGCCTCTATGCCTTCACTAAACAGGCAGTTTGTCATGGCGGAGTCCAGCAGGGTTGCAACAATTCCGCCCTGCGCTATTCCGGGGTATCCCTGATAGCAGCCGCCTACAACGTACTCGGCGGAGACGATTCCATCTTCCCGAGCCCGCCGCTGTTACATTCGCCGCATGCAAAGCAGTTGCTATGGCTTGATAGCTTGTGAGTTTCATGCAACTTGTATACCTCTGAATGTAGGGCTTAGGTGTAACATACACTTATGATATGCCCGAATATCCCTTTTGTCAATACATTATACGCAGGACTTGCGGAATTCGGAACAGGGATGGGGCTGGGGAACTAATCCTTATCGGCGGTAAAGGTTTCTTCGACGTCTTTCACAAATTTGGACATGGATGCAGAGAGGTTCTGCAGAACCGTTGCCCATTCCTGAAGGTGTTTTTTGCCATCGGGGGTCAGCTTATACTGTCTACGTGCGGGGCCTCCTCCGCTTGTATCCCAGGACGAGGTGACATACCCGGCATCTTCAAGGCGTCTGAGCGTGCGGTAGAGGGCACCGCCTTCTATCACGGAGTCCGAGAGCGCGTGTTCCCGTAAACCCTTTTGAAGCTCGTAGCCGTACGTTTCACCCTTTGTTTTAAGCAAAAAGAGGACAACCGGCTCAACAAATCTATATAAATTCCCCATAGCGCATGAGCAGGGGCGGCCCTCCCCGTGCCTTGGGCAGAATCCTCTTGGCATGATAATACTCCGAAATACTCTACTTGAAATTAGTATACCAGAAGTTCTAGAATATTTGCACACTACATGCAAAGCAAGGTGTCGAATGCCTAAAATCACTGTTCTGGTAGACAATGAAACATCGGATGCGCGTCTGGCGTGTCAGCACGGATTGAGCATATGGTTGGAGACGGATAGATCCAGGATACTCTTTGACACGGGGCAGGATGGGCTCTTTACCCGGAACGCCCATTGGATATTCCTGTGGAAACCGCCACTCATCTTGTGCTCTCCCACGGCCATTACGACCATACAGGGGGCGTCCCTTCCCTGATTGAAACAGGCGCACGCCCCCGGGTTATTATTCATGCGGACTCATGGTGCAGGCGCAGGTCCATTCATGCGGACGGACAGGCCCACCCGGTAGGAATTCCCTGGCGTAAGGAATTGCTCTCTGAACATAACCTGCAAGTCACAGTAAACCGGGGAATCTATTGCATAGAGCCCGGAGTCTACGTGATTAGCATAGGCAACTTTGCCCGCCTTACCGCACGCCATCCCAATCTGCAGAGACATATTGATGGCGGATGGCAGCCTGATACATTCCCGGACGAGCAAATTCTGGTTCTGCATACAGAACATGGCCTTGCAGTTATCAGCGGCTGTACGCACTCCGGCATTGATACCCTTCTTGAATGCGTAAAAGCGGCAATTGGAGACGCCCCCATTTATGCGCTCCTTGGGGGATTGCATCTCGGCTCGGTATCAGAAGAGGGCATTACTCGCTCTGCTGAACTGCTTCAGGATGTTCGCAATGTGTGGGTGAACCGCTGCACGGGCGGGAATGCCTGTACGGCGTTGCAAGGCATTCTT
>CALNCU010000322.1 GCA_937875395.1 uncultured Armatimonadota bacterium | reverse complement strand
CTTCATACGGCGGCACGCCGGTTCTGTTGGCTATCCCGTAGCTCATGCCCATCTGAACGGTGCCCAGCGTAAGCCGTGATAAGCTTATATTCATTTTGCCGTATAGCCCCCATCAACAGGGATATTAGCAGCGGTTATATATAGCGACGCATCGGATGCCAGAAACGTGATAATCCCTTTCAGATCTGCCGGCCCGGCAAGCCGCCCAAGGAATGTGCGATCGCTGTACTGCTGCACAAACGCCTGCGGCATCCCCTCTGTAAGAAATCCGCCGGGAGAGACACAGTTGCACCTTATGCCCCGGCTCCCGTAGTAGCTTGCCACAAACCTGGTGAAGTTTATCATCCCGCCCTTATGGAAGAAGTAATCCGGTACCCATCCGCTCATATTAGTTCCGCGGTAGATTGTTGGGTCCGGCCCCGCCATCCCCTGAATGGAGCCTATATTTATAATAGAACCGCCGCCGCTCTGCGCCATAACATCCCCCATTGCCCGGGTGATGACAAAGAGCCCCGTAGCGTTTACATTCATGCTCTCTGCAAATGCCGATGCATCATCGTCAAATCCCTTCATGGGACGCAGGACGGCGTTGTTTACAAGTATGTCCAGCTTTCCGGCGCGCTTTATTATCTCATCCCGCAGCGCAAGCACAGATGATTCATCTCCCTGGTCAAAACAGAGGGCGCATACGTTAAGCCCGTCAGCCCGCATCTGCCCGGCGACCTCTTCCAGCAGGCCTATGCTTCTTGAGGCAACAAACACCTGCGCACCCGCTTCTGCAAGGGACTCTACTATCTGCCGCCCGTACAGGCCGGCGCCGCCCGTTACCAGTGCCGTGCGCCCGTTGAGCGCAAATGTTTCCAGCACATGCATTAACGGCCTCCTGCTTCTATACTCTTGAACTTACCAACTATATCATCGCAATATACCCTAAGCCCCCGCACATCCGACCCAGCGTTTATAAACCTGAACCCTTCCGCCATCAGGTCATCCAGGTTCCCCGGGCTGCCCACCGTGCCTGCAAACTTTCCGTGGCGGGTGGCCGCATCTGCCATTCTGCGTCTTGCCTCAATAACCTGCGGATGGTTAAGTTCGCCCGGCACGCCTATTCCGTGACTGAAGTCTCCCGGGCCGAAGAAGAGCATATCTATCCCAGGCAGTGCGGCTATCTCTTCCAGCTCATCCATGGGTTCCGGGTCTTCTATCTGCACGCAAAGGAAGCGTTCCCTATTGGATTCTTCCGTGTAGCCGGCGGTGTCTATGCCGCAATATAAGCCGTCTGCATTCCCGCCATCAAGCGCCCTTCTTCCTATGGGATGAAACCGGGTCTTTCTTACAACATCACGGGCATCTTCAAGACTCATTATGTGGGGAACCATTATCCCTGCGCAATCCATCTCAAGCGGACGTATATAATCGCTGTAGCCTCCCCGGGGCACCCGCACCAGCACATCTGTGTTGCACGTCTTGGATGCCCATATCTGACGTTCCACAACCGAATAATCGTTAGGAGTGTGCTCCATATCAACCCATATGCAGTCAAACCCGCTCATGGCCGCTATCTCCGCTGCCCGCCCATCCGCAAGGTTCAGCTTAAAACAGCTTACGGTATCCCCTGCCCTTAACTTGCCAAGAACTCTGCTTGGACGCATTTTCATCTGCATATCTAACCCTCCAAGGCTATCTCTGAGAGCAGGACTTCCCTGCCTCCATCATTGCGGCTTCTAATGCCGGCTATAATTATCTTCATCAACTCAACTGTTTCACTAAAGGGATACGGGCGTGTGCCTGTCCGCAAATATTGGACAAACGCTTCAAGCTGGGCCTTGAAGGAGTAAAACGTATCCTGCATGGTTACCTGGACGGATGCGGCGGTTCCGCCCAGCGTAAGGTCTCCAAATGATCCGGACATATCGTATATTGCCGCCACTACTATGTCCGCTCCGCATGAGTGTTTTATGTGGACTATATTCCTTTTCTCCATGCCCGTGTTTCTAACAGAGATGACTCCCGGGCCAAGAATGGTATAGGCTCCCTCCAGCGCGTGGATTCCGTACCGCTCCCAGCTCTTTGGCGTGGTGATTCCGGCGTACCTTATGCTTCCCAGGCTGCTTGCGCCCGCCCTGTACGGCATGTACTCCTTGCAGTACCGCATGCTGCTTGATGACATAATGCGTGCGCCCCCATCTACCCAACGGCAGAAGGTTTTAAGATCATCCTCATTATCTGTAAGCGGTTTGTCTATAAATACGGGGATTCCGGCCTCAATAAACGGGCGGCAGCGGTCTGCGTGCTCTTCACCTTTGTCTGTGGCTATTATTACGGCATCAACCGCCCCTATAATATCCTCAGGCCTATCCGCTACGTTTGGGATAAGGGATGCCTCCGCCACTCTTGGGGCGTCCTCCAGCCTATCCGTCCAGATGTGGGTAACCTTAACTCCCGGCATGCCAAAATTATGTTCAGGCTCCCTTTCAAGGTACCTGGGGATTACCGGGTACGGGCAGCCCTCCATGGCTTCTGCGTTGTAACCGTTTATGATGGCGCTCCAGGAATACGGATGCCCGTTCCCTTCCACCATCCCAACCATTCCAAGCCTGATCATTTGCTGCTCCGTATTTTATTAGACAATCCGCCAATGAGTCGCCATAAGGCATGGCTTTTCTCCGGGCTGATCTGCCTGATAGTAGATGGTATATATGCTGCCGTCCGCCAGTTCCACGGATGCGGGATAACCCAGATCACCATCAAAACCATGGCAGAGATCAAACTCCTGATCATAATCCCAGGTAACCCCTCCATCACGGCTAATGCATGCCCGCTCGCCAAAAGGCGGCCGCCTTAGCCCGTAGGATGCCAGCAGCCAGCCGTTCTTGAGCCTTAGAAGATGTGCGGGAAACCCGAAGATGGGGGTGGCATGCGGAACACTCCAGGTATGCCCCCCATCCATGCTCTCAGTCTGCCACATATAATCCTGGCCGTCTCCCGGCTGGCGCCGGAAAAGCGCAACAAGATTGCCCCCGAATGTTTCCACTACATGCGGCTCGTGATACCATTCAATCTCGCTCTCCGGTATGGGAATGGTACCCACCGTCTCCCATGTAAGGCCGCCGTCTGCGGAGATATCCACATGCGCCTCCTTCTTATCTTTGCTGCTCAGGTTTATGCCCACGTAGAGGAGCCGTCCATCGGAGAGTTCTATGGGGCCGTGCGGGGCGGAGAGCTTCACCTTTATGGGTTTGCTCCATGTGACGCCGCCGTCCTCTGAACGGCTTATGTAGTTGCCCAGCCATTCTTCTTTTATTTCCGGCGTGAGCTTTTCTATATGGCGCATCCATGCATCCCAGTTGGATACATCTTTCTTTAACCAGTCTGAACCCATGCACGTTATGAAAGCCAGGGATGTAAACCAGCTTACAATGAGTGTGCCGTCACTTGTTTCTATTATCCCTGCATCCCGGTCGTCAAGGGGCGTATTGTTTATGGTTACCGGATTGCTCCATGTAGTGCCGTTATCCCGGCTACGTATCATCCGGGTCTTTCCCCAAGGGCAAATATGAGCATCCCTGTCGCCGGAGAATACCGCAATCAATTCGCCGTTTTTACGCCTGCATATGGAGGGCCACCCTATGTAACGCCCCTCCTCCTTGCATATAGGCCGTGTAGATATAACTTCCGCTGCCAGCTTCACCCGTCTGCGCCTCCCTTTTTTATAATTTGCAAACTTAGTTTATCTCAAGCGCTCGGAAAGAGCGTCTACCCATGGATATCTCCGCATTGCCGTTGCTCGATAGCGCAAATACTTCTTTGCTTATCTTATCCGTTAAAACACCTTGCTTAGGATTCTTCAGTTTGATCTTGGAGGGATTAATCTTAATGCTAAGACGAATCTCTTCATCCGTATTGTTGAAAGGAATCAGCAGATACCTGCCCTCTCTCTTATATATGGAGACTACTACGTCCCTGTTCTTGGGGGATAGTATTGTAACGTGATCGGAATTATTCCAGTAAGGAAGAAATTCTACTTTATCATCCCAGCCAAAGTCATCCTGAATACGCCATATAGCGTCCTGATTAACATCATTCCAGTTTGAATAGCATATGCCATCATGGACCAGAACAAGCCCTAGAAGATGATTAATAGGCGTCTTGGCGGCGTCAGTATCCCAGAATGCAGCCCTCTCATGGCTATTGAATAGCCACGTACCCCTCTTGAACTCAGCGAGCAGCACCGGAACCGAACCCCACTGATGAGCATACTCGGCCTGGAACTTATCTATTGGCAGGCACTTGTAATATGATTCTTCACGCGCAACCGCCGAGGTAAGGTTTTCACCATCAATCATAATATCCGCAAAGGCATGCACCGGCATGCAGACTTCGCCGGACATATGATGGGTTATGACTGATTTTGGAGAATATACGTTCTGCTTGAGTATGGAATATATTCTTTTGGCCAGTTCTCTTGCACCCAAAACGCTAAAGGTAGGATGAAGCACACCTGAATCATCCCGGTATCCACATCCATGCTCTTCGTTATTGCACATATATGGTACGGCCCAGTCGAAATATAGCCCTTCCAGATTGAGCTGGGTTACGGTATGATTAAGCTTCCATATGTAGAAATCCCGATAGGATGAAGAATTCATACATATCATGTTATGCGCCCAGGTTCTGTTTTGCGGGTCAAGCGAAGAATCCGATAAAATCCTGTTCCATGGCAACGGATGCTTCTCCCATTCTCCGCCGTAGTACTTATACTCCGGGGATAGGGGGCTTACACACGTTAACGCCGCATAAGGGCTAACAGTTTTTCCGGCGCGCTGGAGTCTCTTTAAAGACTCTATCTTTGTGGAATTTAATCTTGCGGTATCCATGTAATTGAATAACTCAGTCCATTCTGTAAACCATATGACTGTATTCCAAGGCATAGCGGTCTTATAACATATTCTCCAGTTTCGCCATCCAGCCGGCTCCGGTTTTACGGGAGTAGCCTGGAAACCAAATGAAACTTTGCGTGAATGGTTAAGATCAAAACCGGTGTCTACTATATTCAGCCTGGCGATTACAATATTCTGCTGAGGAACAACCTCAAGGCTGCTATCTAGGTTTTTGATATGCCAACCTGACATACCCTCTGCAAACCATTGAAGCCCTTCACTGTTGCCGCCAATCCAGAATATGGGTTTATCCTTTTCAAGATTCTTGCGGGATATTTCATCGGGCAACTCACCAGTTCTGCCAAGCCGGTAATCACCGAAGTTTCTTAAGGTGGCGTATTCTTTTCTGAAGGGGATTTCTAATGCCAGATTATCCAGTCTAACGGATGCGGTAGAGTCGAGGGACAGGTTTATCCACATAAAACCATCATATTCTACAGAAATATCCGTTGCTACCTTTACATCGTCCAGCTTGCCCTCTGCCAGAATATCCACCTTGTTTTTGGCTTTGCGTTTCCATTTGAAATCTGAAAAAACAGCCTGCACTTTTTTGCCGTTTATGCTGCCAGTGAGCCTGATGGGTGATGCCAGCAGCTCTTTACCCGCAGATTTAATCTGCGTGGGCAGGATACCCTTATCAAATACATACTCCCTGCCCCAGCATTTCACGGAGTTTTTGGTGGTTTCTATTGGATTCCAGGGATACGGAACTGCGTCTGTAATGCCTATTTTGTTACCTGCCCACGCGGGAGGCGTATCCGGGTATTTGGTATATTCATCGCTTAACGTAGCCAGCACGCTACCGTTATAATCCTGGAACATAACATATACCTTGTATTTTCCCGGAGCAAGGGATGATATGTTGATTGGCACTTCGTAATCAAAATCGGCTTTGCTGAAAGTCTTTTCCAGAGCAACCTTCTCTCCGCTATCCTGGGAGAAGCTTATCCGGCAGATAATATCTTTGTTAAGGTATGAGACGAACGGCTGATGCAAACCTATGCATGCTTCTTTTTCTTTCAAACGAGTATAAATGTAATTAATACGAAAGGAATCTTTCTCTGCTGCAAAAGGGAGTGTTGTTGTATAAATAGGCTCTTTGTCTTTTAGCTTGAGGTTTATAGCCAGTTGGCCATTATCTTTAAATCCTTTGGTTTCTACGGGTATGGTTATGGATTGTTGCGGTAGAAACTCTCTTTTATAGTTGATGATATTTGCGCCGCCCGCCTGTAACTGTACGGTGGATTCCAACGGAACTGCAATATTATTTAGGTTGGTTACCGTCATATTGAGACCCAGGTTACCTGCAAGCAAGTCCCCTATTGAATTTAGATTTACAAAGGGTGCATATGGATCTGCAAATTTCATACGAATAAAACTGCTTACATTATGGTAAGTGCTTTTTGACGGCGCAATGCAGGTATAACAGGCCTTGGGTGCGGTAAAGGAACGGCAAATGTTGAGCGTCCAGACATCACCCGGCACCGGGGGATTGACGCCTAATTGCAAAAATGGTATTGCTGCTTCAAAAGTCCATACACCGTTGGCTTTTCTGCTATTAAACCTAACTCCGGGCGCATTCCACCCGGAGTCTCGGTTTTTCTCATCATAGACCGCACCTGCAGAGTTGAATATAAAGTGGAAATAATCTGTACTCTGCGGTGCGGGATTCAGAAAGATTTCTATGCAGTCTTCTTTGGCTACATTCACATCATCCCGTCCCGTTACTTTTGCCATAGCCTTTTCTGAAAAGGGAGATGCTATCCCTATATAGAGGTTCTTCTGATCATAAGCAATATTGTACTGGCTCTGTACTGGGGCATATGTTGCTGTTGATATGTTTAGAAACCCTGTGGAACTCAACGAATATTCGCCCTTATCTATCACACCATCCTGCACGGACGCCTTTTGTACCATAGGCACAGAAAGGAAGTAGCTCTTCACACTTGATTTAACTACCGGCTTCTTTTTTTCCCAGTCTTCATATATCTCTTTTGCACTCAGGGCTGAATCGTAAATTTTGAATTCATCAACAAGGCTTCTGCCTATGTTATCTTTCCATTTTTCCGGCGTAAACCCGCCTATGTCCAAGTGTTTAAACGTTGTTGCAGGAATTGCAATCAGCGGCCTTGTATCAACCAGCTTGCCATCCACATAGAGCTTTACTGATTTGTCATCCCATGTACCGGCTATATGGTGCCATTCATTCTTCTGCCATTCGCCTATGACAGTAGATGATGCTTTTGTCTGCTGCCATGCGTTGTCTTTCTGCTTAGAGGGACCGAATACAAAGAGCAGCCTCCCTGAAAATGCAGATTTGGCAACTCCTATATCAATATATTTTTCAATAGCAATAAAGGCGTTATCTCCCCAGGCAGTAAAAAATACTTTAAAGTTCTTGTCTTTACCGTCCCAGTCTACCGGCTTTAACCAGAAACTTATGGTGCCTTGTTCCAACCGTATGTTTCCGTCAGCATTATAGCTGGTCCAGTAGCCCTTACCATCCTCTACGCCAACACTAAGTGCCTTACCATAAATGCCGCCATCAACAAGCACTCCCGTCTTATTGATGGGCACAGGAGATCCAACTGATTTTGCTGCATTTACCCCTTCATCAAACGGTGCGTAGAATAAGGGCTCGGTGGCTGCATAGCTCGTCCCTGCATAGAACAGATATGCCAAGACACTCAACACAAGCCAATGGGATACGCGCATAATTTTCTTCATAAACATATACCTCCTCTTTATTTTGTATGCTCAACCAGCGCTCATTGATTTGCAACCCACATATTTATGGGTGAGAGCGATTTGTCATATTTCATCCACGAAATATGCCCGTCACAGAAGGCCCAGTTATTGCCTCCATTGTGAACGCCTTTAACCGTGCTGTCTGGAACTATGTTTGCCCCGGAGTAGTAGACGGAGTTGCTATCCTGATACCCTATGGTATGGTTGTCCGTGTGTACTTCTACCAGCATTATTGTAGTAGGGGGTGACGTTATCTCCGCCAGGCGTCTTCCGCCCACTTGGCCTCCTATAATACTGCTAACCTGCCTGTCCATTACTCCAAGATTAGCTGCATAGCTGCTCTTCCCTATATAGTTTGCTGCCATGATCGGATTTCCCCATGTGTTATCCGATGGGCAGAGGAACACCGTCCGTTGATTGCTCTTATTGGTAGATAAACCTATATAGGAGGCTATGGCCACGCTCCACGTAGCTTTCTTTTCCTCTGGTGTGCTCCACCCAAGCAGCGCCCATGGTAATGTTTCATCCCAATCCTGAGCATACTGCATTAATGCCAATCCAATCTGCTTAAGGTTGCTTGTGCAGGTGGCCTGTCTGGCCTTATCCCTCGCTTTTGCAAACACGGGGAATAGTATTGCTGCCAGTATAGCTATTATAGCTATAACTACAAGCAATTCTATTAATGTGAATCCGCGATCTCTTCTCAAAGTCGAAGTAAATGGTTTGTTCATTACACTG
Organism: uncultured Armatimonadota bacterium; assembly: GCA_937875395.1. GTDB lineage: Bacteria > Armatimonadota > UBA5829 > DTJY01 > DTJY01 > CALNCU01. The sequence goes on along the minus strand of CALNCU010000322.1, from coordinate 4,441 downwards.
CCCCTTTCTTTGTTGGCAACTGACTAAATTAGATCAACTTGTTTAAGCTTTCAACTTCCTTGACCATTCAAGTATATGCCGGCTCATGGCTTCCTGGGCTGCAGGAATATCGCCGCTCTCTATTACATCAAGAAGCTGCCTGTGTAATTCAGCAGCGGTCTCTGCGCTTATGCTCCCCCAGGGCATGTATTTCTTACCAATTGCAAAGAACTTCGCCAGAAAGGATGAAAATTCAGTAAGCAGTGGATTGCCGGCTATCTCAATCAGCGCAACGTGAAACTCCTCCTCCGCCCTGTGTAACTCATCTACAGACTTAGACTTACCGAGACTCTGCAGAATTTTGTGAATGCGTTCTGCATCGCCCCTGGTGTAGCGTTGGATTATAAACGGAATTGCGCCAACCTCTACTGCCGCCCTGGCCTGCACCATATGTTCTAGGTCTTCATCTGAACTCATCTCAAAGAGCGGAGACAGGTGCTGCGCTATGGTTGTTGCGTTTACATCAGATACATATGCGCCGGCGCCGTCCTTTACGTGAATTATGCCTACCGCCTCCAGTGCCCGCAGAGCCTCCCTGAGCACTGTGCGGCTTACGGAGAGCCTGCTGCACAGCTCCTTCTCTGATAAAAGCTTATCCCCGGCCTTAAAACCGCCGTTTATAATGTATGTTTTTAGGGACTCTACTACCTGCGAGACCAGCGTATTCTTTGCTACAGGACGAAGCCCCAATGGTTGTGTACTCATATTCCAGTCCACCTGTATTATAGGATGATACCTATTTCGGCATCTCCGGCAAAAAGTCCTTCTTTTATGTAAAATTTATTTTACGGCAGAAATATATGCTATACTGTTTTAGTCAGCAACCAAAATCTTCTACTTGTTGAAAGGCTTACGGTATGAACAGCTACATAGAACTCTGCAGGCAGGCAGCACTGGATATTCTAAAACCCGGCAAGAAAGAACTGGATCGCGGGCTTAGCCTGCACAGGGAATCTCTGGTCTTTGATGCCTACGGTTTTGCGCCGCGCGGCATTGTGGATAGCAAAAAACTGCAAGATGCAGTTGCATCCGGCGCATCCAGGGAGAAGATTAGGGCGTTGACAGAGGAGATGGAAGCCATAAGCAACGCCACCATTCCGGATGTGGGCGAAGAGTTCCGCCGGGCGTGGGATGCATCCGGCGTCTCCTGCATTTTTCAGAATGCCGGAGAAGAGGGCCAGGACCCGCTGAAGCTGCTTAAACGCATGGCCAGATACATTTACATAAGCGATAAGATGTCCGGCTACGTTAAGAAGGCAGCCAACCCGGAGGAAATTATGTCTTTAAAGGCCGACGGGCGCCGTGCCTTTTACCTTACATGCAACGGCGTGCCCCTTGCAGGCAGGTGGGAACATGTAGAGGATGAACTGGAATACATACACATCTTCTTCCAGCTTGGATGCAGGATGATGCACCTTACCTACAACCGCCAGAACTTGCTTGGCAGCGGGTGCGGAGAGTGCTTTGACGGCGGATTGAGCGATATGGGGCGTGCCGCAATACTTGAGATGAACAAAACGGGCATAATTGTGGATGTGGCTCACAGCGGCAACCGAACAGGCCTTGAAGCTGCAAAGGCATCTCAAAAACCGATGGTAGCAAGCCATAGTGTCTGCGCCTCTCTTAACAACCACTGCCGGGCCAAAACGGATGATACCATAAGGGCAATTGCAGAGAGCGGCGGATACGTTGGAATCTGCTGCATACCGGGGTTCCTTGGCGGAAACCAGGATATTGCCGCTTTTCTGGATCATATTGATTATATTGCAAAAAACTTTGGCGTAGATTACGTTGCCATAGGGACGGATTGCGGATACGTCTCTACCAGAAACGCAGAGGAACGGGCAAAGGCAGGCCAAATCCCGGCCGGGCTGCCCGGCTTTGAAGGTCTCTGGCCTGCGAGATCGCTTGACAACACCTATGTTGAGGAGCCGCACAGCCTTGCATGGACAAACTGGCCGCTCTTTACCGTGGGGCTTGTGCAGCGCGGCTACAAGGATGAAGAGATACAAAAGATTATAGGCGGCAACGTGTTAAGGGTGGCCCGGGCTGCTCTTTTACCGGGCGGTAATTAATCAACCTTCTTCCGGTGCTCCTAATATTCTATGCCCTGCCTGGCTTTAAGTCCCCTCTTGGCCGGATGCTTTATCTCTCTCATCTCCGTTACCAGGTCTGCTGCTGCAATCAGCCAGTCCGGGGCGCCCCTTCCGGTGAGGATTAGTTCCGTCTCCGGGCGGCGCATAGCCAGTAGATGCATCATCTCTTCGCGGGTGATGTATTTATAGTACAAAACCACGTTGATTTCATCAAGTATTACAACATCCCACTCGCCGGATATCAGCAGTTCCGTGGCTTTCTTAAAAATTCTGCGGCTCTCTTCTTGGCAGCGTGCGGAGTTGCTCTGATTCTGGCAGGCGTTGTACGGGCTGGTCTCTCCGGTTACGTAAAGGAGGGGTTTCAGGCGTTCTGCGGCAATCCGCTCCCCGGAGTGCCGCGTCTTCATAAACTGGACTATGGCCACCCGCTGCCCCTGACCTACTGCGCGCATGGCAAGCCCCCACGCGGCGGTTGTTTTTCCCTTCCCCTCTCCGGTGTAGACCTGAACTATACCCGTCTCCCTCTTCTTTTGCGATTCCATATTAAATCTTTCAGAGATTGAATACTGGTGGCTCACCAAATTAATTAAATTTACACGCCGCTAGAGGTAGCACTGGAGATGCTCTTCCTTCAGCTTATCCACTACCTTCTTTACATCCTGCGTGCGGTCTTTGTTGCAGATTAGCAGGGCATCCGGCGTATCTATTACAACCAGGTCTTTTACGCCTATTGTGGCAATCATCTTGCCGGTTTCGCCCACAATCAGGCAGTTTTCCGTATCTACGCGTATGCTTTGCGCGTTAACGGTGTTCCCCTGCTCATCCTTTTGGGCCACCTCTGCAACCGTTTTCCAGCTGCCTATATCATTCCAGCCAAAGTTCCCGGGGATGACAAGAATATCCTTAAGCTTCTCCATAATCCCGTAGTCTACGGAGATGCGTTCCATTGCCTGGTACTCGCGGTCTACAACATCCGCCTCTTCGTCTGTGCCAAGCGCGTCTGAGATGCGCATAAGCCGCTCATATGTGCCGGGAAGATGCTCTTTGAAGAGGGCAAGCACGGTTGGGATGCTCCATACAAACATTCCGCTGTTCCATAGGTAGTTCCCCGCCTTTAGATACTCTTCTGCGGTCTCTCTATTCGGTTTTTCTACAAACCGGCTTACATGATAGGCGGTTTTGCCGTCTGCCGTCTCTGTCTGCCCTGTATATTCTATATACCCGTAACCCGTCTCCGGACCTGTGGGGGTTATCCCTATTGTGACTACTTTACCCTTGGCGGCAAGATTCTCCGCCGCCTTTACCACCCGGCCAAACTCTTCTGTATCTGCAATAAAATGATCGGCGGGGAAGACTCCCATTACGGCGCCCGGATCTACCCGGCTAAGATAAACCGCCGCCAGCCCTATTGCCGCTGCGGTATCCCGGCGGTAGGGGTCTATAAGAATTCGATCAGATATCCAGGGCATTATGCGGGAGATGCCCATGGCATGGTGCGCATTGGTGATTATATAAACCTGGTCTACACCAACCACATCCTGCAACAGTTCCGTCATCCCCTGCACTAAAGGCTTTTCTCCGCAAAGTACGTGCATCTGCTTTGGGAAGCTTTCCCTGGATTTGGGCCAGAGGCGTGTACCGCCGCCGCCTGCCATTATTACTGCAAACACTTGTTAGTCTCCTCCTGAATGCAATGGTAATTGACAATACAACCAACCGGATGCAAAGATTGGCGGCACCTGCGCTGCACTTTAATTCTACCATTAAGTGTGTTTATTAACAACCAACAAGGCGCATGAATGCCGGCAAGCTCCGCCGAACTATCTGGCAACCGCTAAGCTCAGCGGTGCGCAGCGCCAAGGCCGGGAAGTTGAACCTTGACCTGGGAATCATCGGCAGGGATACCCGGCTGCCTTATCTTGGAGACTGCGGCGGGCTGTTCTGCATCGTCCATGGTGAACAGGTTTAGAAGCCCCGTGATCTCAAGGATTCGATGGATTCTGGGGTTGTTGCAGGAGATAACCATTTGGACGTGCGCATTCTGTGTCTCCACCCACATTCCTACAAGGGTTGAGAGTCCGGCGCTGTCTACATATTCAAGGGCGTCCAGGTTTACCACTACTTTGGATGCACCTTTGAGCCATGTCTTTGCAACAGAGCGTAATCTTTCACTTGTGTAAGAATCCAGCTCGCCTTTGATATGGATAACCCGTATGCCGCCGTACTCTTGTGCTTTAATGTTAATTATATCTCTGTTCATGATCTCCCCTCTCCTGAAAACCCCTTCCAGGCGGGGATGATCATGT
>CALNCU010000321.1 GCA_937875395.1 uncultured Armatimonadota bacterium | reverse complement strand
CAGTACACGCTAAACCGAGAGCTGTTAAAAAATGTCAGGGATGGCCGAGCGCACAAATAACCCAACCATTTGCGCGAACCGAAAGGGATTTCATATCACGAGAGAGGTCCGCGCAGGTATTCTTGAGGAGGAAAAATAAATTAGAGACCTAAATGTAAAATATGGGAATCATCTGGCATACATTTTACGCTTGAAATCAGGTTGCAACAAAGAAATCCTTCGTTGAGGGATTGAAACATCAATAAAGCCCTCCGCGTATAATTCTGCAAGCCTGTGTTGCAACGAAGAAATCCTTCGTTGAGGGATTGAAATATCATCCTTAAGGTACCAGCTGAAGTTGCAGAGGATATGGAGAATTTAAGATTATTCAGGCGCTCAGATATCAACAAGGCCCTGGACTTCATGGTTGAAAGACTTGTTTGGGGTAGCCGATACTTGATCTGGCATTTCAGAGCGCCATACCGCTACTCCATCCGTTACCCCGCAAAACAATCCCCAACCCCTCCCAGAATTTGAGCTCAAAACCTCCTCTAGACTTATTTTCTCAAGTACAAAGAAAGCAGAGAAAAATGGGACAAATAGAGAAAAACTATGCCTCACTTACCTTTCAATAAATTGGCTGGAAGTTTCACTAGTCTAAAAAGGCTAAATTAGACATTTTTTGCTTGATATTGGACTGCAACACGTCTTTCATCTTGCCTTAGTTGTAAATTGTTTGATTGCATAGCCAAGTATATAATTCAAAATATCACCAATTTGTTAAAGGGAACATCGTAAAGATACATATTGACAGCAAGCAAAATAATTGATAAAGTAAGCAAGAGTTGGATTTCAGTTCAACGGTAACAACTAGATTTAGCAAATCTATCCGTATTCCACTGAGATACTTAGCCATCCCCTTAAGGAGTCCAATGTGATGACAAAATTGTTTTCGTTCGTCCGTGTGCCCTTGCTCTGCCTACTTATCTTTGCTTCCGCCATAATGTATACGGAAGCATCTGTGATTCATGTCTCCACTGGCGGCAGTGACAGCAATAACGGGTCAAGTTGGCCATTATCAAAAAGTACTGTACAGGCTGCCATCAATAGCGCGGTATCCGGCGATGAGATATGGGTGGCTGCCGGAACCTATGTTCAGAGGATCACCCTCAAAGATGGTGTAAAGTTGTACGGTGGATTTGCCGGGGTGGAGACACTGCTCGATCAGCGGAACTCGGCGGTAAACGTTACAATTTTGGATGGCGGCCAGGGCGGCAGTGTGGTAACGGTTTCCGCTGGTACTACTCCGGCTACATTAATAGATGGCTTTACCATACAACATGGCACCGGAACTCTCATAAATGGTAACTACATGGGGGGCGGAATATGCTGTCGCGAAGGATCTTTAACTATTTCAAACAATATTATCACAGATAATAATGTGGCTAATAATAATTCAAACGGATATGGAGGAGGAATCTACTGCAGAGATGTGCTTCAATATATTATAGACAATGTTATTTCTAATAATAGCGTAAGTATGTTTGGAGGAGGAATCTACTGCCATAAATGTCCAGTAGAGATCCGTGGTAATAGGATAGAAAATAATACCTCTCCAAGCTATGGAGGTGGAATCCTCTGTGGTGGTGATGGTTGCACTCAAATAATTGAGGATAATCTAATAAAGGATAACAGTGGTGCCAGCGTAGTTGGAGGAATATATGCAATATACGGCTCTCCTATTATCAGGAATAATATATTGGAAGGCAATACTAGCAGTGAATGGATAGGTGGGATATATTGCTATGGCAGCTATTCAGTTGTGGTAAATAATTTGCTCATAAATAACATAGGCGCCAAATGTGGAGGTATTTGCGCTGGCTACGATTATTCAACAATCTCCAATAACACAATTATAGGCAGCAATGGCTCTTACGGAGCATTGTATTGTTGCAATGGTATGTTAAATGTAAGGAACAATATTGTCGCTTATAGCAATGCCCAGGGGTTTTATGTAGTTGGCCAGCACAATGTTAATAATAACTGCTTTTACAGTAATGCATCTGATTATGCCGGGATGTATCTGGGGAACGGCGCAATAACCCAAAACCCTCTCTTTATGAACAGGGCGAATAATGATTACCATCTGCAGATTGGGTCTCCGTGCATAGATGCAGGCTTGGACGATACTGCGCAATCCGATTGGTTAGATATGGATGATCAGGAGAGAGTAAACGGTGTTCACATAGATATAGGGGCAGATGAATTCTACCAGGTAGATATGCCCATCATCAGTCCGGATGCAGGTAGCTATAAAACAGCACAAACAGTAACTCTATCTTGTTCCACTGATGGAGCGCAGATTAGATATACTACTGATGGGAGTACACCAGTATCAACTAGCGCACTCTATACAGCGCCAATCCAAATAAGCAGCAGCGCAACTGTGAAGGCTATAGGATGCAAGGCAAATTATGTGGATAGCGAGGTTAGCAGCACAGATTTTATTATTGATACTCAAACCCCGGTGTCGGGAACAGCTTCTTCGCCAGACTATGCCGGACTTGCAACTGTGGTCCAATATTCCGGCGCGTCCGACGCAGGCGATAGTGAGCTGAAGAAGGTTGAGTTATGGTATAAGAAAGGTTCGTCCGGAAGCTGGATCAACAGCGGACTTTCATCAACAACTTCAAGCGGTTCGTTCTCCTTTACATTCCCATCAGGTGAGGGCACTTACTATTTTGACCTTGTTGCGGAAGACAAGGCGGGCAATAGGTCTTCTGAAGCCGCCGGTAGTGGCGATGATAGCACAGTTTGCGATATAACGCCTCCAGCCTCGGTAAATGTAACCGATGATGGAGCTACTACAACCAGTACTACAGAGCTTCATGCAGAGTGGACGGCATCTTCAGATCCACAGTCAGGTATCACTGAGTATCAATATGCCATAGGCACGTCACCGGGTGCAACCAACGTGGTGGACTGGACCTCCCAGGGTGTTTCTACCAGTGTTACACGGACAGGTCTCGCTCTTCTGCCGGGGATAACTTACTATTTTGCAGTTAGGGCCAAGAACGGTGCTGGTGAATACGGACAGCCCGCTTGTAGTGATGGTATCTATATAGATGCACCCTTTTCATTCGCCTGGGATGCATCTCTGGTTGATTCAACCGGAACGGTAAAACTCTCATGGGCATACATGCCGGGCGCTGGGGGTTTTGATCATTGCAATGTGCTTTATTCAGCAGATGGGGTTAACTGGTATGTACATAACTTAGTGCCCATAATTCAGCCCAGCTGTTCCGACTATAGGGTATGGTGCATGCCTGTTGGTGGAACATACAGCTTTAAGGTTGTTGCATACCAATCTGCAGATGACGTGACCGGCTATTCCTCTACAGTTAATACGGTTAGTATAACTTCCCCATACACGCAATTACCCACATGGTATACAGAATACCTATCTAGTGGGAAACTCGGCGCAAACTATGTGCCCGGCTACTAAACAATTGCATGATCTCAAGATAGAAAACTTATAAAACAGGAAATTGCATAGAGAGGATAACAAGTAATGAACCAGCTACCTGGAATACAAAAGAGATTAGTACTTGCTGCCGCACTGGCTATATGCCTTATACTGCCGGTTGCAATCTTTGCACAGAGCACAGAACCTCTACCCGGCAATATTGCACAATACGAGCACCAGATAGCAGTACCGGCAGGTCCTTATTCTGTGCTAAACACGGCTACAGGCACATTGGAAACAGATATTCCCATTACAGGGTGGGAGACACGGGGCAGAATGCCTGTAGATTTTCGATTGCACTTCAGCAGTGGAACAGGTTCGGCTCAGCTGGGCGAAGCGGCTTTGGGCTGGAGGCATAGCTACGAAAGTTATATTCTACAGATTCCTAACATGAACGATTGGAGATGGTGTACCCCTAGCTTTGTACGGCGCTGGGAAAATGCATCAAAAGACCGCTCACCCGGAAATCCTGATGATCTTACATCGTTTGTTGCCAATACTTCCGCATGTGTTACGATAAAGGATCAATTAAAGTATAATTTTGCGCCCAAGTATATGACATCGCGTATGTACCTTACCAGTATCCAAGACACGCATAATAATACGACCTCCATCAGTTACTACCAGGATGGTTCGGATAATCATTACCTTGTATCTTCCATAACGGATTGTACCAACAGAACGTTAAATCTTACGTGGGATAGCACATATTATTATCTGACATCCATAACCGATCCATGCGGAGGCACTTACTCCCTGGAGTACTATCCGTACAGTACATACCAGAATAATAAGCTCCTCAAGAAAATCACATTTCCAGGTAGCCCTCAGCATTACATAGAGTTTACGTATGAGCAACGGTTTATGCCGCCTGGATCTGCTGCCGGCTTTAGAATTAAGACAATCACTATCCCGGATAATAACAACAGCGGGAGGGCTCTTACCTGGACATATACTTATGATGACAGACAATACTATAGCTACAGATTGCTTCAGGTAGCAGGCCCAAATGCAGACGAAGGACAGAATTCATCAAGCCCTGCTGCAACCGGCATGACTGCTGAATATGCAACCGCAAGTATTGGGGGAGTATCGCATGATCAATGCATAGTAAAGGATAGGTTGTATAACAGCAGCTATCCCAACCGGCATAGGCAGATATATTTATATTATGCCAAGGAAAATACGAGTTATGCCTACAACGATGATTATTTTGGACCTATGATCCACTATGTTATAGGCTCGGAATCAAGCAGCGACAGCAATCAGTCAAGCTATGATTCCAATGTTACAAATGCCTATCCTGGCTGCCCTTATGTCCGTTACATGTGGAACCGGGGCACTAGTAGGTGGAGTACATTTTATAAATATGATGGCACTATACAAAGCTACACTAACGAAAACGGAAATACCAGCAGCTATAGGTGGTATTCTCCATCTGCATCTATTACTGATAACCGCCAAAACCTTTGGAGGATAACAAATCCGGTTAACGGTGTGACGTCTTTCGCTTATGATGCAAAAAACTGCCTTACAAGTGAGACAGACCCAGCCGGACATCAGACTACCCACCAATATAACAGCTATTGCGATAGAACATCTACCCGTATTGATCCAAACAGGCTGAATCTGCTTACCTCATATGCATATGATTCCTACGGCTGTCTCACCAGTGTGACCGATCCGTATAACAACCAGACACAGTATGACTATGACAATACGTATCATGCCTACGTAACCCGTACCACGAATATCAATACGGGCGTGTTTTCAGAATCGGGGAATTTTGATGCTCTTGGGCGCCCGGGTATTACGACCGCACCCAGGAGAAGCACGGATGCCGAATTGGTATCCAGCCATATCTATGACGGCGCAGGGAGGCTTATCCGCACTACCAATCCGGACGGCACCACAGTTGCAATAAACTATGATGCCAATGGGAATACGGTCAGCAGTTGCGACGAGAATGGAAACACGGTCTGGTTTGAGTATGACAGCCTGGGGAACGTTAAACGGCAAACCGGCACCGCGGATGTAGGCTCCAGTGTGAATGTCGCAATAAGCACATGTCACTGCTACGACGAGTTGGGACTGCTAAAATGGACCAGATGGCAAAGAGGAGGTAGCAGCAAACAGATAAGCTACCTGTATGATGAAAGAAACCATCTCAAACAGGAATCTCTGCCGGGCACAAAACCGGAGTGGATAAGATACTCTTATGATCCGGCTGGAAATATTCTGCAACAGATGGAGGGCACTTCTCCGGTAGCATACAGAACCCTCGATTTCACATATGATGATCTGGAGAGACCACTAACGAAGAGCGCCAACAGTACCGTATTTGTAGATAACTCATACACCGCTGACGGCCTTATCTCAGGAATATACGGGGTGAGCGGACGTGTAGATTACACATATGACTCTGCACACCGCATGAAGTCGTTCTATCAGAGCTATACAAATAAGACCGTGGAGTACAGCTATTCCACTCCTCCAACAAATACTAAAACTGTCAAGGTGCATCAGGGAAACAGTATAGCCCCGGAAACCGTCCTGGGTTCCTATGTTTACGAATATGCGCCGGGTGGAGATTTGCGCTATGTTACCAGTCCATACGGCGGAAAGGCCCAGTACGATTATGATGCCTACGGCGGACTTCTCTCCCGCATAACATACAATACCCTGAGTCCTTCAGGAGCATCTCCATATGCAGCATTCGGCTACGATTCTACCGGCAAAAAGAGGCTTTGGATAAACAATCTGGGGAACTATCGCAGTGATGGCAGCATAATCTCATGCTTTCAGTACGCTTACGATAATGTTGGAAACCGCATAAGCATGACTGAGGCAAACGGTGATATCGTTTCCTATACCTATGATAAATCCTATCAGTTAAAATCGGAAGCACGGAGTTCTAGATACACATACAACTATCAGTATGACGAAGCCGGAAACCGGACACTGAAATTGCTTACCAACTCGCTTGGCACAAAGACCTACAACAGCGTATACGAAGGCAATAACCTGCTCACCGGCATCTCCGGCGCAGCAAGTTGTACGTTCACCTATGACAACCTGGGCCGCCAAATAGGACGCATCACAGGCGGCAACTGGATATATGTCTATGATCCCATAGATAACATGCTGGGTGCTCTGCGTACGGATGTTGTGCCATACCAGAGTACAAGCTTTCTCTATGATCCGCTCAGGCATAGGGTAAGTAAGACGGACAGCGCAGGAGAGGCGCATTACGTCTATGACGGTGATACCCTAATAGCCGAAACAGATTCTGCAAACACAATAACAGCCTGGTATACTCCCGGAATTTGCGAAAGCAGGAATGAATCCGGCATATGGCAAACATACTACTATCACGGGGATGCCCTGGGGTCTACCAGGCAGCTTACGGACAGCCTGCAAAGAACAGCGGACGAGTATGCCTACAGTGCATACGGCGAAGAGATGGGGCGTCTTAGAAGCGGCGATACTACGGCGCCTGTGAACCCGTTCCGGTTTGTGGGCAAGAGCGGCTACTACACAGATGATTCCACAGGGCTTGATCTTCTGGGGGTACGCTACTACGATCCGCTGATAGGCCGGTTCATCACTCCCGACCCATCCCGGGACGGCCTGAACTGGTATGCCTATGCCGGGAACAACCCGGTAACGAATATTGATCCCACAGGCAGATGGGTTGAGACGGCGGTAGATATAGCCGGGACAGCCCTGGATATCAATGAGTTCCGGCAGAAACCCACTGTTGCAAATGGGCTATGGCTAGTAGGAGACCTGGCAGGACTTATACTGCCGGGAATCCCGGCCGCCGGTGATGTCAGGTTGGCTGCCAAGCTTACTAAGACGGGCATAGAAGCCGGCAAAGAAGCATCAAAAGTAGCTCCAAAGGCAATCAAGGTAAGTGAGAAGGTAGCAGAAGGACTAAAGAAGGCAGAACAGACAGGTGAGGAAATCCACCAGCATCATCTATTGCCTAAACAGCATAAGGATTTCTTTGAAGGAAAGGGCTTGAATATAGAGGAATGGAAAATACCTTTGCCAAAGAGCATTCATACCCAAAAACCGGGAATCCATACCAATACGGGCGGAAACTGGAATAAAGTTTGGAGGCAGTTCAAAAAAGATGTTTCAAATGCATCCGGACGGCAGATTGTGCATCAGTTGAATACAATGATGAAAGATTTTGGATTGAGGTAAATACAATGGCTAATAAATTCTGGAGTCTCACTCATCCTGACACCTTGCGGGGAATGGCGGAATGGGATGAAAATGTTCATCTTGAGGGTGTAAAGTGTCCGGTGACAAGAACTCATAACAGCGGAGGCAGGCGCGCTACAGACCTGAACGTTCTGCTGACATCCACAAGGATTACTGATTTTGTATGGACTTGGTATCATGAATGCCTGATACAGGACAGGGTCCTTACACTATTTAAGGAAGAAGGTTTTACCGGATTTGATGTAAAGCCGGTGAAATCGGCAAGGATGAAGATAAAGGCAAAGAAGCCCGATCCTTGCGATTCAAATCCGGGCGTAAAGGCAGCAGACGCGGCGGCAGTAGAGATACCCAACTTCTGGGAACTGCTAATTACGGGCTGGGGCGGTGTTGCCCCGGAGGAATCTGGTGTGAGACTAAAGAGAAGCTGCCAAGCCTGCGGTATGAAACTATATAATGGAATAACAAATGCATCGCTTCTGGTAGATGAAAAGAACTGGGACGGCAGCGATTTCTTCATAGTATGGCCCTATCCAAAGTATATATTTGTAACAGCAAGAGTAGCTTCTTTCATCAAAAAGCACAAACTCACAGGAGCAAGACTTCAGAGCATGAGCACAATGGGTACCTCCGAAGGGGCAATGCCCGGTCGGCTATTATATTACTTACCGGAGAAACGGGCAAAAGAAATAGGAGAGCCGCTCGGCATATACTAGAATACAGGGCTTGATCTTCTGGGGGTACGCTACTATGATCCGCTGATAGGCCGGGGCATCATCTTGCATTAGGGGATAGTATCATGCAGATGTTCTGAAATAGATAATATTTAATCTGGCACTTATAACATGGCAAGTGCACTTGCGATAGAGGATATATAAACTAACGGCATCTGCGAGCGGTTCCATAAGACGCTGCAGGATGAGTTCTATTCCACAGCATTTAGTAAGAAGGTCTACCCAATAATCATTGAGCAGCTGCAGGGGAATGACGGTCTGTGGATTATGGAGTATAATGAGGAGCAAGCTTACTTGGGGAATTACCGCCACGGGAAGACTCCTATATTGGCCTTTAAGGATTCGCTATAGATAAGTAAATCGGTGTGGAGTCTATTGGTTAGGGATGGCAACTATTAATCGCAGTGGTAATCAAAGCTGATGCCGCTCTTCGGATCTGTATATGTATCAATTACTTCATCAGGGATGCGGTACCATCTTACATGGCCGTCGACAAATACATAATTATCGCCACCGGTGTGGCGGTAGGTTTGGGTGTCACAGCCCGGTAAAAATGTGTACGAATTATATGGAAATGCGACTGTAGTATAAATTTCACCGCGTGCTGTATCATGTAACATGATAACCTGAGATGGCTGGGGAATACTGGCCAAGGATACACCGCTGGCAATGGATGGATCTGCATACGGATTGTTAACCCACTCCATATATCCGGCAAGCCACGAGTTATATGCATAGCTTAATAGCGAGGTCCCATACGGTGGACAATCTTTGTACTCTTCATATGGTTTATTCGTATCGCTTGGACAAGCAAAGATCTTGGTGGATTTAATATAAGGAATTAAGCGTACTGTCCAACATCCTCCATCAGAATAACTTCCAGGTTGAATTATCGGAAAATTTCCATCATAATCATCTGTATATTGTATAACCGCCATTGAAAGTTGTCTTAAATTGCTTTGGCACGATGCTTGCCGTGCCTTCTCCCTTGCATTCGCGAACACGGGGAATAGCATTGCTGCTAATATAGTAACTATAGCTATAACTACTAGAAGTTCAATTAATGTAAATCCATGCCGTTTTATGGTAATATCCCACTGATCGTCCTTTAGTACCTCCGGATGCCATCAACAGGCAGTTGGTGCAAAGCAACTAATACTGCCAAAAATGATGCATCTTATTAAACAGGAGGTAATACTCATGTTGCATGCAAAATTACTTATATAGCTAGCTAAATTTAAGCTCCTTAACCAGCCAATCCGTAGGGAGAATAAAGCTAACGCTAGCTTATTGGTAGCTTACCATGAAAATTAGGATATTGCAAGATGAGCTTCCACGCGATATACTATATTATGTACAGTAATATAG
>CALNCU010000320.1 GCA_937875395.1 uncultured Armatimonadota bacterium | reverse complement strand
TGCGCACCGGCCCGCAGGGTTTGCAGGCATCAACCCCCTAGGGCGATACTTCGGTCGCAGAGTGCAAAGCGCGCCGCTGTCAAAGCCAGGTGCATACCCCCGAGGCGATACTTCGGTCGCAGAGTGCCTTGGCACGCCGCTGCCGAAGCATATGTAGATAATAGAGTATCCCGGCTTCGCCCGCAGGCCTACCTAACAACCGGCGCCCGCCATACAGATGCGCCGTCATGTCCGGATTGCCTGCTGTACTCTGCAAAGGACTCCGGCAAAAACTTCTGCCGTTATATAAAATTTCTGAGACGGCATAGCTGTTTCTATCCGCATACCACCCCGGGCCAAAGACCCTGAGCGTACAGGCATCACCAGAAATAAGAGAATCCTTAAGCGTAAGAGTGGCATCCTTCTCCTGCCTTACGTTCAGGGCTGAAACAACCATCTGCTCCCCGGTTAAGTTGGAGTCTCCATCAACACTAAAGGCTTTGGGGCGGCTCTTAATCCAGCACATGCACCCGGCCATGGAGGTCTCGGCCCTCCCTCAGGGCTTTCTCTGCATGCTGCCGGCTGAAGTTGATTAAAAGAATCCCCTTATCTACAGTATTCCGGTATATTTTCTCCATATCATTCAGGTGGGGTTGGGACATTGGGATGGCGTATAGCCCGCGCATCTGGCTCATGCTCTCTATGTAGTGGTCTCCCCGGCCGCAAAAGTGTATGCCGCCGCCACCAAACTCATCAAATAGGCGCTGATCATATGGGCGAACAAACTCTTTATACATCTGTGGAGAAAGGTTCATGGCGGAATCATCCCGCAGCATTATCCTTCCCTTATGAAGCAGGCTCCAGTGCACAGAATACTCTCCCTCCGGCGGTACAATCTGGTACCAGAGCTTAAGGTACTCCGTGTAGGTTCGGGTGATAAGATCAAGCAGACTGTGCATAAGCTCCGGTTCATCATACATATAGAGGAACATACCGCTCCCTACCAGTACCTCTGCCACATCCACCGGGCTCTGAACATCCGGGTGATAGATATGCACATACCTGGCAATCTTTGGGTAGCGGCGGGCAATATCCCGGAAACGCCGACCCATAGTCAATGCCTTTCCGCCAATGGAGGAATTAAGATTGGGCACGCCGGCATCCACTAGCTTCTTTACGGCATTCAACCCGCCCGGGATGGGCCTTGTGGTGGGAAGGGTATTCAGCGAATCATCCATCTTGAACAGCTCCGCCCCAAAGAGGGATGGGAGTATGCTTGAACCATAGTTGCTCCTTATGCAAAGGAACCTTCCCGTATCCTGCGCAAGCTCATCAGAACAGAAGGCGTACTGCTGTAGGGCCATCAGATCAAAATCGTCCAGGGCAGAGTTCACACTCACAGACGGCCAATCCACCTTCGGCAGGGAGAGGTACCCGCGTCGCGGTATAAAAAGGCTGTCGCAAAACCGGCCTTCCGTAAAATCCACCCATTGGGACATAAGACAATCCTCTACCTCTGGGTCTATCCGCTCCTCAAGATCAGCCAGGACCCTTTCAAGACAGCTCATATCTTCCCATCCCCTATATATAGATTGGCTATTTATCCTGCCGCATATTCTTAAAAGATATGATATATTAATCAACCCATTTTTACAAGGTGCCGAATTGCCTCACTAAAGAAGACACCGAAATCCGGGATAATGCATCTTAATGAAGAAGGCGCATGTCCTATGAATCAATACTCAAAAGCCAAGCTTATCAGAGTCTATCGTAAACAGTATCGCAAAGCCACCAAGAAAGAGGAAGGCCGTATTGTCTCGCAAATCGAAGAGGCTACAGGGTATACCAGAAAGCCTATCCTCTTTTTGCCATAAAGATATTTAAAAACAGGGTCAAAAGAGTGGCCTTTTTGCGCTATCTGCATTATACTTGTATATATTGCATCTTACGCTGGGCGGAAGGCAGAAAAGGTATGGATAAACGCATCCTTGATATATCTGATATAGACCCAATAGTGATAAGTATAGGCAGAACTACCTTTCCGCCGGGTTTTACCAGCACGTCCAACGCGGGCCTTACGGATCATGATATACAACTAGTCTATAAAGGCTCGGGGGTTGTTGTGGTGGACGGGGTGGAATACTTTCTGGAAAAGGGCGACGTTATAACCGTATTCCCGCAAGAAAGCTTCTACGTAAAGACCACCAGCAATTCGCCCTTTGGACGATACCACATTCACTTTGATTTCACCCGCATTAAAACCAAACGCACCCTCTCCCCAACACTTTTAGACGGCACTCTCTGGCCAAGGCTTGTGCACCTGGAAGATGATCTGGAAGCCAGGAGCCTGTGCACAGATATCATACTCCATAAACTGGAAGACAGCCTTCCCTCAAAGATTATTATGAACGGCAAATTCAGCGCTTTTCTGGGTTTGCTGCTTGACCGGCACTTAAGCCCCTCCGCCCAACGCACGCGCCAAAACCTTAAAAGCCGGCGCAACGTTATGCTTGCCCGGGAGCACATTAAAGCCAGCTATGCAAAAGACATAACTCTTAAGGAACTGGCGGATATTGCAGGGCTCAGCACAAACTACTTTGGACGCATGTTTAAGGCGCACATCGGCGTCTCCCCCAGGCACTACATAATAGAGACCCGCTTGAACCAGGCCAAAAGAATGCTCCTTGGCTCTGATAAGAACATAAGCGAAATCGCCCGTCTGGTAGGCTACGATAACATCTGCTACTTCAGCAGCGAGTTTAGAAAAAGGGAAGGAATCAGCCCCACAGAGTTTATTGCCCGGCTGATTGAAGAAGGAGAGTAAGGCCCCTCCTATTCCTGCCGGGACCGGAAGTGTTGAATTACTGCAACTAATTGGTGCTTTATCGCATAGACAGTTTGTATCGCTCAACCTATAATCCGAGTATAGGAGAATAAACATCATGGAGTCTGGTATGTCTATTCTAAAAGCAGGGATCATAGGCCAGGGCAGAAGCGGGTACGGCATTCATGCTTCTGCCATTGCAGAGCTGGCGGATAAATACATAATTGCCGCTGTGTCAGACCCAATTGCAGAGAGAAGAGAACGAGCCGCAGCCCAGTTTGACTGCGACGCATACAAAGATTACCGCAGCCTCTTTATGCGTAATGATTTGGATTTTGTGGTAAACACGCTTCCAAGCCACCTGCACTCCCCGGTAAGCCTGGAGCTTCTGGATGCAGGGTTCAATGTGGTCTGCGAAAAACCAGTTGCCAGGTATACGCAAGAGATGGACACCCTCATAAAAAAGGCGGAAGAGAAACAGAAGGTGCTCACCGTCTACCAGCAGCATAGGTTCTCCCCAGCCTTCCTTAAGATAAAGGAGTTGATAGAGAGCGGAATCCTTGGCCGCGCGGTTATGGTAAAGATAGCTGCAAACAACTTTTCCCGCCGATGGGATTGGCAGACGCTTAAAGAGTACTACGGCGGAAACCTGCTTAACACCGGCCCCCATTTTCTGGACCAGGCCCTGCAGCTTATGGGCACGGATATTATGCCGGAGATTAAGTGCTGCATGGATAGCGTAAACGCATCCGGCGATGCAGAAGATCATGTAAAATTAATTATGAGCTCGCCGGGGCGGCCCACAATAGACCTTGAAATCTCCTCATGCTCTGCCTACCCTCAGAACATGTACCAGGTCTACGGCTCCAACGGAGGGCTCACCGGGGATTTAACGCGGCTTGAATGGCGTTACTTCAAACCGGAAGAGGCGCCGGAACAACCGGTTGTAATGGATACCAGCCAGATAGGTGCAGACAATCTGAAGTGGTATGAAGCTCAATGGGGGCTTCCAAAAGAGCAGGCCGATCTCTGGCCGTATATGGCAAAATGTTACTACCAAAACCTGTATAATGCCTTCACCGGCAGCGCGCCCTTTGAAGTCTCCCTTGATGAAATGCGTCAGCAGGTGGCAGTGCTGGAAGAGTGCCACCGTCAGAATAATCTATAACCAGAAAGGATTGTAACCATGGAAAATTTAAAGGTAGGTATTATAGGGCTGGATACCAGCCACACAATAGAGTTTACCAAAAGGTTCCAGGCGCCGGACTGCCCGGCGGAAGAGAGGGTTGAAGGCGTTCAGGTAATCACCTGCATGCGGTTCCCTACCCCCTTCCAATCAGAAGAAGGACAGGATGCACGGCAGAAAACCATGGAATCCTGGGGGGTAAAGGTAACCACCAGCTTTGAAGAGGCTATCTCCGGCTGCGATGCCGTGATGATTGAAATAAACGATCCCTCCCTGCATCTGGAATACTTTAAGAAGTGCGCAGGCCTGGGAATACCCGTATACCTGGATAAACCCCTTGCCGACAGCATAGAAACCGGCAGGGAGATCTATCGGATAGCAAAAGAGAAGAATATCCGCGTCTTTAGCTCATCATCGCTCCGCTTTGCGGCAGAGCTTCTGCAGGCATCTAACAAAATCCCAAAGCCGGAATCCGCCCATATGTACGGCCCGGTTGGCAAGGCGCCTGCCGGAAGTTCCATTGTCTGGTATGGGGTGCATGCCTTTGAAATGCTGGTGCGCACCATGGGAAGCGGCGCAAAAAGCCTCCATGCCGTCACTAAAGACAACATCATTACGGTTAACGTAAAGTACCCGGAAGGACGCATGGGAAGAGTAGACCTTAACCCGGACGACTGGACGTACAAAGGCACCCTTTACGGCCACGGCAACGAGGCATCTTTTACTATTGACTTTGGCCCTGTCTACTCTGCAGAACTTAGAGAGATTGCGGCATTCTTTAAGGGCGCGACGGCCCCTGTAAGCCTTAAAGATACGCTGGAGGTTATGGCGCTCCTTGATGCGGCAGATAAATCCGCCGCATCCGGCAACCCGGTAGAAATAGACCTATCCTGAAATTGAAACAGGCAGGTGGAGGGCGCATTCGTACCAAGTGTGCCCTCCATCCATTAAACAGATTACCGATCCAGAGATTCAAGCTCCCCAAGCATAACGGGCCAGGCATCATC
>CALNCU010000319.1 GCA_937875395.1 uncultured Armatimonadota bacterium | reverse complement strand
GGCCTTTCTACGGACGAATAGTAGCAGGCATAAATAAGTCCCACCCGGAAGTCTTCCAATTTGGCTATGCCCTGGGCGTGCCAATGCGATTTCCCGATCATGTCCTGCAGATTCTCAGGTAGGATTGACGGAGGGATTGCTATGCTTGCAAACATCCTACTCACGCTTAGACCTGTGGAACTGCAGCAAAATGCGCCGTTTCCATCAGGGCAACACATCCGCGCTGCGTTTTACAACTTGCTTGCCGATATTAACGAGACGCTCGCCTTGGAGTTACACGAAGATTCCGGCCCGCAGGCATTTGCATTATCGCCGCTCATTGGGAAGCTGTCCTGGTCCGGCAGGCCGGAACCCATAACAGCCCCGGCCTGCAAGCTGAGAATATCCACCCTGACAGCCCCGCTCTTGCAGGCTGTTCTTACATCGCTGGGACGAAAAGTTGCCGATTCCAAAAACATGCGCATCGACCGGACAGAGTTCTCCATCACCGGGTACAGCCTGGAAGACCCGTGGAATGCCAATGTGCCATCCGAATACGGCGCACTGTTATCATCTAAGCCGCTCCCGGAGCTGAAGTTTGCATTCAAGACTCCTACAGCCTTCAAACAGGGGAAACTCAACCTGCCACTTCCCGTTCCGCGGCTGATGTTTCAAAGCTACCTTTCGCGGTGGAATAGATTCGCTCCCGCGGAGTTGGCAATCTCTGAGGATCTATTGCCGGCCGTTGAGAAATCTGTTATGGTCAGCAGCCACTCTATCTCCACTCGCATGATCGATATGGGGAACCTCAAGATGGTCGGGTTCCTGGGCAGTTGCAATCTGGAAGTGGATGGTTCGCTAAGCGAAGAGGTTCGTCGGCAGATTACGGCGCTTGCCAGGTATGCGGTCTATTCCGGAACGGGTGCCAAGACAACCATCGGCATGGGCCAGACGCATCTGTCCGGCACGGAAGCATCAAATGCGAGGAGGAGACATGCCCGCTAACGTATAGTCGCCTGTATGCCTGTTTGGCGAATCTCTGGGGCCCGCAGTCAACATTGTCACCGTGCTATTCTGGATTTGGGGTGTATTCAGTATCATCCGCGGTCTCTTCCGCAGGGTGTGGCGGAAGAGATTGTTACGCCTCGCCATTTCTGGCAGCACCGTGGCGCTTGCAATTGGCATTGGCGGTAAGCTGAACCCGATCCCTGCCGCCAAAGAGTATATCCAAACAAATTGCCCCGGAGTCCCTCTCATTAATCTCCATAACAGACAGGGTTTCCTCTCGCCGGATGAAGTAATTCAGGCGATAGAGGATATAAGGGACAAGGTTGCGGAGTTCATGTCGGCGGGAGGATATATATCAAAGGTTCTGCTGTTCTATGCGGGGCCGAACACAGTGGCGCTTTCCGTAGGCGCGCTCTTTGCAAACTGGGTGCCGGTTCAGGTATTCCAGTTTGATGAGGGCAGGTACATATAC
>CALNCU010000318.1 GCA_937875395.1 uncultured Armatimonadota bacterium | reverse complement strand
ATAACTATCTACCAAGCCGATCTCTCCCCCAGGCAGAGAGAGCGCGGAGAAGATATATATGCTGCTGGAGGCAGGCTTCTTGTTTTTTGCCTCTATGGAGTTAACAAATGTCCCCTTGCCTTGCAGCCTAACCAGCAATCCGTCATTAACCAGAAGCTTGAGCGCGTTGTCTACTGTGGTAAAACTGAGCCCATAGGCATTCATCAACTCACGCTGGGATGCCATACGGTCTCCCGGTTTAAGCCTGGTCTTAATATCCTGTTTTAAGGTGTTTGCAAGTTGTTGATATTTGGGAGCCATTTAAGCCTCTATGTTAACTAAACACTCGGTGTATCGGGTCACTTATGTTTTAATATTCTACGCCCGCGGCAAAACTCCTTCTTAATAAATAAAATATTTTTGTACAGGATGGTTGCGCCAAGCATAGTCTCCAACGGAAATCTATTATGTAACTGACATTGCGGCCATGACTACAAGCAGCAACCTTACCTTTGGGGGAACTGAGCTGCCATGTATCCGTATTTTAGCAGTATGGGGGCCAGACAAGGCAGCCTATTATGTTGGCAAGCAACAGGAACTTCGGACATTGATTCTTTTTTGCCTATCAAGTTTCATCAGATATGCATAAAAGCAGATATAAGGAGCAGGACAATTGCAGTTAGGGGCATTTGATCTTCTAGAGATGGTTAGCACTGTATGCCTAAATAATACTTAAAATCTCCGCCCCACGCAAGCTTATGAAATTTCATGGTCTGCGCAGAGTAAGCATATGGCAGAAAGAGACTTGTGAAGGCGATTGGTTTATCTTCTAAAGAACATCCGACGCACTATACTTAGATTTTCTAACCAGCATACCGATGCGACTAATACTCTGTAATCTTGGATTTGCGGGTTCAAACAAGGCTTCGGCAGCGGCGTGCCAAGGTACTCTGCGACCGAAGCATCTTCCCGAGGGTTGATGTCCCTGTGCTCCGGCAGCGACGCCTTCGGCTTTGCGACCGAAGCATCGCATAGAGTATTGCCTGTCAGCAACAGAGATTGAGGCATTACCCGAAATCCAATCTGCCTGATAACCTAAATACTCCCATTCTGCGGTGGGCGAAGCCTGAGTAAACCATCGCAGGGTGCTCAATTATCT
>CALNCU010000317.1 GCA_937875395.1 uncultured Armatimonadota bacterium | reverse complement strand
CCCGGAGCACGCTCTGCGCAGAATCCGGGTTGTCCCAAAAATCAGGAGCGGCTATCCTGGCCTCAAGCTCTTCTATGGCGGATTGCTTCCGGGGAAGGTCAAAGATGCCTCCTGAGTTCGTTAAACTTCTCTTTTGTTAAATCCAGTTCGCGTTTTACGTCAACCAGCAAAGTCTTCCCCTTTGTCCAGCAGGATGTAGTAAGTAAAATATGTATAGGGTGATCTGCCGGAACCACCATATTTCCAGTATTATTTTACATCTGCAGAGCACGCGGGTCAATGCCTTGCCCTGCGGCGGGCGCCGGGGATATATAAACAAGGGGGCAGCAAGCCGCAAAGCCTGCTGCCCCAGGTTACTTTGGCAAGTGCTGATAGATTTACTTTCCGGCGGCCTTTTTGCCTTCTTCTATCAGCTGTTTCACTTTCTGACCACCCTTGTGGCCTATCTCTTCGTAGAATCCATGACCGTACTTTTGGGCGGTGGTCTCTCCGCCTTTCTGACCGCCCTTCCGTCCGGCTTCACGGACGGTCATTCCGCCTTTTTCAGCCACTCAAGTTACCTCCTCCCAACCGCATCCTGTGCAGGAGCGGGGCTTTTATACCCTCCGGCTCACGCTGGATGCAGGTTAAGACCCCCCAAGCGACTTTTTGCCGGCGTCAATGAGACTTTTGACCTTCGGACCGCCCTTCTGGCCGCCCTTCCGTCCTATCTCTTCATAGAAATCGTGACCGTGGGTCTGGGAAGTGCGCATTCCGCCCTTTTTCCCGGCCTCGCGGACGGTCATGACGTTCTCTTCACGCTTTCTCATGGCAGTCCACCTCCTTTATTGCACTTCTATCTGAAGCTTTCCCGCACCATGTGCCGTCTAAACCAAGTTCCCCTCAGCCGGGCCTGGCATAAAGCAGCGCGCAAAAAATCCACTGGAAATTTTTTAATTGCCGTGTGCGCAAACAAATTTCCTGCCCTCAAGCGCATGTTTACTTTTTATACGTTCTGATTTACAATTGCCTTAATCTGCAAGAATGGAGTGTAAAGAATGCAAATTCTGCCGTTAAGCGAATCCAACCTGAAGGAAGCCTGCTCTGTTTACAACGCCTCTGTGGATGAGTGCGATAATCTCTCCCTGGACTGGTTCCGTTTTCACACGCTGGACGATCCGGATTTTTGCCCGGAGACAACCCTTCTTGCTGTGGAGGACGGGCGGGCGGCATCCTTTGCGCACGGGGTGAGGCGGGAGCATGCAAACGGTGTTTCGGGATTCATCAAATCCTTCGCCACCCTGCCGGAATACCGGGGCCGCAGGTATGCGAAAGCGCTCTTCCAAGTTATTGAAAGCCATCTTGCCGGTTGCGGCGTATCTGCCGTAAAGATGGGCTGCCCGGCCCCCAGGTACATAACCCCAGGCATAGACCCCAGGCTCTACACACCCGCCGTAGATTTTTTAATGGGCCGGGGATTTAAGTACACGCGGATGGCCTACAACATGGATGCAGAACTTGCCGGACGTAATTTCTGCACAAAGGACGCAGAAGACGCCCTGAAGTCGAAAGGCATAATTATCTACCGGATGGAACCGGAAGAGAAGGACCTGCTGGCCGAATTTATTACGGCGGAGGGTTGGGGCAAAAACTGGCTCCTGGAGGCAACGTACGCCATGCAAAGCAATCCGCCGGGCCTCTTTGTGGCTAAAAAGGATGGAAAGATTGCCGG
>CALNCU010000316.1 GCA_937875395.1 uncultured Armatimonadota bacterium | reverse complement strand
GAGATCTACACTCTTTCCCTACACGACGCTCTTCCGATCTGGCCGCCCAATGCCGGAAGAGATAACCGCATCCATGGCATCGGCACTTCTGGCGCTTAGAGATGAAATCAGGCAGGCAAGAGCAGCAAAAAATCTTCCGGGCAAGAAAGAATTGAGGAGCAAATGGCAGGCAAAATAGGGGCGGATGCGCCGTCAAACACCATATACAGGGCCTACCTCTTCACCGGAGAGGTGGATTTCAGGCGGACAACAGCCGTCCAGAAGCTCCTCTCAGAGATGATCGGCACCAACGGCGAAGAGTTTGACCTGGAAAAATTTGACGGGAACACCGCCTCTGCAGAGGATATACTCCCCGCCGTCTCCACCATACCATTCTTTGCAGAGCGCAAGGTTGTTGTAGTAGACAGGGTAGACAGGATGAACGCGGACAGCCAGGAACGCTTGGCCGCCTTTATCCCAAAGCTTGGAGAGAAGAGCTGCCTTATCCTTCTTGCAGGCACGGAAGACCCGGCAAAGAAGCGTGCCTCATCTGGAGATGGAGAAGGCAAAAAGGGCTTGCGACCGGCGCTTACATCGGCAGTAAAGGCGGGCGGCACTGTGGTAAACTTTGCCAAACTTCGCTCAAGAGACCTGGCCGCGCTTGTATCAGAGAAGGTGCGGGAATCCGGGCTTAAGATGGAGCCGGTTGCGCTGCAAACCTTCTCACGCCTTATAGAAGCGCACCCCAGCCTGCTCGACAGGGAGATAGAAAAACTGGCCGCCTACACCGCCGGGCAGTCCTCCGTTACGCTTAATGATGTAGAGAACGTAACCATTAAATCTGCCGAAGACCGGGTCTTTCCTCTTATAGATGCCGTGGCAGGCGGGCAGCCGGAGACCGCGGTAAAGCTACTGGACGATACCTTTGCCGCAAGCCCAAAGCCGGAGAACGAAGTGCTTAAAGTGGTAAGCCTTATGGCGCGGCACTTCAGGCTCCTCTACCAGGCAAAATATATACTCATGCAGCCGGGCGTGCGGAACCTGGAATCCGCGCCGCAGGAGATGCGTTCTTCACTTATGAAGGAGCAGAACCCCCTCTCCCTTTCCTCATGGCAGAAGGATAAAATCACTGCGCAGGCATTGCAGTTCACCATGGAAGACCTTGAAAAATGCCTTAGAAGAGTGCTTGATTGCGAGCTTGCCGCAAAGGGCATATCCAAAGAAGGCGGTTCGCCCCGTCTTAATTTGGAGATACTTATTTTAAGATTGAGCCAGCGTAAATCCATACCGCTTTAGCATCTTGTAAATTTAATCTGATTATTCATAACTATGCCGCAGATTGGGTGGGCGTAGTTGTTAGCTATAAACTAAAAACTATAAAATTTTTCGGTCTGCTTAGTCAGGCCGTTCCCAAGGAGGAAATAAGTGGAAGTAAGAGTAGTATCAGGATCAATAACAGAGATAGAAAGCGATGCCCTTATTGTAAACCTGTTTGAAGGAATCACAAGCCCGGGAGGAGCAACAGGCGCGGTAGATAACGCACTTGAGGGCGCCATAAGCCGCATGATTGCAGACGGGGAGATTAAAGGCAAACTTATGGAGACGGCCCTGCTGCATACAAACGGCCGTATATCCCCAAAGAAAGTCCTGATTGCAGGGCTGGGAAAGGCGGAAGATTTTGACCTGATTGCCGCCGGAAAAGCCTCTGGTGCAGCCGCGCGCTGCCTTAAAAAATACGGCGTAAAGAGCATAACGTCAATAGTCCATGGCGCCGGCATAGGCGGCCTGGACATAAAAGAGGCCGCCCGCGCCACCGTTCTAGGAGCAGTAGCGGGCGTCTACGATGGCGACCTTCACAAATCCAAAAAGGAAGATGGTGCGGGAGTGGAATCCTTCACAGTGGTAGAGCTTGGTACCTCAAGGATTCCGGCAGTTCAAGCCGGAGCACGTGAGGGCGAAATACTGGGCCAGGCAGTAAACGATGCCCGCAACCTGGGAAACGAATCGCCAAACAACATGACCCCCACCATCCTTGCAGAGAAGGCCGCAGACACAGCCGCGCAGTACGGGCTGGGGATAGACATACTCTCACGCCAGGATATGGAACGTGAGGGCATGGGCGGAATCCTGGCCGTGGCAAAAGGCAGCTCGGAGGAGCCGGCGCTAATAATCCTCCGCTACACCACAGACAGTAGCAAACCCACCCTGGCGCTTGTAGGCAAAGGCCTCACCTTTGACAGCGGCGGAATCTCAATCAAGCCGTCAGAACATATGGGGCAGATGAAGTTTGACATGACAGGCGGGGCCGCAGTAATACAGGCAATGCGCGCCATTGCAGAGATCAAGCCCGGTATAAACGTGATGGGCCTGATACCGGCAACAGAGAACATGGTGGACGGCGGCGCCTACCGCCCGGGAGATGTAATAAAAACAATGAACGGCAAGACCGTAGAGATTACCACCACAGATGCAGAAGGGCGGATGATTCTATGCGATGCTATAACCTATGCCGTTAAGCAGGGCGCAGACTACCTGGTAGATATTGCAACGCTCACCGGCGGCTGCGTGGTTGCTCTTGGGAACGATATAACGGGGGTTATGGGCAACAACAAAAAGTTTACGGACGATCTGATGAAAACGGCGGCCTCCGCCGGTGAGCGCGTATGGGAACTTCCCCTCCCCAAAGACTACATGGATATGCTTAAAAGCACCATAGCCGATTTTACAAACGCAGGCGGCAGATGGGGCAGCGCCATACAGGGCGGACTTTTTCTGCAAGAGTTTACAGACGGCAAGCCTTGGGTGCACCTGGATATAGCAGGCCCGGCCTACACCCCGGACAACAGCGACCAGGGGTACAGGGCGGCGGGAGCAACCGGAGTGGGCATTGCCACCATGGTTCTTCTTGCAGCAAAAATGGCGGAAAACCTGTCTTAAATTCAACGGAGGCGTATTATGGATTTTTTTGATGCAGTAGATAAACGGCGCTCCATGCGGGGCTATGAAGCTCGTGAAGTTGAGCAAGAGAAACTAGACCGCATACTAAATGCAATAAACAAGGCGCCTTCTGCGGGAAACATGCAGTCCTACGAGGTGGTTGTTGTTAAGGACAAGAAGATACGTGAAGCCCTTGCGCAGGCATCTCGCGGGCAGGGGTTTATAGCAGATGCGCCGGTTGTGCTGGTATTCTGCACCAATCCGCTAAAAGCCGGGAGCAAGTACGCATCCCGTGGAGTAAACCTTTATAGTATCCAGGATGCAACCATAGCCGCCGCATACAGCCAGCTTGCCTCAACATCCCTGGGACTGGGTACTGTGTGGGTGGGCGCCTTTAACCCGGAGCAGGTAGCAGAAGCAATATCGGCCCCGGAGGGCATAACGCCGGTAGCCATAATTCCGGTAGGCTACACAACCGAAAACCCATCACCCACACCAAGGCGTTCCCTGGACGACCTTGTAAAGAAGGAACACTTCTAAAACACTGCGGGCGCAGGGATTCTATTCCCCTGCGCCCGTTTTTTACATGGTTTGATTGAAGATTACTCAAACTGCTTGCCAAAATAGTCCAGGCACATGGCCTCGCGCACCTGGGACATGGTCTTTTGGCCTTCCTCCCGGGCGCGTTCTGTTCCGGCAATAAGAATATCGTCCACCAGCTTGGGGTTGGCCTGGTACTTGGCACGGCGCTCCCGCATGGGCTCCAGGAAATTGTTAATAACCTGGGCAAGGAGCTTCTTGCAATCCACGCACCCAATAGAGGCGCTCTTGCACTCCTTGGTTAAATCTGCAACCACTTCCGGGTTAAAGACCTTATGGTAGGCAAAGACCGTGCACACGCTGGGATGCCCGGGGTCTGTGCGGAGCATTCTGGCCGGGTCCGTTACCGCCATGCTTATCTTCTTCCGCACAGCCTCTGCACTGTCTGAAAGATAGATTGCGTTCCCCAGGCTCTTGCTCATCTTTGCGCTGCCGTCCAGCCCCACAAGGCGTCCAACCTCGCCAACAAGGGCTTTAGGCTCAACCAGAACCGGCTTGTAAAGCTCGTTAAAACGACGCACAATCTTTCTGGCAAACTCTATGTGCGGAACCTGGTCTGCCCCCACCGGCACCAAATCTGCCTTGCAGAACGTAATATCCGCCGCCTGGCTTACCGGGTATCCCAAAAACCCGTATGTCATATCCTGGTAACCATACTGTTTGGCCTCTGTCTTTATGGTGGGATTATGCCTTAGCACGTTAACCGTTATGAACATGGAATAAAAGATTGTAAGTTCGGCAATCTCCTTTATCATGGATTGCACAAATATGGTGGATTTCTCCGGATCAAGCCCAACGGCCAGATAGTCCATGGCCACCTGCCGCACAGCCTGCGGAAGCTGCTCCGGGTGCTCAAAATTAGTGGTAAGCGCCTGTACATCTGCAATGATGATAAAAGACTCATAATCGTCTTGAAGCTCTACGCGGTTCTTAAGCGAGCCCACATAGTGCCCCAGATGCAGCGGCCCCGTCGGCCTATCGCCGGTTAATATTCTTCCCTTTTTCATAAACTCTCTCCTTGATGCTCTAATTATGCCTTATAACAAAAAAGGCCGGGGAACGCCCCAGCCTTTACGTCAACTATAATCCGGCCGCAAGCGAGCGCATAAGCTCTCCACAGCCGGAAGCCTTAATTACCATCCTAACTGTGAATACCCATAGAACGCCACCAGAAAAACCGGCCCGAACTGATCTCTTTGCGTATATGCATACTACTCTCCACAGTTAAGCCTACCACAAGAGCATCTTTTGAGTCAATACATTGCAGAATGTGTATGAGGATGCTTTAGCTGGCAATCTATTTCCTGAATAGCCGCACATCTCATGTATTTTTAACTTCTGCGAAACATTTCTGAAACATTATTAAGAGATAATAACGTTTATACTCGGCCGAAAGGCGGCCTGGTGGCGTGTAAGCTTAATTATGTTCGCAATACTTCGGTCGCAGAGCATTTTAGTGTGCTGCTGCCTAAGCAAGGGGCATCAATCCCCCGGGAAGATACTTCGGTCGCAGAGCCGGAGGCGCCGCTGCCGAAGCCTTGTTTAAACTTGCAAATCCAGGTTTACAGCCTAGATGAGAGAGGAAATCCTAAAGTGAGCGAAGAGAGAGTTCCCGTAACAGATTTGTTTGGTTCCAGCGTCTTTAGTGAAGGGGTTATGCGCAAGCGTCTGCCGGCAAATGTCTACCAGGCAATCAAGCGCACAATAGATGAAGGCGCCCCGCTTGACCCTCACATAGCGGACATCATTGCAAAAGCAATGAAAGACTGGGCCATAGAGAAGGGAGCTACGCACTTCTGCCACTGGTTCCAACCCATGACAGGCGTTACTGCAGAGAAGCACGATTCCTTCATCTCCCCCACCCCTGACGGCCGCACCATAATGGAGTTCAGCGGCAAGGAACTGATAAAGGGTGAGCCGGATGCATCCGCCTTTCCGTCCGGCGGGCTGCGCGTCACCTTTGAAGCGCGCGGCTACACAGCCTGGGATGCAACATCCCCGGTCTTTGTAAAAGAGGCCGGAAGAAACATAACCCTTTATATTCCGTGCGCATTCTGCTCATATACCAGCGAGGTACTGGATAAAAAGACTCCGCTCCTCCGTTCTATGGGCGCCCTTAACACCCAGGCCATGCGGGTACTTAAGGCGCTGGGCAACAGCACATCCAAACGCGTGCTTACCACGCTTGGCGCAGAGCAAGAATACTTCCTGGTGGATAAAAAGTTTGCCGAACGCAGGCTTGATATTGTGCTTGCGGGCAGAACGCTCTTTGGTGCCGCGCCGCCC
Organism: uncultured Armatimonadota bacterium; assembly: GCA_937875395.1. Lineage (GTDB taxonomy): Bacteria > Armatimonadota > UBA5829 > DTJY01 > DTJY01 > CALNCU01. Next base: position 57,845 of record CALNCU010000316.1, on the reverse strand, counting down.
AAGGGCCAGGAGATGGATGACCACTACTACGGCAGCCTGCACGAACGCGTAGCATCCTTTATGTTTGAGCTGAACAACGAACTCTGGAAGCTTGGAGTCTCCGCCAAGACTCAGCATAACGAAGCCGCCCCGGCGCAATACGAACTGGCGCCGGTATTTGCCACGGTTAACGTAGCAACAGACCACAACCAGCTTACCATGGAGACCATGCAGAAGGTTGCGCTGCGGCACGGATTTTTCTGCCTTCTGCATGAAAAGCCGTTTGCCAGTGTAAACGGCTCCGGCAAACATAACAACTGGAGCCTGGTAACGGATGATGGGCTTAACCTGCTGGATCCGGGAAAGACTCCGCACGAGAACGAGACTTTTCTGGTGTTTCTCTGCGGAATTATACGGGCTGTGGATAAATACTCAAACATCCTGAGGGCAAGCGTGGCCACATCCGGCAACGATCTAAGACTGGGCGCAAACGAAGCCCCGCCCTCAATCATCTCCATCTTCCTGGGAAACCAGCTCACGGATATTCTAAATCAGCTGGGGAACGGCGGAGAAATATCCCCCAGAAAGAGAGAGGTATTAAAATTTGGCGTAAGCACCCTTCCGCCGCTGCCCAAGGATTATACAGACCGCAACAGAACTTCGCCGTTTGCTTTTACCGGCAACAAGTTTGAGTTCCGAATGGTGGGTTCCACACAGTCTACATCCGGCCCCTGTTTTGTACTGAACACAATTGCAGCCGATGTCTTTCAGGAGATGGCGGATAAGCTGGAGAAAGCCGATGACGTTCATGCCAGCGCGCAGGAACTGGTACATAAGATTATCAAGGAGCATAAGCGAATAATCTTCAACGGCGACAACTATTCCAGCGGCTGGGCGGAAGAGGCAAAAAAGCGCGGACTGCCCAATATTTGCAACGCTGTAGACGCCCTTGCCGCCATGGCCGATAAAAATATAATTGAACTCTTTGAACGCCATGCCGTTCTTACCAGCCATGAGATGCAGGCAAGGTACGACACTATACTGGAACGCTACTGTCAGGAGATACATATAGAAGCGCTGACAACCATATCCATAGCAAAACGGCAAATACTTCCCGCAGTTATGGATTATTCGGGGAAACTGGCCGGCACAGTAAATGCGCTTAAAGAGTGCGGGGCAGATGCAGAGACCCATACAAAGGTGCTCTCAAACATATGCCGGCTTACGGGCGAACTGCAGAGCGGCATATTCAGCATAGAGTCTACGCTGGATAAAGCAGAATCCATTGAAGATTTAAGAGACCAGGCCGCAGCTTACAGAGATGAGGTAATCCCCGCCATGGCATCCGCACGAAAGGCGGCCGATTCTCTTGAGATGCTTGTTGATGCCAATGTATGGCCGCTCCCCACCTATGCAGAGATGCTCTTTCTAAGATAGGTTCTTACGCTTAAAACAAACGGGCGCGTATAAAAATTCGCGCCCGTTGAAATTTGGCATAATACCAAAAATTCTACATGTAACTTAGATTTGCCCAGCAGGAATCATCCATAATCCTGGCTTCAATATCAACATTATAGAAGCTGCCTATTGGGGCAAGAATCTCCGGGTTGTCTTTCCACATCTTTTTTACGGCGTCCCTTAGCACGGACACACCCTCTGCGCTCATACGTCCAAGCGGACGGCGTGCGGGGCCGGCGGGCATCCCAAGCGCTTCCATAAGACATTTTACAGGGAGCGGGTTCCTGAATCTATCCTGCACATAAAGGCTGTTGCCGCCCGGAAGAGTGCGCTCGCTCTCTGCCTTAACGGTAACTATTCCAAAGAGCGGAGAGAGGGCCTGGTGAATCTTGCATGCGCCGTCCACATCGCCGGAGAGGGCCTTCTGAACCATCTCCCGCATGGCTGCAGGGGCTATGTTGGACACAACGGAGATAACTCCCTGTGCCGCAATACTGGGGTCGGTGAGCATCTTAAAGGTAAGGTCGTCATCGCCGGAGATTATGTTAAAATTCGGGCCGGTAAGCTGCCGGGTGCGGGCCATCCTGGCAAGATCGCCGGTGGCCTCCTTTACCGCGGCAAAGTTGGGGTACCGGCCTGCAAGAACGGCAAGGTCTTCTACCCCAAGAGAGGTTCCGGAGCGGCCGGGGATAACATATGCTACAAAGGAGACTTCCGGGAAGCGCTCTGCAAGCACGCCGTAATATTCTTCTCTAAGCTCAAGGGAGGACGGGCCGTTGTAATAACAGTCTACCAGAAGCGCCGCCCTGGCTCCGTGCGCTGCTGCATGCTCCGTGCTCTCTACCGCTTCCCGAGTGGAGTTGCTGCCCGTGCCTGCAATTACTTCGCACTTTCCAAGCGCGCGCGCCAGTGTGCGTTCCACCACATTATTATGCTCGTCCCAGCTAAGCGTGGGAGACTCGCCCGTGGTCCCGGTGGGAACCAGGCCGCTAATACCCTGATCTATCTGAAAGGCAAGGTTTTTCTCAAATCCTTCCCAATCTATATTGCCGCCGTCTGTCATTGGGGTTATAAGGGCCGTCCAGGCTCCTTCAAAATTCATCGAATACCTCCGGGCAAGAGTGCGGTCGGAATATCGACCGTGATTAAGCTTGTGTTATTGTGATATTTTAACTTTTCGTGGAGAATTTAGCAAGTTTTGCAGCGCTTTAGGTGCTCATGGTGTAAACAGTTCCGGCATGGCTGCCGCGGCAGGCTTTCTGATGCTTATATCGGCAAGATATGTAAGCGCACTCTCTTCGGGATTAATCTCTACTATGCAGGCGCCTCCGCGCTTGGCAGATTCTGCAAATCCGTAACCGCCGCTGACCGCGCCGGAGGTGCCTATGATGAAGAGCAGATCGCACCGCCGGGCAAATTCCGAACCTTCGGCAAGGGGTTCCACCGGAAGCATCTCCCCAAACCATACAACGTTTGGACGCGCTGCGCCGCCGCATTTGGGGCAGGTGGGCAGTGCATCCGGCCCAATATTGCTGCTATCCATGGGGGAGGTCACCCGGCAGACGTGGCCGTCCTCAAGGCACAGAATCTCCATTATATCGCCGTGGAGCTTTACCATACGCCTTGTACCCGCCCGCTCGTGCAGATCGTCTATGTTCTGGGTTATAACCAGGAACTCCGGGAAAAGGGAATCCATATTTGCCAACGTTTTATGCGCGGCGTTGGGCTGCGCATTAAACGCCAATCCCTGAAGCCAGATATGCCACCGCCAAACCACCGCGGGGTCTCTTTCAAACGCCTCCGGTGTAACCAGGTCCTCTACATTGTAGTTCTCCCACAGGCCGCCTGCATCTCTGAATGTTGGAATCCCGCTCTCCGCGCTTATGCCGGCCCCGGTAAATGCGCATACTCTTTTGCTGTTCTTTATTCTATCCTTCAGCCGGGCAAGTGTGCTGCCATCCATATTTAACGGGGGGCAGAGTTTTAAGCTCTGCCCCGCATACCCCCTATTCTTGCGCCCTGGGAGCTCTAAGCAGATAATAACGATGCATTATCATTCCGCCAAGGCCAAGTATTAGAATTATAAAGTTAATCCATCCGCCCAGGAATGGGATCAACGTCAGAAACCACAGCACCACTATACCCACAAGAAACGCAAGATATGGCGATGTGCCCGGCATTCTGAACAGTGCAAAAATCCAGCGGCCCAGAGAAAGCGCAACAAAGAGCCTGCTCAGGTACAAAAGTATAAAGTAGACCGCCAGAAGTATAACGGCAAGCGGCAGCCCTATCAGTGTAACCGCCAGGATAGCTGCGGCTACCGGCACTACCACCAGGATAATAAAGCCTGCAAGCATAGATATCCAGGGGGAGCCGCTAATTCTATCCGCCACGCTGATAGAATCTCTGGGGGCAAGCGCAATAACTATCAGTCCCACTATAAATGCGCCTACCAGCCGAATGAAGAGCCACACGGTCATCCACGGCTTGGCCTTTTTTTCTTTAATCGGCTCTGCCCGCAATGTATACTTGGTCTGCCCAAGCACCTTTGCGCCGCTTGCTATTGATGCCTTCTTCCCGCTGGTGTATGTGAGATCCCCTTTTATAAGGGCTCTGGGGCCCAGTGTAAGCTTTCCGGCATATACAACCACGTTCTGCCCTACAACCCCGTCAATATACACCTGTCCGCCGGAGATACGCACGTTGCCGGCTACGTTACCGGCTATCCTTACGTTACCGCCCGCTACATCAACATCACGCCCAACCCTGGCCTGATCAGATACCGTGAGGGTTCCTCCGGCAAGCATAAGGTTCTTTCCAACCGGGCCGGAGACGTTCACCTGCCCGCCAGCTGCCCTAAGACTGCCTGCAACCGGGCCGGAAATGTTTATTGTGCCGCCCGCAAGCATGGCGCTCTGCCCCACCCTGCCGGTGGATGATACCTGTCCGCCCGCCGCAAGCAGGTCTCCCGCCACATTCCCCCCAATATTCAGGTTCTGGCCGCTTGCAACCAGATCATCTGCTATACTTTCTCCCGCAGGGACAGAGACTTCTTCGCCGGAACGAAGCACTGTTGAGCATGCCATGCCGGCTACTGTTAAAACCAATAGTATGCAAACCAAAGTTACATATCTAGTTCTCATTTCTGATACCTCCTGTATAGATTGATGATACCCATTTCAACCAACCATATTACAAGTTCGGCTTCATAGCAGCAAATACCCGCGGGGGTCTATATTATAGATATAATAGCACACGTTAATGTGATAGACAATACAGGGCTTGCAGCAAAAGGATTATACGCCGGCCTGCCGCAGTGTTATAAACACAACTTCCGGAGGGCACAGAAAGCGGGCTCTCACTGCCCGGCCGCCCATTCCCCGGTTAACAAAGAGCTGCGTTTTGCATATCTTTCTGCCGGTTTTTTGGGAGAGGGATTGCGGACTGAACAGGCCGTCCACCACGCCAAGGCGCAGGCGGGTATGATCCCACACAGCGCCCCAAAGCGGAGGCCTAAGCTGTCCGCCATGCGTATGCCCGGCAAGTATAAGGTCAACAGAATCTGCGCAGGGGTCTCCAATAACATCCGGGGAGTGGGCCAGCAGCAGGCAGAACCCGTGGCTCCCGGCACCTTGCATGGCCTGGCAAAGATTATCCCTTTGTGTAAACGGATCATCAACGCCTATCACGCAGACAGGGGCTCCCTTTACCGCAATATTGAGGCTTTTGTTGAGCAGCATCTGCACGTTGTGTTTCTTAAGAAGGCTGTAGAGTTCGCCAGAGGAGACGGGGATTTTATATTCGCCGTTTCCGGGCACGGCAAATACGGGCGCCTTCAGCACCGCAAGCAGCTCCTCCAGCGCGGAAAGCCCCGCATGAGAGTGCACAAAGTCGCCCGTGATAACATAGAGATCGGACGCCCGGCTCCTTATGCCCTTCAAAAGCGCAGGGTTGGCCGCGTGTTTAAAGAAGTGGAGGTCTGAGAGGTGGCATATCCGCACGCCGGAGAGGCGCGCATCCAGGTCCTTTACATAGATATCCAGCTCCCTCACAACAAGCCTGCGGGGTTCCACAAATATGGAATAAAACGCAAGGATAAGCAGTATAAAGATAATTCCCGGTGCTATAAACTGCATGAATATCCCTCAGTAGATTAAGCCGGTATCCGTCGCCAGATTATAACCGGGGACGAACTCCGCGGTCAACTGTAGATTCGGCATATGCGTATGCGGGTACACTTGACACAGAACTTTTATGCAAGAGGTGGCAAGATGACTACACGGGAACCCGCGCTCTTTGATGATGAAATTCTATCACCCAACATTGTTGAGCAGGCGGAAGATCACCTTATCCAGCCGACGGCAGATGAGGTTCAGGCAGCCGTCTGCATTATGGAGAAACATCTGAAGAGGGAGGCGAACAACAGACAGGTGGATGCGCTCTCCCCCGACGATCTCTGCCCAGCACAAAAGATGGATATGGTTCGCGATCTGGCCAGGCTCTTCCGGGGATGATGCTACTCTATCTTCATAGGCTCTCTGCCTGCCTGGGCGCTGCTGCATCCAAGATAGAGCTGTATGCCTTTGCTTGCAATAATTGAGCTTGCAAGCGTCATAACAAAGAGCATTACTATCTTTAACAGTATCCAGGCAACCGTAGTGCCTAACCCAACAGCCGTAAGCGGACCCGTGTTGCCGTTTGGATGGAAGAGCTCTGCTGCTGGAAGCGCAAACATCTGGTAGGCTGAATACAACACAAAGAAAAGGATTACTATACCAAGCGCAAAGACAATCATGCCTATCACGCGTCCAAGTTTATCTTTCAATGTAGCCTCCGGTATCCATTTGGCAATATATATTCAGGCTTCAGGATAGCATGAAAACCGTACTCCTGCAAGTTACAAAAAAGTGAGAACTGCGGTACAATAAAAAACGTCTATGTATTATCACCAAACCTTATTTGCAAACCGGCAAGCATAATTAAAACATTACATGATATAATACGGGCGTAGCATTATAATTACAACAAACAGAAGAGGTGAAAGATGAGAATGCCATCCAGACGCAGCATCACGGTGGGAACTATTGCAGCCGCTTTGACATGTGTTTTTATAGCAGTAGCGGTTAGCGCGCCTGTTAAGGGGCAGAAGGCTCCCAATATTAAAATGTCCACCCTTGACGGCAAATCCGTCAGCTTGTACGATCTTATGAAGAATCCAAAGGGACAGGGGCGCGTGGTGATTATGGATTTTTGGGCCACATGGTGCCCTCCATGCCGGCAGGAAGTCCCCCATTTGCAGAAACTCCATGATACTTATGCAGATAAAGGGCTTGCCGTTGTGGGCGTTTCTGTAGACAGGGGCGGCGCGGGAGATGTAAAACCGTTTGTTAAAGAGAACAAGGTTACCTACACAGTCCTCCTGGATTCGCAAAACCAGGCAGCACCGGTCTACGGAGTGCGGGGGATTCCGGCTACGTTTATCATAGACAAAAAGGGCGTTATACGTGCCAGCTATGTAGGGTTCTCGCCGGAGATTGCCGCAGATATGGAAAAGGTAGTAAAGTCTCTTCTAAAATAGATTGAGGTAAAAAATGTCTGTTACGGCTACAATAGCCTTTCTGGCAGGATTGGCATCTTTCCTGTCGCCATGCGTGCTGCCGCTTGTGCCGGCGTATCTTTCGTATATGTCGGGGGCGTCGGTAGAGGATCTGATGCGGCCGGGGGGCCATGCGCATGCGCTGCATAGAACGGGATTAAAATCGCTCTTCTTTGTCCTGGGTTTCTCTGCAGTATTTATAGCAATGGGCGCAACGGCCTCAACCATTGGGCATATCCTTACCGCCAAAGCAAACCTGGTTATGAAGGCGGGCGGGATACTGATTATAATATTCGGGCTCCATATGCTGGGGATATTTAAGATACCATCGCTCTATTCTGAGAAGAGGTTCCACCTCTCTCTGAGCGATATAGGGGTTCTGGGCGCCTTTTTGATAGGCGTAACCTTTGCGCTTGGATGGACTCCCTGCATAGGCCCCGTTCTTGCATCCATACTGGCGCTTGCAGCCAACAGTGAGACGGTTGCGCAAGGTGTGGGCCTGCTTGGCATATACTCTCTTGGACTCGGCCTCCCGTTTATTGCCGCCGGGTTTGCCACGGGAGCAGTCCTGCGCCGTCTGCAGAACTTTAAAAGGTATTTCCGGGCTGTTGAACTTGCAAGCGGAGCCTTAATGCTGGCTGTAGGGATAACAATAGTTACCGGAAGCTTCCAGGCTCTTACAGCTCAGTTTACTATGCTGTTCATGAAATAAAAAGTTTTTAGAAAAAAGAAAGGGGCAGGTTATACCTGCCCCAACGCCTCATAAGAATAAAATGAAGTAGAACTACGTATTACCGCCCGAACCCGGCAACGCTTAACTAACGGTTCTCTTCCTTTGTCACCATTTCTTTGAGCTTGGTGACAGAACCCTGGGTTATTTTACCGTTTTCCCCACAGAGTTCAACAATTGCCTCGTCAAGAGATTTGCCAAGTACCTGCGTGGATACAGCATTAAGGAGCGCAATACCCATTTCCTTACGGGAAACATTGGGTTTGTAGATAAAGGGATCAGTCTTCTTATCCCCCGTCCGCTCCTGGGTGAGAACACCCTTTCTTGCTAATTTGGCCATTGTCAGCATGATTGTCGAGTAAGAGAGTTCCCTTCTCGGATACATGACTTTGAACACCTGCGTGGTGCTCACGGGAGGCTCTAGTTCCCAGATAATATCCAGAATCTGGGCCTCAAGCTCGCCCAGGGATTGGCCGCCAAGGCCTTTTCTGATGCCTACATAATCCCTGGCACCATCCTTTGAGTCCATACTCTTCCCCTTTCAAACACCCTAAGCATTGTTACATGTTCCACAACAACTGTGGTAACATAGGCTATATTACAACATTGGTTACAAGCTTGTCAATGGCATCTCAGTATTTGGTAACCTTATTTCACAACCTCTTGGAATACTAGCTACCACATAGAGCTATGACAAGCTAAGCGCAGAACTCCAATTATCTATGAATTCCCGCAAATTTTGTCACACTTTAAACATTGTTTTATACGGGGAATGCCTGGAGATATTTGACAAAGACCTTGCGCAGGCAGTAGGATTTCTTGAGACAGATATTTAAACATTAAATCCTTACGGAGATTATAACATGGCAAGACTTTTTGGCACGGATGGGGTACGCGGCATAGCCAACACAGAACTCAGCCCAACGCTTGCGCTAAAGCTTGGAGCGGCATCTGCATACGTGCTAAGGGGCAGGCACAGCGAGGCAAAAATCCTGATGGGCCGCGATCCCCGCATATCCGGGGATATTCTTGAGTCTGCAATGGCATCCGGCATCTGTTCCATTGGGGTGGATGTGTATCTTACCGGAGTGGCCCCCACCCCTGCGGTTGCTTTTATGACGCAGTTGATGCAGGCAGATGCCGGGGTTGTAATCTCTGCCTCTCATAACCCCATGCGGGACAACGGCATAAAATTCTTTGGCGCAGACGGATACAAGCTGCCGGACGAGATTGAAGATGAGATAGAAGCCCGGATGAAGAATTTCAAGAACCTTGCACGGGCGGAAGGCGCAGGCGTGGGACGCATGTTCAGGGTTCACGATATGATAGACGGCTATGTGAGCCATCTGATAAGTTCCTTCCCTCATAAACTTGGCGGCATAAAGCTTGTGCTGGACTGCGCAAACGGTGCGGTATGTGAAGCAGGGCCTAAAATCTTCTCTGCGCTTGGGGCTGATGTAGAAGTTATACACAACAAGCCCGATGGGATTAATATAAACGATAACTGCGGTTCCCAGCATCTGGATGATTTGCGCCGTGCGGTGCTCTCTGCAGGCGCGCAGGCAGGCATGGCGTTTGACGGCGACGGCGACAGAGCTATTCTTGTTGATGAGAAGGGCCGCGCCGTTGACGGCGACCGCGTGATGGCGATATGCGCAATACATCTTGCCAGGGAGGGACGCCTCCCCCACTCCGCCGTTGTTGCAACTGTTATGAGCAACATGGGGCTTGAGGTTGCTCTGCGCCGTGAAGGAATATCCCTTGTCCGCACCCGCGTAGGCGACCGGTATGTTTCTGATGAAATGCGCAGGACGGGTATTATAGTAGGCGGCGAGAAATCCGGCCACCTTATCTTCTCCCGGCATTCTACAACAGGGGATGGGCTGGTAACGGCGCTTCAGGTTCTAAACGTAATGCTTCTAACCGGCAAGCCTCTTTCAGAGCTTGGGGCTATGGTGGAGGAGTTTCCCCAGACGCTTGTAAATGTCCCCGTAAAAGATAAAAATGGGTGGGAGAATGTGCCGGAGGTAGGCCATGTCATAAAAGAGAGCGAACAACGCCTGGCGGGCCGGGGAAGGGTGCTAGTGCGCGCATCAGGGACAGAGAACCTGATCCGTGTTATGACGGAAGGCCCGGACCTTGCGGAGTTGCAAGAGATTACGGGCGCTATATGTGACGTTGTTAAAAGTAAGTTGGGTTAGTTCATCTCCGCCACGGCAGAGAGCTTTACGGAGACCAGCTTTGATATTCCGGGCTCCTGCATTGTTACCCCGTACATAATATCCGCCTTCTCCATGGTGGATTTGTTATGGGTGATAACAATCATCTGAGACTTTTCGGCAAACTCCTGAATCACATCTGCAAAACGTTCTACATTAGCTTCATCAAGCGGGGCATCAACCTCATCAAGTACGCAGAAGGGGCTTGGGCGTACCATCATAAGGGCAAACATCAGGGCTGCCGCGGTAAGCACTCTTTCTCCGCCGGAGAGCAGAAGAAGGTTCTGCCGCTTCTTTCCGGGCAGTTCCACAAGCACATCTATCCCGGATTCAAGCATGTTCTCCGGGTCGACCAGTACAAGCTCTGTTTTGCCGCCGTCAAAGAGCCTTTGAAACATCTCTGCGAAGCTCTTTTTTACCGCCTCAAAGGTCTCTTCAAAGACGCCGCGGGTGCTCTCATCTATTCCACGGATGGCTTCTACAAGTTTTTCTCTGGCATCCATAAGGTCCTGTCGCTGGGTGCTTAGAAACTCAAATCGTTCAGAAAGGCGCTCATATTCCTGCACGGCGCCGGTGTTAACCTCGCCCATGCCTTTAATCTCGCGGCGCAGGCGCACTACCTCTGTGGCGGCGCCGTACTTAACTTCCGGCGCTTCGCGGCGGAGGGCGTCCTCCGGGGTTATATCGTACTCTTCAAGGAGCCTTGTTGAAGTCTGCGCAATCTGCACATCAAGCCTGGTCTCTTTTAAATCTTCGGAGTGGTGCCGGGCGGTTGTATCTTCACGCTTAAGGGATGCTTCCTTTAACTGCTCGCCTGCCTCTAGGCTTGAGGCAAGGATGGCCTGCTTGGTCTTGCGCCAGCGCTCTGATTCGCTCTCTCTGGCAAGGCAGGCAGCGCGGGCCTTCTCTTGCTCATCCTTAAGTTCTACGCGCCGTGATTCTGCTACGGAACGTTCCTGAAGGGTGTTTCCAAGCTGAGCCTTCTTCCTTCCAATCTCGCTGCCAATCTCCCTGGCGGATTCCTCTACGTTTTCTATTGCCTGCTCTACCCCAAGGCGCTTCTGGGTGAGGGAGGCTACGGAGACGTTTATGGAGTTTATTTCTGCCATAACGGCATCATATTCTGACTGGAATTTTTGTGCAACCGTTCTGGTCTCTTCTATAAGCGTATCCAGGTTGGAGTTCTCGCTCTCCGCCTTTTCTATGGAGAGGGTGAGCCTTTCATGGTTTTCCCTGCATTTTGCAAGTTCGCCCTCAAGGTTCTCCTTCTCTGCAGAGAGAGATTCTACATCTTGCAGCAGGCGGCTCTCTTCCCGGGAGGCAAACTCCAGGCGGCGTTCCTTCTCCAGGAGGGACATTTTAAGGCCGGTATCCTGCTCCAGAACGCCTTTAAGCCGGGTGTCAAGAGCGGCGGTTTCATCTTCCAATGTATCAAGGCGCTTCTCTGCTGATGCGGCCCTGCTTTTAAGGCTGTTAAGTTCCGCCTGAAGATTCTCTATCTCCTGCTTTCGCCCAAGTATGTTTACCGTTCTTCCGGGCGCATTTCCGCCCGTCATGGCACCGCTGGGGAAGATCAGCTCTCCGTCAAGGCTTACTATCTTGCTCCATCCCATGGCGGATTTGGAGACGGATATGGCGGAATCTATATTCTCTACTATAAGCACTTTTCCAAGCAGGGAATCTACGGCCGGAGCGTACTTGGCGTTGAACTTTATAAGCTCGTTACCCAGGCCCAGCACCCCGTTCTTGCCCACAAGCTGCCTGAGCCCCGGAGAAGTGGAATGCCTCATCATGGTCAGGGGCAAAAACGTTGCGCGGCCGGCTTTGTTCTTTTTCAAAAATTCTATTGCAGATTTGGCTTCCTGCTCGTTATCCGTAATAATATCCTGCAGGCTGCCTCCCAAGGCCACTTCATAGGCGGCCTCATAGCCTTTGGGAACTTTTATAACATCTGCCAGAACGGCGTATCCGCCCTTTATATGACCGGCTCTTACTGCCTGCGTTATGGAACGGACTCCAAGGTAGTACCCTTCCTTGGCCGCCTCCATCTCCTGCAGTGCTTTAAGGCGGGATTCCCGGTCTACTATGGAACGCCCGGCGGCGGCAAGCTCTTCTGCGGCGTCTCTTTTGGCGTTGTTCTTATCTTTCAGCGTGCTTTGGATGGATTCTATGGATTTGCGTATGCCCTCCATCTCTTTGCGCACCAGGGCAAGTTCTTCGCCCGCCCGCACCTTTTCATCCGTTGAACGGCCTGCCTCTTTTTCTGCTCCGGACAGCTCTGACAACCGTTTTTCAAGAAGATTTTGCAGGCTGGCTATACGGGCGGTGGTGTTTACCAGTTCATTCTTCTCTGTGGCAAGCTGTTTTGCAAGTTCTATGTAGCTGGATTTCTGATTATCAACGGCACGCAGGGCGTCTTCTATCTTAGATTGAACCTGGGCCAGATTATCCTGTTTTTCTTTAAGCTTTCCGGCCAGTTCACGCTCGTTCTGCTCTGCCTCTGCATATTCATCATTCAAAGATTCCCTCTGCAGGGCCACCTGGGCCGCTCTCTCTTCCAGCTGAACTATCTCTTCCTGGATAAGCCTTTCAGATGTGCCGGATGCCGTGTGGCTCTGGTTAACAAGGGCAAGCTGGCTTTCAAGACGCTCAAGGTGAGTGAGGGACTCCTGGTGCAGGGCAGCGTGCTTCTCACATTCTGCATCCGCTTCTGCAAGGTCTGCTGCAAGGGCCTCTTTTTTCTCTTCCAGGGCGGCTATAAGGGATTCAAGCTCTGCAAGAGAATCATAGCTTTCCGACTTTTGGCCTCGAACCCGCTCCATATCTTGCGTGAGCCTGTGCAGATCATTTATCAGGATGCCTACTTCTATCTCGTTCAGGCGGGATGTGAGTTCCAGGTACCGTTTTGCAATCTCCGCCTGCTCCTGCATTGGGCCTATTTCATCCTGAATCTCGTGGAGTATATCGTTTACACGGTTGAGGTTGGCATCCGTGTTCTCAAGTTTTCTTTCTGCTTCCTTCTTCCGGTGGCGGTACTTTTTTATCCCGGCGGCCTCATCAAAGAGGGCGCGTCTATCCTCCGGCTTGGCAGAGAGCAGCGCGTCCATCTCCCCCTGGCTTACTATGGAGTAGGCTTCCCGGCCCACCCCTGTATCCATAAAGAGTTCATATATATCCCTTAACCGGCAGGGGGTTTTGTTGATAAGGAATTCGCTCTCGCCGGAACGGTATGCCCGGCGGGTTACGGTGACTTCCGAGTAGTTTATGGGGAGCTTGCCGCTGGAATTATCTACCGTGAGCGAGACTTCCGCCATCCCCACGGGTTTACGCTTGGTGGAACCGGCAAAGATTACATCCTGGGCCTTTTGCCCGCGCAGCGCCCGGACATTCTGTTCTCCCAGCACCCAGAGTATGGCATCTGAGATGTTGCTCTTGCCGCTGCCGTTTGGGCCGACAACCGCTATAACGCCGGGAGTAAAGAGCACCTCCGTACGATCGGCAAAGCTCTTAAACCCTTGAATTTCCAGCTTCTTAAGAATCATTCGTGCCCTTTCAGGATGGGTGGTCTTTCCGTAGCGAGCGGGCTGCGTGTGCCGTCCCTGAGGGGAATTGCCTAGCAAAGGTTATCATACGGATGAGCACGGTGTCAAGATATAACGGCGGATAATTGATACTGCATAAAGCGAAGGAATGGATACGGCAAATTTCATCCCGGCGAGGATGCGCCGGGTGAAGGCAGCGTTCCCTGCCTGCGGAACACACTACCCTCCCAGAAGCTTCTTGGCCTGCGAAAGAGCATCTGATTCCTTTGCACGCCGGGCCTTTACCTCTTCTATATCCCTCAAATCTATGTATAGCCTGGTTACTCCATCAAGCTCCATGTTTCCTATGTCAAGAACCAGCCAGCCTTCTTCTGTTTTGTTGCCATGGAATGAGGGGGTATGGCTCATCTTATCTTTTGGAAAAAGCATGGTATCCGCTCCTTTTAAGGTTAAGTATCCATACATGCAATCTGTGAATATATTCTATAGCAGAGCCATAAAATCCTCCATGCGGCCATCTGTTAAACATGCTGCATGCACCTTCCCCGTGGATTATCAAAACCAGGAACAAACCGGGTCACATACTTGACAACTCTTGACTATGGTGCGACAATTGTATCGCATCTAGTACGGGCAGCTATATCCTTATGACGGATGGAAGTGTTGCAATGGAAACAAGGACAAGTATAACCACTAATATTAACGGCAATACGCCCCTTGTAAAAGTGTGCGGCGATTTGGATTATTTTACAGAAGATAAATTTCGAAACGCTGTTAAATCTTTTATGGATAAAGGCTGCAAGGATATTATTATAGATATGTCTGAGGTGACTTTTATGGATAGCGGCGGCATGGCGGCGCTGGTCTATGCCATAAAGCTTCTATCCGTGCAACAAGGGCGTCTCTGGCTTGCAGACTGTAATGACCGTGTTATGCATAAAATGCAGATTGCAGGATTCCTTCACCTTGCAGACACAGTAAATTTCACCGTGACGGTAGATACGGCGTTATCTGCTATTGGTGACCCCGGCAGCAAAAAGCGTTAGCTCCCCCACCCCCTGCAAACATATTTTCCGTATTTTTCTTATAAATGCAACCTTTTTGCTTGCTTTGTCGTCAAGCATGTAGTTGTACTATTTTAAGCTTAATAATTTCAGGTAATGGGAGAGCTTGCAAACAAGCATGCCGGATCATACTATAGTAAAATTGGAATTCCCTGGTTCACCCAGGCTGATATCCATAGCCAGAAAAACGGTTGAGGGAATTGCACGGCGCACAACACTAACGTGTTCGCAAATAGAGGACTTAAAGATTGCCGTGGGAGAGGCTTGCTGCAATGCGGTGCGTTTCAGCAACCCCAGGCACTCGCCTGTGACTGTGCGGTGTATAGTGAACAAAGAAGAGTTGCAGGTAGAGATTTGCAGCCGCGGCACCGGCTGCACCAACCAGCCCGGCATAGAGCCGGAGGAGGACGAGCTCACTACCGCGCAAATGGGATTCTATCTTATAGATCACCTGGTAGATGAATGGAGCGTGGTATCTGAATCCGGCAACAAGTATATAAAGCTTGCAATGAGGTACCCGGCAGATTCCGCTACCTTAGTATAAAGACCGCTTTGCCGCTTCTATCTGCTCAAGAATACGCCCGGGCGCAGTGCTCCCCGGAATATCCCTTGCCTCTATGCTCTCTTTTGCGCCGCCCACCATGCTTGTATTCTCAAACTTATCAGAGAAGCCCTTTAACTCTTCCAGGCTGAGGTCTGAAAAGGTCTTTTTATTCTCTTCACAGTACTGAACCATCCGGCCTGCAATTCCGTGAGCGGCGCGGAACGGAACCCCACGACGCACCAGGTAATCTGCAATATCCGTTGCATTTGAGAAGTCGCCCTTTACGCCGGCAGACATTGTATCTGTGCAGAACGTTGTGGTTAGAAGGAGTTGCTCCAGTATGGGCACGCACATAAGAAGCGTATCCACGGTATCAAAGATGGGCTCCTTATCTTCCTGCAAATCCTTGTTGTAGGTTAGCGGCAGGCCTTTAAGGGTGGTGAGCATGGAGATAAGGTTTCCGTAGAGCCGGCCCGTCTTCCCCCGGATAAGTTCCGCTACATCCGGGTTCTTCTTCTGAGGCATAAGGCTGCTTCCCGTTGCCATGGCATCATCCAGCACAACAAAGCCGAACTCCCTGGTGTTCCAGATAATTATCTCTTCCGCAAAGCGGGAGAGGTGCATCCCCAGTATGGAAGCGGCGGACAGGAACTCCACAACAAAGTCCCTGTCAGACACCGCATCCATAGAATTTTCTGATATTGTAGAGAAACCAAGCTCTTTGGCTACAAAACGACGGTCAAGCGGGAATGATGTGCCTGCCATGGCCCCGGAACCAAGCGGCATTACGTCGGTTCGCCTATAGCAGTCTGAAAAGCGTTCCCTGTCACGGTTAAGCATCCATACATAGGCAAGCAGATGGTGTGCAAGCGGCACGGGCTGGGCATGCTGCATATGGGTGTATCCGGGCATCACGGTACCCTTATGCTGCTCTGCCAGGCTTACAAGCGCACGTTCCAGGCTGAGTATTGCAGAGTTCACATTGCTTATCTGATCTTTAACATACATTCTAAGGTCTAAAGCAACCTGATCGTTCCGGCTGCGGGCGGTGTGAAGCCTACCCGCAACGTCCCCTATCCGCTCCCGCAGAAGCTTCTCCACGTTCATGTGAATATCTTCTGCAGAGACATCAAACTCCACCTTTCCGGCAGAGATATCTTCTGCAATACCTTCAAGCCCGCGCACTATGGTATCTGCATCTTCCTTGGGGATGATGCCTGCCTTCCCAAGCATGCGTGCGTGGGCAATGCTTCCCTTGATATCGTACTCCCACAGCCGGGAATCAAACTCAATGGATGCGTTAAACCTGTCTACCAATTCAGACGTTTCCTTGCCGAACCGTCCGCCCCAGAGCTTGGCCATTAGTTCTCCTTTTTAAGAGACCAGTACATTCTGGATTGCAGTCCGTGTACCTTCAGAGCACCGGTCATCTCGCTCTGATCAAATGACTTATCGTCAAAAGAGGCCATTTCTTCGGAATAGAGCGCAAACGGGCTTGTGCGGCCTGCAACCTTGGCCTGTCCCTTAAACAGCCGAAGCTTTACGCTGCCCACTACGCGCTCCTGAATCTTGTTGATAAATGCATCCAGGTCTTCCTTCAGCGGATCAAACCAGAGACCCTCATAGGCAAGCTTGCCCCACTGGTAGTCTACCATAGATTTAAACGCCCGCTCTTCCTTGGTGCATACCAAATCTTCCAGCGCCTTGTGAGCGGTGATAAGGGCCACGGCCGCCGGGCACTCATAGTTCTCCCGCACCTTAAGCCCAAGGATTCTATCTTCCATTATATCTATGCGCCCAACGCCGTTCTCTCCGGCAAGGGCAAGCATCTTCTTTACAAGAGAGAGCCCATCCATCCTGGTGCCGTCCAGGGAAACAGGAACGCCGTTCTCAAAGCCTATCTCAACAATGGTTGGAGTATTGGGGGCTGTGTCCGGGCCCTTTGTCCAACTAAATATCTCTTCCGGCGGGATGTAATTCGGTTCCTCCAGAAGCCCGCCTTCTATGGAGCGGCCCCACAGGTTCTCATCTATGCTCCATATTTTAGCGGTAGACTGCTCTATCTTTATGCCGTGCTGCGCCGCGTACTCTATCTCTTCTGTTCTGGTATAGTTCTTCTCACGCATGGGAGCAATAACCGGCCTGCCGCCGCCAAGCGCCCTTAGCACAAACTCTATTCTAAACTGGTCATTACCCTTGCCGGTGCATCCGTGGCAGAAGGCATCCGCCCCCACCCTATCTGCATACTCCACCGCCTTGAGCGCTATAAGCGGGCGGGCGATGGATGTGCTTATGGGGTAGCCCTGGTAGTCTCCGTTTGCCTTGATGGTGGGGAAGATGTAATCTTCAACAAATTCCTTCTTTACATCTACCGTGTAGTGCTCTGTCCCAAGAATCTTTGCGCGCTCCTCTGCCTGTCGAAGGTCTGACTCAGGCTGGCCCACATCTACGGTTACCGTAACAACCTGGTCAAATCCATACATATCCCGCATCATGGGGATGCAGACAGAGGTATCCAGTCCACCGGAGTAGACAATTACTACTTTCTTCATGTACCATAACTCCTATTTTGATTTTTTATTGATTGATAAACTGTCAAAAAATTTTGACGGCGTCTTTTCAATGTACCGGAGCATCCTTTTTATCTTAAACGGGATAACCCAGGTTCTTGCTGCAAACCCCATAAGGACATATAAAAACGAGGCAAGGTATACCACAAGACATGCGTACAGAAGGCATGAATTTAAAAGATCAGCCGTTTTCATATACTACCTCTTGCGCAGGGCCGGAATATTACATAAGGACGGCCATAACAGCCTTTTGCGCATGCAGCCGGTTCTCTGCCTCATCAAAGACCACGGATTGCGGGCCGTCTATAACCTCATCCGTAATCTCTTCTCCGCGGTGCGCGGGGAGGCAGTGAAGGACTATGCTATCGTCCTTGGCTGCGGATACAAGCCTGCTGTTAATCTGGAAAGGCTGAAACAGCGGCCTGCGCTCTTCAAGTTCGCTCTCCTGTCCCATGCTTGCCCAGACATCCGTGTAGACGGCATCTGCGCCTTTAACCGCATTAAACGGATTATGCTCTATGGAGATGATGGAACCCGTGCCCTCTGCAATCCGGCGCGATCTGGCAAGCACTCCTGCATCCGGCTCATACCCTTCCGGGCAGCCCACCGTCATGTGGACGCCCAGTTTGGCGGAGAGCAGAAGAAGACTGTTGCAGGTGTTGCATCCATCGCCAATGTAGGCAAGCTTCAGTCCTGCAAGCCGGTTTTTATGCTCGTAGATGGTAAGCAGGTCGGCAAGCGCCTGGCAAGGATGCTCCAAATCTGAGAGACCGTTTATTACGGGAACATCCGCATATTTTGCAAGATCTGCCACTGTCTGGTGTGCAAAGACCCTTGCCATAATCCCCTGAACCATTCTGGAGAGCGTGCGGGCAATATCTGCCACGCTCTCTCTTTTGCCCAGCTGGATATCCGATGGCTGCAGGTATATGGAATGGCCTCCAAGCTGCGCAATTCCAACGTCAAAGGAGACCCTGGTGCGTAGCGACGGCTTTTCAAAGATCATTGCCAGCGTGCGCCCCGGCAGCGTAGGATTGTTCACCTGGTCTGTAAGCGTTCTTTTTTTAAGATCAATCGCCACAGAGAAGATTTTTTCTATCTCCTTGAGGGATAGATCATCTATGGATAAGAGGTCTTTGCCTCTCATAAAATCTTCCAAAACATACTCTCCTGGATACTTAATGCTTGCTGATCAGAGTATATGATAGAACGGATGAGGCAGAAGAGTCAAGCCCCGGCGAGGCTTGCAGCGTTTGGGGGTCATTTTTTTATTTGAGGCATCTGCTCTGCGGCCAGGTATTGGGCAAGGGTTCTCCGTGGTTGTTAGTGTCCAATCTGTAAACTTGAATTTGTAAGTTTAAACATGGCTTCGGCAGCGGCGCACTAAAGTGCTCTGCGACCGAAGTATCTTCCCGGGGGTAATACCCCTTGCTTCGGCAGCGACGTGCCAAGGCACTCTGCGACCGAAGTATCGCCCCACGGGTTGATGCACCTTGCTTTGGCAGCAGCGCACTTCGCTTTGCGAACGGGGTATCGCAGACACAATTAAGTTTACACGCCTACTAGCCGCCTATCTCTGCAATAATGGCCTCTGCGGCCAGGCGGCGGTCATCTGCAGCGGTGATTGCCCGGCCTATTACAATATAATCCGCCCCGCCTGCCACCGCATCGCCCGGCGTCATAATCCTCTTCTGGTCATTTGTGGCGGCCCATGCTGGACGGACGCCCGGTGTAACCACCATAAACTCCGGCCCGCAGGTATCTTTGACTGCCGCAATCTCATGAGGGGAGGCCACCACGCCGTCCAACCCGGCGTTCTGCGCCAGTTGCGCCAGGTGTGAGACCTGGTTTTGAAGCAGCACGGGAACAGAGAGTTCGTGCTGCAGAGTCTCTGCGTTTATACTTGTAAGAACGGTAACGGCTATTATGACAGGGGCCGGTATGCCCAGCTTATCCGCCTCATCTGCGGCGGCATCACGGGCGGCCGCCATCATGGCAGACCCGCCGGATGCGTGCACGTTCATCATCCACACGCCCATCCGGGCGGCGGCGCGGGCGGCACCGGCAACGGTGTTGGGGATATCATGGAATTTGCCGTCAAAGAAAATTCGCTCTGCGCCGGCATTCTTCACGGCCTCTATTATCCGCGGGCCAAGGGATGTAAAAAGTTCCAGGCCTATCTTAAAGGCTCCCACGCAATCTTTAAGCTCTGTTACAAGCTCTACTGCTTCCCTCTCACTGCTTACATCCAGTGCCAGAATTATTTTATCCTTTGCCGCCATAAACCTCTCCTGTATATCCTGTTGCCGCAGTCAAAAAGCTGCAAAAGCTCCGGCGGCGGCGTACTTGCACTCGCGAGCCAAAGCATAAGCCGCCTTGATTAATTTGGTGAACCCGGATTTGCAAATATTACAGATTATTTGACTTCACGGCGCCTACAATATCCTTCACATGCTCAAAATTGTGCCGTGCAAGGTAATCATCTATCCCGCGGGCTATCTTTGGCCCGGCATTTGGATTAATAAAGTTTGCTGTGCCCACCTGCACCGCAGATGCGCCGGCAAGCATAAACTCCACGGCATCCTGGGCGCAAGAGATTCCGCCCATGCCTATAACGGGGATGCTCACCGCCCCCGCCGCCTGCCAGACCATCCTTAGGGCCACCGGTTTTATGGCAGGCCCGGAGAGGCCGCCCGTAATGTTTGCAAGCCGGAATGTGCGAGTCTCCGCATCTATGGATGTACCCATAAGAGTGTTTATTAGAGACACGGCATCTGCGCCGGAATCTTCGCACACATGGGCCATGGCAGCAATATCCGTCACGTTGGGAGAGAGTTTGGGGATAACCGGCAGCTTTGTGGCTGCTTTTACGGAGCCTACCACGGCCGCCGTCATCCCGGCATCCGTACCAAAGGCTATGCAGCCCTCTTTTACGTTTGGGCAGGAAATATTTATCTCCAGGCCGCAGATACCGGGGACGCCGTCCAGGCGGCGCGCAACCTCTGCGTACTCATCCAGAGTTTTGCCCACAACGTTCACAATAACCGCCACATCAAACTGGCGGAGCCAGGGGAGCTTCTCTGATATAAGGCTCTCCACCCCATCGTTTTGCAGACCTATGGCGTTAAGCATGCCGGCCGGAGTCTCTGCAATTCTATCCGGCGGGTTGCCGGGCCACGGCAGAAGGGATGTGCCTTTGGTTACTATGGCGCCAAGTTCTTCTATATTTATAAAATCTGCATACTCCCGCCCAAAACCGAACGTCCCGGATGCAACCATAACCGGGTTCTTCATGCTAATCCCGGCTATCTCTGTTTTAAGCCGGTTATTCTCTGCTACCATACAACCTCCTTGGCATCAAAGACCGGGCCTTCCTTGCAGCAGCGGACGTACTTTTCACCGCCGCCATCCTTCACGCGGACGACGCAGCTCATGCAGGCGCCCACTCCGCAGGCCATTTTTGCCTCAAGGGATACCTGGCAGGGGAGGTTGTGTTTGTTTGCAATAAGCGCAACCGCCTTAAGCATGGGGGTTGGCCCGCATGCGTAGACCAGCGGCGGAGTGCTACTCTCTGAAGAAGCAAGATACTCTGCAAAAAGTTCTGTCACAAACCCGCGGCAGCCCAGCGAGCCGTCATCCGTTGCAAGGCGGATATCCGGGCCAAGGGCGGCAAACTCCTCCCGGCAGACCATGGAATCACAATTTTGTGCGCCTAGCATGAAGGTGGATGTTTGGCAGCCTACGGTTTCAGAGATTCGCCTGGCAAGAAAGTAGAGCGGAGCGGAGCCTATCCCGCCCCCAAGAAGGAGTATTGGGCTTCCGCATGTATTCGGAAGCTTAAATCCCTGCCCAAGCGGGCCAAATACATTTGCATATTCGCCGGGGCGCTTTGCGGCAAGGAGCGCCGTTCCTCTGCCCTTTACTTCATACAGAAGGGTGATGGTTCCCTCTTTTACATCTGCATTATGCACGCTTATGGGGCGCCTGAGGAGCGGATCGTGATATGTTCCGCAGAGTACGTGCACAAACTGCCCGGGAGCGCATGCACCGGCAAGCTCCGGCGCACGGAGCACAAGTTTATGCGTCCGGCGTCCGGCTTCTTCCTGACTTATTATTGGTAGATTATATATGCTCATAATTTTTGGCTCCGGCAGCGGCGTCTCCGGCTTTGCAACCGAGGTATCACCCGGCGGCTGCTAACCCTTGCTTCTGTCAACCACGTATTTATCTATGGTGAGGCACCCGAAGGTCTCTCCCTCTTTTCTGGAAGACAGGGCGTATAGAAGCGCCTGCGCCGTATCTAAAGAGGTAAGGCATGGTATCCCGTGCTCCACGGATGCGCGGCGGATAACGGAGCCCTCCCGCTCTATATGCTTATCTTTACAGATGGTGTTTATTAGAAGGTCTATCTTACTGCTCCTGATAAGATCTATAAGGTTTGGCGAACCCTGGCTTATTTTGTTCACCGCCTCTGCCTCTACACCGTTCTCTCTTAAGAACTTTGCGGTACCCTCTGTTGCATATACAGAGAACCCAAGGCCGGTAAACTGCCGGATTATGGGGAGCGCCTCCGCCTTGTCGTCATCTGCTATGGTTGCTATCATGCTGCCTTTTGTGGGCACGTCTATGCCGGAAGCTATCATGGCTTTATACAGGGCCTTGGAGAAGCTTTCATCCACGCCCATTACCTCGCCGGTGGACTTCATCTCGGGGCCAAGGCCTATATCTACCCTGACAAGCTTGGCAAAGGAAAAGACGGGGGCCTTCACGGTTATGTTCTTCTGGGCCGGGTAGAGCCCGCCCTTATACCCCTGCTCTTTTAATGTCTTGCCAAGCATAATATTTGTAGCTACTTTAATCATGGGAATGCCTGTAATCTTGGAGAGGTACGGCACGGTGCGGCTGGCACGCGGGTTCACCTCTAGAATGTAGGCCGTATCATTTTCTATGACGTACTGGATGTTCATTACGCCCTTTACGTTTAAGGCGCGGGATATCTTTATGCCGTGTTCCACCATCTGGTCAAGTACGCTCTGCGAGAGCGTCTGCGATGGGTACACGGCCATGCTGTCGCCGGAGTGAACGCCCGCCCGCTCTATATGCTCCATAATCCCGGGGAGAAGGCAGTCTGTGCCGTCTGCAATTACGTCTACTTCTGCCTCCTTGCCCACAACGTACTTATCTACCAATATGGGGGCGTTGGGGGAGACGGATACCACGTAAGTCATGTAGCTTATAAGTTCCTGCGTGCTCCCTATTATCTCCATAGCCCGTCCGCCAAGTACGTATGAGGGGCGAACCAGCACCGGGTAGCCTATCTCTTCCGCTACCTTGACGGCCTCTTCCGAAGAGGTGACCGCCCGCCCGTCCGGCTTGGGGATATCAAGTTCACGCAGAATCCGCTCAAACTTGTCTCTATCCTCTGCTGTGTCAATAGATTCAAAGGAGGAGCCGAGTATCTTCACCCCGGCCTTTGTGAGCGGTTCTGCCAGATTGATGGCGGTCTGCCCGCCAAACTGTACTATAACGCCCTCCGGACGCTCTATGTCTATTACGTTGAGCACATCTTCAGGGGTGAGCGGCTCAAAGTAGAGCTTGTCTGATGTGTCAAAATCTGTACTTACGGTCTCCGGGTTGTTGTTTATGATTATTGATTCGTAACCGGCATCCCTAAGCGCCCATACGGAGTGAACGCTGCAGTAGTCAAACTCTATCCCCTGCCCTATGCGTATAGGGCCGGAGCCTATTACTATTGCCTTCTTTCTGCCTCCCCCGGCTTCCTTTGTGCTAATAGGTATAAAGGTTTCTGCCTCATCCTCATCTTCATAGCAGGAGTAGAAGTAGGGGGTCTGCGCCTCAAACTCTGCCGCGCAGGTATCTACCATCTTGTAGGTGGGCAGAATCCCCATGGATTTTCTGAACTCCCTTATCTGAAGTTCATCCATACCAACCAGTTCTGCTATAAGCCTGTCCGGGAAGCCCAGCTTTTTGCAGCTTCTGAGCAGCTTGACTACGGTGTTCTCCCGCATCTCCGGCAGGCCGGGCTGGCTTGCAAGTTCTCTAAACTCTGCGGCGTGGCTGCGCAGGTTCTCTTCCATGCGTACAAGGCGTTCTATCCCCCGTAGGAACCAGGGGTCTATGCTGGAGAGTTCTGCAATCTCCTCCATCATGGTGCCGCGGCGGAAGGCCTCTGCAATTACAAAAAGGCGTTCATCATTGGGGTTCTTAATCTTCTCTTCTATCTCCATGGCGCTCCACAGGTTGGCATTCTTATGGCGGAGAGAGTGCATCCCTATCTCCGTGGAGCGGATGGCCTTCATAAGTGCAGACTCAAAGCTGCGGTCTATAGACATAACTTCGCCCGTGGCCTTCATCTGGGTGCTTATGGTTCTGTCTGCGCCCACAAACTTGTCAAACGGCCAGCGGGGGACTTTTATTACACAGTAATCAAGCGCCGGTTCAAAGCAGGCCAGGGTCTTTTTTGTAACGGCGTTGGGTATTTCATCCAGCGTGAGTCCTACGGCAATCTTGGCGGAGACCCTTGCAATGGGGTACCCGGTAGCCTTTGATGCCAACGCCGATGACCGGCTTACCCTGGGGTTTACTTCTATTATGTAGTACTCCATGCTTGAGGGCGATAGAGCCATCTGCACGTTGCAGCCGCCCTGAATCCCAAGCGCGCGGATAATCTTTAAGGATGCGCCTTTAAGCAGCTGGTATTCTTTATCAGAGAGGGTCTGGCTGGGCGCAATAACTATGGAATCTCCCGTGTGGACGCCCATAGGGTCCAGGTTTTCCATATTGCATATGGCAATGCTGTTATCTGCGCCGTCGCGCATTACCTCGTACTCTATCTCTTTCCATCCCAGGAGGCAGCGTTCTACAAGAATCTGGTGACGCATGGAGAGCTTAAGCCCGCGCACGCCTATCTCCATTAATTCTTCAACGGTGTTTGCCACTCCGCCGCCTGTGCCCCCAAGAGTGTATGCGGGGCGTACTATTAGCGGATACGGGGCTGTTTTAGAGATGCGGCGCAACTCTTCTTCGCTCTCTATAATCCAGCTCTCCGGCACCGGCTCTCCAATCTCCTGCATCAGCTTGCGGAAGTGTTCTCTATCTTCTGCCTTCTGTATGGATGCAAGCGGCGTGCCCAGCATCTCAACGCCGTACTTGTCCAGAACCCCCTGCATGGCAAGCTCTGTTGCAAGGTTCAGGCCCGTCTGCCCGCCAAGCGTGGGGAGCAGTCCGTCCGGGCGTTCCTGCTCTATAATGCGTGTGGCAAACTCCACGTTAAGCGGCTCTATGTAGACTTTATCTGCAATCCCGGTATCAGTCATAATAGTTGCCGGGTTGGAATTTATGAGGATTACCTCTATCCCCTCTTCTCTGAGCGCCTGGCAGGCCTGTGTGCCCGCATAGTCAAACTCTGCCGCCTGCCCTATTATTATGGGCCCGCTGCCTACAACCATTACCTTCTTTATATCTTTTCGCCTGGGCATTACTCTTTACCTGAACTTTCTATTATGTCTAAAAATCTGCCGAAGGGATTTTTGCTGTTCATAGGCCCCGGCGATGACTCCGGGTAGTACTGTATTGAGAAGATGGGAAGCCGGCTGTGCTTCATTCCCTCAACGGTTCCATCGTTTAAATTTATTTGGGTAACCTGCAGATCGGAACCCTTAAGGCTGTCTGCATCCACCGCATAGCCGTGGTTCTGGGAGGTAATGTATACCCTGCCCGTCTCCAGGTCTTTTACCGGAGTGTTTGCACCGCGGTGTCCAAACTTAAGCTTGAACGTTCGGCCGCCGAAGGCCCTCCCCAGGAGCTGGTGCCCCAGGCAGACCCCCATGACTGGCTTCTTCCCTATAAGCCCTTTTACCGTCTCCTGCGCATAATCAAGAAGCGCCGGATCGCCCGGGCCGGGAGAGATGAGCACTCCGTCCGGGTTGCCTTTCAGCACCTGGTCTGCGGTTGCATCGCACGGATATACCGTAACCTCGCACCCCATGGCGGCAAGGCTTCGGATTATACTGTATTTTACCCCAAGGTCTAAAACTACTATGTTGTATTTGCGACCCTTTACCTTGGCATCCCTATGCCAAACGTAGGGGTTTTCTGTTGATACTCTTTTTGCAAAATCTGTTGAGCCGTATCCCGGCACGCTCTTTATGGTTTTTAGCGCCTCCGCCCTGGTGGATTCCGTAGAGATGGCACCCATCATAACACCGGCATCCCTAATGTGCTTGGTGAGGCGTCTTGTATCTATTCCGCTAATCCCTACAACGCCGTGACCTGCCAGAAAATCCTGCAGGCTGCCGTTTGACCGCCAGTTGCTGGGCCACCGGCAGAGTTCTTTTACAATTAATCCCTCAACCTGTACCCGCTTTGATTCAAAATCTTCCGGCGATACGCCGTAGTTTCCTATAAGCGGGTAAGTGAGCGTGAGGAGCTGCCCCGCGTATGCCGGATCCATCAGCATCTCCTGGTAGCCCGTCATGCAGGTGCTGAACACAACTTCGCCCAGCGTGGTGCCCGTGGCGCCTATGGAGACTCCCTCAAAACTTGTTCCATCTTCTAATACCAGAATAGCTCTCTTCAAACTCCTGCTCCTCTTTATCTTACACTTGCGTTATGCGGTGATTGGCACCGGAACCGGGCGGGCATTGAGATTTGCCCCTGCAAAATCATTCAACAATCTCTCCATCCCGGCAGACTACTTTGCCGCCAAGGATGGTTAGAGCTGCCTTTCCACAGAGGCTTCTGCCGCCGAACGGCGTGTTTTTTGATTTGGATTTTAACTCCTCCGGCCTAACAACCCATTCCCGGGCCGGGTCTATTACGGTAATATCTGCAACGGCTCCTTTTGCCAGGGTGCCGCCGGGGATTCCTAGAATCTTTGCCGGAGTTGCGGTCATCTTCTCAAATGCCTGGACATCGCTAAGGATTCCGGGCGCCACAAGCTCTGTCATTACAAGCCCTACCGATGTCTCCAGCCCTATTATGCCGGGAGGCGCAACCGCAAATTCCGCCTCTTTTTCTTCTATGGCGTGCGGGGCATGGTCTGTTGCTATAACATCTATTGTGCCGTCTGCAAGCCCGGCTTTCACCGCCTCTACATCTTCGGCTGTTCTAAGCGGCGGGCTTACCTTGGCATTTGTGTTGTAACCAACTACTAATTCGTCCGTAAGGGTAAAGTACTGCGGGCACGTTTCGCATGTGACCGGTATACCGTCCTCCTTGGCGCGCCGGATGAGTTCAACTGCGCCCTTTGTGCTTACATGCGCTATGTGCGTTCTGCATCCGGTGAGCCTGGCAAGCAGAATGTTGCGGGCGGTTGAAATTTCTTCCACCTCGTCCGGGATGCCTCGTAATCCAAGCATGGTAGATGTAAGCCCCTCGTTCATAAGGCCGTCGCCGGCAAGGGATTTATCTTCACAATGCAGTATCACGGGTACGTTAAACATGCGGCAGTATTCCATAACGTGCCGCATAAGCCCGGAGTCTGCCAGCGGAAAAGCATCGTCTGAGAAGGCAACTGCGCCGCCTTCCACCATCTCCCCTATCTCTGCCATGGACTCTCCCAGAAGGCCCTTTGTGACGGCGCCTATGGGGCATACTCTGGCAAGGCCTACGTCCCGGCCCCTTTTGCAGATATATTCTACAATTGGGCGGTTATCTGTAACCGGTATGGTGTTGGGCATTGCCGCCACGCCGGTAAATCCGCCCGCTGCCGCGGCTCGGGAGCCGGTTTCTATGTCTTCCTTATGTTCAAGGCCGGGTTCCCGCAGGTGCACGTGCATATCTATAAGCCCCGGAAGCACCAGCTTGCCGGAGACGTCTACCACGCACTCCGCGGGGATTTTGGCATCCGGCGCGGCACCTACGGCGGAAACTCTTCCGTCCTCTACCAGAACATCCGCCGCTCTATCTACACCTGCAAGCGGGTCTATAACCCGTCCGCCTTTAAGCAACAACTGCATCTTCAGTGCCTCCAAGGAGATGGTAAAGCATTGCCATTCTTACGGCAACCCCGTTTGTCACCTGTTCCGTGACCATGGAAATATCAGAATCTGCCACGTCCGGCATTATTTCTACGCCTCTGTTCATTGGGCCCGGGTGCATAAATATTGCATTGTCTTTGGCAAGTTTTAAGCGTTCTTTTGTTATGCCAAACAGGCGGGAGTATTCCCTGGTGCTTGGAAGCAGCCCGCCCGTCATCCTCTCACGCTGGATTCTGAGCACGTTCACTACATCGGCGCCCTTTATGCCTTCTTCTACGTTTGTGTAAACCTCTACCGGCAGATTTTTGGCCTCTGATGGGATAAGCGTCTCCGGCCCCACAAAACGCACCTTTGCGCCCATTTTGGTGAGCCCCCACATGTTAGACCTTGCCACCCGGCTGTGGAGGATATCGCCCACAATGGCAACGGTAAGTCCGTCCAGGCGGCCTTTTTTTTCTATGATGGTAAGCATGTCCAGAAGTCCCTGGCTGGGGTGTTCGTGCATGCCGTCGCCGGCGTTGATTACGGATTCTTTTACCATGCCGGCTATAAAATGCGGCGCGCCGGAGGCCTGGTGCCGTACTATAAAGAGGTCCGGTTTCATGGCCTGGAGTGTGAGAATGGTGTCTTTTAAGCATTCGCCCTTAACAACGCTGCTGTTTGCCATGGCTATGCTTGATACATCTGCGCTCATTATCTTCCCGGCCATCTCAAAAGAGGTTCTGGTGCGGGTGCTGGGTTCAAAAAAGAGTGTAATAATAGACCGGCCGCGCAGCGTGGGAACTTTTTTTACTTTGCGGGTTAAAATTTCCTTGAATGAGAGCGCCGTCTCTAAGATGGTCTCTATCTCATCCGGCGACATCTCCTGCAGGCCAAGGATATCCTTCCTTTTTAAGCCCATTTTTCTCCCTCATGCCTGTTGGAAATTCAGGGATCCTTCTTTTTTACAATAAACACCCTGTCCTCCCCCTGCATCTCTGCAAGCTGCACGTCTACCTTCTCTTTGCGGGAGGTGGGAAGGTTTTTTCCCACGTAATCCGGGCGGATGGGCAGTTCTCTGTGCCCTCGGTCAACCAGAACCGCCAGTTGGATGGCGGCCGGACGCCCCATGTCCATAAGCGCATCCATGGCGGAGCGTACGGTTCTGCCCGTGTAGATTACCTCTTCAACTAAAACTATGGTCCTGCCGGTTACTTCAAAGGGGATATCCGTCTTGCCTACCTTTGGCTGCCTGGTCATGTAATCATCTCTGTACAGGGAGATATCAAGCACTCCCACGGGCACCCTTACCCCCTCAATCTGGCTTATAATCTTTGCCAGACGTTCTGCAAGCGGAGCGCCCTTCCGCCACACGCCTACAATACCCAGCTTCTCTGCACCGCGGTTCTTCTCTATAATCTCGTGCGCTATCCGCGTGAGGGCCCGCCGTATATCGTCTGCATCCATAACCTGAGAAATTTGCTCTGTCATATTGCAAGCCTCCGGGCAAAAAAATAGCCCCCTGCAAAGTCAGCAAGGAGGCGTGTTGGTCTGCCTGATACAGAAATATTGTCTGCACGCACCCTTGTCGGCCTCGCAGGACCAACTTAAAGGCGTTCCATCCAGTTATCGGCTAAGTATATCAGCCCGCATAAAGATTGTCAAGGTGAATTTTTGCAAAATTTTTACATGACAGTAATAATTATGCAACCAAATATTTTATAGTTGCTAGTAATCTTGGATTTACAAGTTCAAACAGGGCTTCGGCAGCGGCGTGCCAAGGCACTCTGCGACCAGAAGTATCACCCCCCATAATTTGATGAACCAAGTAGTACCGGCGCCAAGGCTATTTGGCGGCTGCGGGCACTTCGCAAGAGTCCCTGTCCGGCTGGCTCTCAAAGGGGAGCGTACCTGCTTTAATCTTTCTTAAGGCCTCCCTGATCTGCATAAGATCTAATCCAAGATTGCCTAAAACAATTGATCCCATCCCGCCTGTTTCATGGGCAAGGCCCAGAAGCATATGCTCTGTGCCTACCCACTCGTCCATCATCTCCCTGGCTTCTGCAAAGGCATAATCAAGTGCATGCTTGGCGCTAACTGTAAGCTGCATGCTATCCCCTATACACTCTGAACCGCGAGAGATCTGCCGCATAACCTCCTGGCGGATGGTTCCGGAATCTATGCCCAGCCTGCGCAGTATTTTGCCTGCCACGCATTCGTCTTCGCGCGTCAGGGCTAGAAGCAGATGTTCCGGCCCTGCTTGAGCATACCCCAGCTTCTCTGCCTCTTTTTGTGCTAGAAAAATAGATTTTCTAGCCCTTACGGTTAGTCTCTTCCACATACCTGGCTCCTATCCTCCATAAAAGGAATTTTATTTGGATACCCTATATGCAGTTTTTTATTATGCCGTAGAGCCTGCAATAGAATCTTGCAGAATCTTTACGGCTTTATCTACATCTACCTCCCCTATTATAAGAGGCGGCAGAAATCTTATAACATCCAGGCCTATGGGGTTTATTATAAGCCCTCTCTTAAGGCATTCCGCGGCTACCTGCTGGGCATTACCGCCTGCAAGCTCTGCTCCAAGCATAAGCCCCAGCCCACGCACATCTGTAATGGCTCCGGTTTTGGATTTAATGCTCTCAAGCGCAGATTTAAAATAGGCGCCCACGCGCTTAGCATTGCCTATAAGGTCTTCATCTTCCATCACTTGAAGGGTGGTAAGGGCTGCACAGCACGCAAGCGGATTGCCTCCAAAGGTTGAGGCGTGGTCTCCGGGCTCAAAGGCATCCGCCACGCGGTTTGACGCCACGCATGCCCCTATTGGGAAGCCTCCCCCCAGTGTTTTGGCAAGGCTTATAATATCCGGCTTAATGCCGTAGTGGAGGAAGCCAAACCATTCACCCGTCCGGCCAAGCCCTGTCTGTACCTCGTCCAAAATCAGGAGCAGTCCCTTAGCATCACAAAGTTCCCTTACCCGGCGCATATACTCAAGGGAGGCGGGGTGAACGCCGCTCTCCCCCTGGATGGGCTCCAGCATTATTGCGGCGGTATTTGCATCTACGGCCTCTTCCAGAGCGGAAATATCGTTATAAGGCACGTACTTAAATCCCGGCAGCATGGGGGCAAATCCCTTGTGATACTTGGGCTGGCCGGTAGCGGTGATGGCTCCCATGGTGCGCCCGTGGAAAGATTGGAGCGCGGTTATGATTTGGTACTTATCTTCACCTTGATTTTTGTATGACCATTTGCGGGCAAGCTTTATGGCGGTCTCATTTGCCTCTGCTCCGCTGTTGCAGAAGAAGGCCTTCCCAAGGCCGGAGAGCTCAACCAGCTTCTTTGCCAGCAGGGGCTGTTCCGGGATGTAGTACAGATTGCTTACGTGCATCAGCTTTCCGGCCTGGTTTTGGATGGATTCTACAAGCCTTGGATGTGCGTGTCCAAGACCGTTTACTGCAATTCCGGCAAGAAAATCCAGATACTCCCTGCCATCGGCATCCCATACCCGGGCGCCTTCTCCGCGCACAAGCACCAGCGGCTGCCGCCGGAAGGTGTGCATTACATAGGCCGAATCCATCTCCATCACAGACCGGGAATCTACGCCCGGCCGGCGCTCTACTGACATACGATACAACTCTCCATTCTGCATAACAAAAGGAGACAGAGAAATCCCCTGCCTCCTTTAAATCGCATATTTAAATATTGGTATATTGGAATTTTCATGCCCTTACCTGACGGAAAATTCTATTGCTATTGTAACCTTGACGGCACCTATCTGTCAACATCCGGCGGCAAAATCTCCGGTATAGCTTTTTTCAGTATAAGATTAGTCTTTGTTAACCTTAGCATGCCCAATAAGACCGGCCTTCTTAGTTAGAGCATCTATATTTTCCTGAAGACGCAGGGCCTGCTCTTTAGAGTAGACTGCCCCACCCCAGTCCACGGGTTCTGTTATCTCTACACCGGCATTGGAGAGCGCCGCCATCATGGAAACATCGCCCCATTTTAGAATACCCGGAATATGCACTGCCATAGACAAACGAACTTTATCTGAATCGTTTACATAAGACCCCGGCACGCCGGCGGCATATACAGACTTTATTTTTTCGGACAGGACGGATGCCGAGAGCGCAGCAAGGCCGGTCTCTCCGCATGATATAATCTCCACGCTTTTTGCAGAGAGCACATCCTTTATGCAGGAGGCAACTCCAAGAATATCTTTTGTCCAGTCGCCTATGGTTGTTCTGCCAAGCCAGAGCACGGCTCGGGCGGAGCAGTGATGCGGCTGGGCATGAATGGGGATATTATCCCAGTGGGTCTCACCTGTACCCCTAAGGTCTGCAAGCACTACGGTTTTGCCGCTGTCCAGCGCCGACTGCACCCGGGGATCATTCCACGCGGCATCCTTTCCGTCCGGGTGAACGGCTATGACTGTCTCTTTCTCTTTTACCCCTGACTTAGAGAGTGCAAACACCGGTACAGGAATCCCCTGTTCTATCTCTACAGAGAACTTTGCGATGGACAGATTGCCCTCTGCGCCTTCTCTTACCCGGCTTATGGATACATAGTCTGGGCCGGCGGGCACGTTTAAAATGCCCTTAAGCTCTGCGCGTTTCTGCGCCGCATCTATAGAATTGCCGGGGGAAAGATGCTCTGCGGCAAGCCTCTGTGCCCTTGGGCGCACAAAGCCGAATATGGAGGAAACATCTGCCGGTCTGCGGTTATCCGGGAAGCAGAGGCACTGGGATTCGCTTAGGGATTCATGCGCCTGAATTTCTACCGGGCGTCCTTCCCCTTCATCCTTCAGCCAGCGGAGGAACCACCCCAGCATACACTGAAGCATATCCGGCCAGTAGCCGTGCGTAAGATTTATGGCCTGGTAGGAGAATTTGTCCATTTCCCCATATAGCTTGTAAATCTCTCTTGCGGAGTTGAACGAACGGGTCATCTCTGAAACATAGAACGTTGGGTTGCTATCCTGCATAGCGTTCAGGATGAGCATGGGGTTGGGTGCAGCAAGCCCCAGAATCCCCCATTCCTCAGTAAACGTCAGCCCGTTTGGAAGGAGTTCGCATATACAGTTTGATCCGGTGACGTAAGATTCAAATGTACCCACGGAGACCACCGGCACGGATGCCTTCACCCGCTCGTCCAGCGTAGAGACCCACATTGTCTGGTTGCCTCCGCCGGACGCCCCTGTTACGCCTATTCTATCTGCATCTACATAATCTAATGATTGCAGCAGGTCTATCCCCCGCATGTTATCATTTATCTGCATGCCAAGAAGAGTCTCGCCAATGGCGAAGAGCGATCCGCCTATGCCGGCGCCGTGGTATTCAAACTCTCCGGGGATGGTGCCGCGCTCCCCTGCGCCAAAAGCATCTACGGTGAGCACAACAAACCCATTAAGGGCAAGCAGGTGCCCCCGATTCTGCACGCGCTCTGCGCATTTGCCCTGCGCCCAGTGCCCATGCAGGTTAAGCACTCCGGGATACGGCCCCGGGCCATCCGGCACGTAGAGGTTTGCGGTTACCCTGAACCCCGGACGGCTCTGATACGTAAGCTTTGTTACGCTGTACCCGGACATTTGTATGGATTCGTAATACTTTATATCAAGGTCGCAGGCCACTGGGAAGGCTCCGGCATTTGCTTTGATAAGAGAAACCAACTCAGCTCGCTGCTTCTTCCAATCATCAAGAGTAAGCGGCGGCTGATGACTTACGCCAAATCGTTTTGCCTCAAGAATAAGAGAGTCTTTCACCACGCCTCCGGCGTTCTCCATCAATACATTGGTATTCATTGGTTATGCTCCAGGAATTTTTTGGCACATAGGGCCAATTTTTTTGCAACCGGCATAGGCAAAAACCTTCAACCGTATGCTGCTATAATTCTATGGTTATCCGGCGGCGCCGTTTCTCCTCCCCTATTTTCTGTGATAACTCTATTAAGCTTAGACAACGGCTCCGGCTTTGCCGCCGGGAATCAGTAATATTTTCTCAGATCTTCTTTGCCAAGGGTGCCGGCGCGCAAGATTTTGGGAGGGTCTACGGTAACATCAAGCACCGTTGAGGCCGACTTTATTGCAGACGGCCCTGCAGAGAGTACCATCTCTATCCGGCCGTTAAA
The DNA here is from genome assembly GCA_937875395.1 of uncultured Armatimonadota bacterium. GTDB lineage: Bacteria > Armatimonadota > UBA5829 > DTJY01 > DTJY01 > CALNCU01. The sequence continues at coordinate 24,037 of CALNCU010000316.1, read as the reverse complement.
ATAGCTCATTACCTCTTCCGCGGTCACGGGGGGAGGCTCATCTGAAGGGTTTGCACTTGGAGCCACAATAGGCCCTCCCACGGCGTTAAGCAGGGCAAGGGCAACAGGGTTGTCAGGCATACGCACCCCTACCTTCCCCGTTCCCGCCGTCACCATCTCCGGGAGCGCGCGGGATGCCTTGAAGATAAGTGTGAGCGGGCCGGGGAAGAAGGCCTCCATAAGCCGCACGGCCCTTTCCGTAACCTCTGATGCAAGCCCGTATACATCCCCTATGGAAGCCACCTGAACCGGAAGAGGTTTCCCCGCCGGGCGGCCCTTTATCTCATAGACGCGGCGCACGGCCTCCGGATTTAAGGCGTCTGCGGCAAGGCCGTATACGGTCTCCGTGGGAAAGCCCACCAGCCCGCCGCCTTTTATAATTTCGGCGGCTTCTGTAATTATATCTGCTTCCGGCGCTTGCGGATTCACTGTTTTAAGAAGAGTCTTCATTCCGGCATCTCCCCGGTTACCACCCGTTCTATTCCGGCATAATCCTTTGCCGCCTTCACATTAGAGAACCCGGCGGCAAGAAGCATTGCGCGCACCGGCTCCCCTTCACCCTGCCCCACCTCAAATGCAATTATACCACCGGGAAGAAGATATTCCGGCGCATTGGTGATTATTCTATGGTAGATATTAAGGCCGTCCGGGCCGCCGTCAAGGGCGGATTTGGGCTCGTACCTTGATACTTCCGGCATAAGGGCGGGGATTTCACCGGAGGGGATATACGGGGGGTTTGAGATTATAAGGTTAAACTTCTCTCCCGCAAACGGGGCCAGAAGGTCTCCCTCTGCAAAGTGGATTCTCTCTGCCACTCCCAGCTGCACGGCGTTTCTTTTGGCAATAGTGAGCGCCCGGCTAGATACATCCGTGGCCCAGATGGCGGCGTGCGGGGCATATTTTGCCAGGGTGACGGCTACGGCGCCGCTCCCGGTGCCTATATCCGCCGCCTTGGGGCGGGGTTGGCTCTTTAGGTATTGCAGGCCCGCATCAACAAGAAATTCCGTCTCCGGCCGGGGGATAAGGACGGAGGGGTCAACGTAAAAAGTAAGCCCGTAGAACTCCTTCTCACAAAGTATGTAGGCAAGGGGTTCTCGCGCCGCTCTGCGTTTGATCCACAGCAAAAAAAGCTCTGCAGGTTCCCCGGGGACCGGCGACTCCGGGTGTCCTAGAAGGTGGGTGCGCGTAACTTTAAGCGCCTTTGCAAGCATAAGCTCTGCATCCAGCAGGGGTGAATCTACGCCGGCGCTTCTAAGCGTCTCTGCCGCCTTAAGAAGCATCTGCCGCACGGTGCGGTTCATATAATCAGAGCGCTTCCTCAGAGCCTTTTAGCCGCTCTGCCTGATCTGCAGCAATAAGATGGTCTATCATGTCCTGGATGTCTCCTTCCAGGAAGCTATCCATACGGTAGATGGTATAGCCTATTCTGTGATCCGTTGCCCTGTTTTGCGGGAAGTTGTAGGTGCGAATCTTCTCGCTCCGGTCGCCGCTGCCAACCATGGTGCGGCGGGCGTCGGCTATCTCCGTGTGCTGCTCCTGCATCTTCTTCTCATAAAGGATTGCCCTTAGCACTCGCAGGGCCTTCTCGCGGTTCTGGAGCTGCGACCGCTCATCCTGGCAGGTTACAACCACGCCGGTGGGTTTGTGGGTTATTCTAATGGCGGTCTCGTTCTTCTGAACGTTCTGCCCGCCGGCTCCGGCAGAGCGGTAGGTATCTATATCAAGATCGTCAAGGTTTATCTCTATCTCTACTTCTTCTGCTTCCGGCATAACGGCAACCGTTGCGGCAGAAGTATGAATCCTCCCCCCGCTCTCTGTCTCAGGAACCCTCTGCACCCTGTGTACGCCGCTCTCATACTTAAGATTGCTGTAGGCGCCTTTTCCGTCTACTGCAATTACGGCTTCTTTTATTCCGCCTATGCCGGTCTCGTTTATGCTCATTATCTCTGTTTTCCAGCGCCTATGCTCTGCATAGCGCAGGTACATGCGCATAAGCTCGCTAGCAAAGAGTGCTGCTTCATCTCCGCCGGTTCCGGCACGTATTTCTATAAGCACACTCTTTTCATCGTTGGGGTCTTTGGGGAGGAGCATTAACCGCAGCTTGCCCTGGTACTCTGTCTCGCGCTCTTTCAGAATATCCAGTTCGCTCTGGGCCATATTCCGCATTTCATCGTCCAGGTGACCGTGCAGAAGTTCTTCTGTATCGTCCTTCTCCTGCCTTATCTTCTTGTACTCTCTGTATGTTTCAACAATCCCTGACAGGTCCGAGTGAGCCTTGGCCAGATGTTGATATTCCTTGGGGTCTCCCCAAATATTTGGGTCCGCCAGTTTTCTTGCCAAATCTTCGTATTTATCTTCTACTTCTTGTAATCTCTCGTACACAATCTCACCTGGATTCTAAGTTAGAACTCTCTTCTCTCTCCCACACAGCATCAAAGGCTCTTTGGGCTACTTCTACCTGATCTTCATCCGGCTCCCTGGTTGTAAGTCTTTGCAGCCACAGCCCCGGCGCCATTACGGCGGCCATGAACCCGGAGTTTCTGAACCTTCCGGAGAGCCTTATTAGCTCATACCCGACGGCGGCAATAACCGGCAGAAGGAGCAGCCTGTAGAGTATCCGCATATACCATGCGCCTCCCCATCCAAGGAATGAGTAGAAAATAATGGAGAGCACCAGCACAAACATCATAAAGTTTGTACCGCAGCGCGGGTGGATGGTTGAGTGCGTGGCAAAGTTTTCCGGCGTGAAGGACTGGCCGGATTCATAGGTGTTTACAACCTTGTGCTCCGCCCCATGGTACTGCCAGACCCTTCTTATATCCTTCATGTAAGAGATACCCGCAACGTAAAGCACAAACATGGCAAGGCGGATAAACCCTTCGCCCAGGTTCAGCTGTAGCGGGCTCCAATGCAAAAGCTGCATAAGATTAGCAAGCAGATGAGGGCCTATAATAAAGATTCCCACCCCAAGGGCCATACTTAAAACCATTGTAGCGCCCACCGCAATATCGTTTATCTTGCCTGCGGGCTTGGATGGGTTGTCTGATGGGTTATTGCGGGATGCCTCTTTTTCTGCATCCTCCATGGCTATGTCTGCAGAAAACTTAAGAGCCTTCATGCCAAGAACAAGGGCATCTATAAGTGCAAAGACTCCCCGGAGGAAGGGCCTTTTCATCCATTGCAGGTTCTTGAAGATTGACTCTACGGATTCCTGCTCTACTACTATCTCTCCATCAGCTCTGCGGCATGCCACTGCATAGTATCTGGAGCCGCGCATCATTACGCCTTCTATTACGGCCTGGCCGCCATAGAGTGGTTTATTCTCCACTGTTATCTTTCACCGCCACAAGTTGATCAAGAGTTTCCGCACGCCCGCAGCTCATGGAGCCTTCGCAGCAGTAGCCGCGGGATTCGCACGCGGGGCCGGCTGCGGAGAAGATATTTGGGGCTACCTCTCTTACGCATTTAAGCATCAGTCCGGCCAGCTGGCGTATCTCCCACTGTGCGCGGGTGCAGAGCCTGTGTTCAAAAAAGTTTAAGAGGCTCCTTGCATTGGCCGTCATTATAATCTTTGTTTCAACGGCGTTGGGCAGAATGTAGCGCGCATCTTCCGCCGGTATTCCCTCTGCCAGCATGGCGTTATAATCTGCCTGCAGCCTATCTGAGAGGGCGCTGAAGCGTTCCATGGCATCTTTGTTTTTACGGATGGATTCCGGTATGTTAAACGGCACCTGGCGCATCTTTACATACCGCTGGCTCTGCTGGGAGAAGGAGGCCATTCTGTGCCGCACAAGCTGGTGCGAACACGCACGGGAGATGCCTTCTATTCCAAACGTAAAGGAGGCATGCTCAAGAACAGAGAAGTGGCCCAGTTGAAGCACCTTTTTAATTAGACGCGCCGCTTCTCTATCATCTATGGCATCCCTGATTTTAAGAATACCCGAAGCGGAGTAGCACAGCCGCGTGGCGGCTGCCACCGTCCGCTCCGGGTCTGCCGTGTGGCTTAAAAGCTCTACGTGCAATATTACTTACCCTGTTTTTCCGGCTGCTTGGTTTTGCGGTACTTCTGCATGAACTTCTCAACGCGGCCTTCCGTATCCACGATCTTCTGCCGTCCGGTGAAGAACGGATGACACGCGGAGCAGATCTCTAACCGGATCTCCGGAACGGTTGACCGGGTCTCCCATGTGTTGCCGCACGCGCAAACCACCTTGGTCGGGACGTACGCCGGATGAATTCCCTTTTTCAACCTGATTCTCCTTTTCTCTGAAAATTGTTCTGTATTTATCTTCCGGGAACATGTCCCCGGAACAAAATATTATAACACAACGCGGGCATTCTGGCAATGCTTTATAAGGCGCGGTTTATGTTTTACGGCGCACGGAATTGACTATTCTAGCATGGTGCCTATCCCGCGGTCTGTAAAGACTTCCATGAGGAGCGCATGCGGGAGCGTGCCGTCTATTATGTGCGCCTTCTCTACGCCGCCGCTGAGCGCCGTTATGCAGGCCTCTATCTTTGGTATCATCCCCTTTCCGGCTTTGCCGGAAGAGATCATCTCTGCCGCCTCCGCCATGGAGAGCGTGGAGACGAGACTGGATTTATCGTTAAAATCACGGTAGACGCCCTGGACATCCGTAAGCATTACAAGCTTGGTAGCGGAGAGCGCAGAGGCCAGCTCCCCTGCCGCATGGTCTGCATTTATGTTGTAAGATTCGCCTTTATTCCCCACGGCAACGGAAGAGATAACCGGTATGTACCCTTCGCGGATGAGTATTTGCACAATCTCCGGGTTAATCTCTTCAATCTCTCCAACAAAGCCAAGATCGGCGCCGGTTGTCTGCGCCTTCTTTGCCACAAAGAGCCGGCCGTCCTTGCCGCTTAACCCCACGGCCTTGCCTCCCTGCTGCGAGATTATGGAGACTATGCCCTTGTTGGTCTTTCCAGCCAGCACCATCTCTACTATTTCCATGGTCTCTGCATCTGTAACCCGCAGGCCGCCAACAAAACAGGGTTCCTTGCCCACCCGCACCATCATCTCTGAAACATCCGGGCCGCCGCCGTGCACCAGTACCGGCTGCATCCCAACGTACCGGAGGAGAACTATGTCTTTCATCACGCTCTCTTTTAGGGTGTTGTTGGTCATGGCGTTGCCGCCGTACTTTATGACTACGGTCTTTCCAAAGTAGTTTCTGATGTAGGGCAGCGCCTGCACCAGTATCTCTGCCTGTTCTGATCTTTGTTTCATGTTCATAAACTCCCGAACCGCCAATTTAAGTATGATATTCGGCGTTTATCTTAACGTAATCGTAAGAAAAATCGCTTGTCCAGACTACGGCTCTTCCCGGGCCTCCCCCCACCTGGAGGAGCACATGAACCTCTTGCTTATCCAGCAGTTCATGGGCCTTATCCGCCGGGAACGCCACCGGTTCTCCGCCCCGGAGCATTTCTATCTCTCCAAAGTAGAGATTAACATCTGCCGGGTCAAAATTTACACCGGCTCTGCCGGCCGCCGCAAGCACCCGCCCCCAGTTGGGGTCGCAGCCAAACATGGCGGTCTTGACCAGCGGAGAGTTTGCCACGGTCTTTGCTATCTGCCGGGCGTCTTCATAAGATGCGGTTCCTTCTACAGTAATTTCCACCATCTTTGTGGCGCCCTCGCCATCCATTGCCACCTGTTTTGCAAGGGATGTGGTTACGGAGCCAAGCGCCAGAAGAAACTCATTAAACTCCGGGCAGTCCGAATCTATTTTTGCATTCCCGGCCATGCCGTTTGCCAGGATTATCACGGTATCGTTTGTGCTGGTGTCTCCATCAATGGTGAGGCAGTTGTAAGATACGTCTGCAGATTTTGTAAGTGCCCGCAAAAGCATGCGGGAGGTAATTGCTGCATCCGTTGTGATAAAGGAGAGCATGGTGGCCACGTTGGGGCAGATCATCCCCGCGCCCTTTGCCATGCCGCCCACTCTAACCCTGGTGTCGCCTATGGAAAACTCTGCGGTTGCCGTCTTGGGATAGGTATCCGTAGTCATAACCGCCCGGGCCGCGTCTATGCCGCCCTCTGCAGAGAGTGATTGAACGGCTTTATCTATCCCCGCCAGCACCTTTTTCATGGGCATGGCGTGGCCTATTATACCGGTAGATGCTGCAAGTACGGATTCCTCCGGCACGCCAAGTAGCTCTGCCGCATGTGCAGCCATACTGCGCGCGTCATTAATCCCCTGCTCGCCCGTGCAGGCATTGGCATTACCACTGTTTGCAACTATGGCATGCAGATTATCTGCAGGCAGCCGGGAGCGGGAGAGCAGCACCGGCGCCGCCTTTACCATGTTTGTGGTAAAGAGCCCGGCTCCCGCGGCGGGAGATTCCGAGTAGATAAGGGCCAGGTCATCCCCGCTCTCTTTTATTCCGGCGCGCACTCCGCATGCCTTAAATCCTAATGGATAGGTTACGCCGTTTGTTAAATTCTCTGTCATGGATACATCCCCGGCAGGACTATGCCGGTGCGTTCATCAAGCCCGTACATCAGGTTCATATTCTGAACGGCCTGCCCGGACATCCCCTTTATAAGGTTGTCTATTGCCGATATTATTACTATGCGGTTTGTTCTTTCATCCACCTTAACAGCTATGCGGCAGTAGTTGGAGCCTGCAACGCTCTTTGTGGTGGGATATTCGCCTTCATCCATCACCTGCACAAAGGGCGAATCATTGTAAAACTCGCGGTAGACCTGAATGAACTCTTTGGTGCTGAAGCCGCGTCCTACAATGCTGCCGTACACGGTGGCAAGGATTCCGCGGGTGATGGGAATAACGTGCGGCGTAAAGGAGACCATCACCGGTGCGCCGGCAAGTACGGAGAGTTCCTGCTCTATCTCCGGCGTGTGCCTGTGGGAGGCCACACCGTAGGCGCGGGCGCTTTCATTCACCTCCGGGAAGTGGTTCTGCAGGGCAAACTTGGATCGGCCAACCCCGGAGAACCCGGACATGGCATCTATTATTATAGTCTCCGGGTCTATTACGTAGGCCTTCATAACGGGGGCAAGCGCCAAAAGCGTGCTGGTTACGTAGCAGCCTGGATTCGCAATAAGGCGTGCATCCCTAATTTGCTCCCTGTAGAGTTCCGGAAGCCCATAGACGGCTTCTTCTATAAGATGCGGCGATGTATGCTCAAGCTTGTACCATTCCCGGTAGGCTTCTGCATCGCGCAGCCTGAAATCTGCGCCAAGGTCTACTATCTTGAGTCCGGCATCAAGGTAGCGGGCGGCTTCGTTCATGGCCCATCCATTGTGCTGTGCAAAGAAGAGCACATCACAGCGTTCTATAGCTTTATCTGGGGCATAACCCTCGCACTCCATACAGAGGAAGCCCCGCATGTTGGGGAGGGCATCCCCTATATCCCGTCCCTTGTAAGTCTCTGAAGAGAGGTATGTAAGTTCCACCTGCGGGTGTGCGGCAAGGATACGGACAAGTTCCCCGCCGCCGTACCCGGATGCTCCAATAATACCGGCTCTAATCACGTTGATTCTCCCTTACTAACGTAGCCAGCCGGTGCGGAGGCCTGCTTAAGCGGCATACCGACCGGCTGTGTATATACTTAAAGATAAATTATGATACCACAGATGAATTAGGCATAGCAATGAACGTTTTTCCGGGCGGAGGGCGCAGGCTCATCCCCATGTTCATTGGGCCTAATCAATACAGGATGTTAAACAGATTAAATTGCCGATTTGGAGGGCTTCCGGAACATTATCACCTTGCGAACGCCAAAATTGTAAAAAAAGACAAGCCCTATGGATAGAATCTTTGCCAGTATAAGATTCATGTGTATTATATCTACACCCGCATATAGTATAAGCTCCGTAAGCGCCATGGCCCCTATGCCTATAGCAGCAAAGACTGCAAACTCTAACCTTCTGTCTTTAATATTTCTATGGGGAAAGACCCAGGCGATGCTTATACTGTAGCTTACTATAATCCCCACAAGGTAGCCGAATATACCGGCGTACAGGTAGTACATTTTTGCTATCTCGGCAAGGATATACAGGGTGCCGGTGTCGGCCACGGCGGACACTGCGCCGGCCATTCCAAACCTTACCATCTGATGAAAGCCGGAATCCGTAGGGGTTATAAGAGTCTGCAGTCTATCGTCCATATCTACCTCAAGTTAGAGATTTTGGGGCAACTCTGCCAATGAATCTAACACTATTGTAGGCCTGAGCGCGGCGGCATTAGAGATTTCAAGCTGAATCCTGCCCTCCGGGGAGAGGATTTGGGCGGAGGGCGATCCAAAGGCGTTTGCCATTGCAATGTCACTTTCAAGGCTGTCGCCCACCATCAGAATCTCTTTTGGATTAAGCCCGTGCATCTTGCTGAGCATGTTAAGCATAAGAGTATCCGGCTTTCCGGCATAGTAATCCGGCCCCCGCCCTATTGCGCCTTCAACGGCGCCCACTACGGCGGCGCAACCCGGAACCAGCTTTCCATCCTGATAGGGGTATCTTGCATCCCGGTTGCAGGCCACAAATATTGCGCCGTCCAGAAGCGCATCCAGTGCCAGGCAGATTTTGTGGTAGTTTATATGCTTATCCAGCCCAACAACAAGAAACTGGCATGGGGGATTCTCTACAACCTTGGCCCCTATACGCAAAAGTTCTGTGCGCAGCCCATCCATCCCCAGCGGGAATACCGTGGGGGATTCTGTGCGGGCAAGGTTTTTTACAAGTGTGGCGGTGGCGTAGGCGGCGGTGATGACTTCTTCCGGGGCAGCCGGCACACCCATTGATGAAAGCTTCTCTGCCACGGCTTCCCTGGTGTTGCCGGAACTGTTTGTGACAAAGGCTATATCAAGGCCCATGTCCCGCATCCGTTTTATGGCGGCATCGGCGCCGGGGAGCAGCTCCCTGCCCTGGTATACAACCCCGTCAAGATCCAGCGCAATGCACCGGATGCCTGTGGGAATAGTCCTCTTTATGTTGCTGCATACACACACGTTAATATCATCCTTAACTATACACAAGGGTTATTCTATCACAGAGGAGCCTGTATTGGCAATTGGACGGTTTTCGTGGTATTATGTGAGCTAATATAGGGTGCGCACAAAAGTTACGGCCCTGCTGCGGAGCATGAGATGGATATTCATGAACTAAGGGAAGAGATAGACCATATAGACCGCCAGATACTAGACCTATTAAACAAGCGGGCGCGCTGCGCAAAAGAGATAGGCGTTTTTAAGCAGCGCACAAAAAAGACGTTCTTTGCGCCGGAGAGGGAGAAGCAGGTGCTGGCAAGGCTTACCGATGCCAACAAAGGCCCCCTGTCCGATGCATCCATCCGTGCAATATACCGGGAGATAATATCTGCCGCGCGCGCACTTGAAGACCCTATGACCATTGCATACTGGGGGCCTCCCGCCACCAACACCCACATGGCCAGCATAAGAAAGTTCGGCTCATCGTGCAATTTCTCTGCAATGGACACCATACCAGATGTCTTTAATGAGGTAGAAAAGGAACGCGCGCAGTACGGCGTTGTGCCCATAGAAAACTCTACGGAAGGTGTAATAAACCACACGCTGGATACCTTCCTTACATCAAAGCTCAAAATCTGCTCGGAGATATACCTGCCCATTACGCATAACCTGCTCTCTATGGCAGAGGATACGGGGGAGGTAAAACGGGTATATTCCATACCCACGGCCGCCGCACAGTGCCGCATATGGCTGAGAACAAACATGCCGGGCGTAGAGATAATAGACGTTTCAACCACCGCCCGCGGCGCGCAGATTTGTGCAGAGGAACCCCACTCCGCCGCTATTGGAACAGCGCTTGCAAAAGAGGAGTACGGGCTCAACCTGCTGGCCGAGCATATTGAAGATAACCCTCAAAACCGCACACGGTTCCTTGTGGTTGGGGCTAACGAACCGGGGCCAAGCGGGAAGGATAAGACCTCCGTCATGTTCTCCGTGCATCATAAAGCCGGCACGCTCTTTAAGGCGATGAGCGTCTTTGACAAGTATGATATCAACCTTACCATGATAGAATCCCGCCCCACAAAGCTTACGCCGTGGGAGTACGTATTCTTCCTGGATTTTCAGGGGCACGTGAAGGATACCCCCGTGCAGAAGGCCCTTGCGGCTCTTTCTGAATACACGCTCTTCATAAACGTGCTGGGTTCATACCCGGAGGCAGAGTAAAAATAAGAGGCCGGGGTTTTTACGTCCGGCCTCTCTGCAATGCTATTCCTCAACCTCACGCTCTGCCTTTTCTCGAAGAGTGGGTTCTTTTTTTATCACCTTTACCTTTATAATCCGGCGTCCGTCGGTCTTTTCAACTACCAGGTCTGCAGCATCGTAATTAATGGTCTCTCCTTCGTGCGCCGCCCGGCCCAAAAGACCAAACACAAGGCCGCCTATGGTATCAAACTCCTCCTCCGGCAGGGAAAGGTCCATCTGCTCGTTTACATCATCAATGGGCACGCGGGCATCCACCACAGATGTGCATTCGTCCAAAATCTCTATCTTGGGCTCCTCAATATCGTACTCATCCATGATATCGCCCACTATCTCTTCCAGAAGGTCTTCAATGGTGACAAGGCCGGCCGTGCCGCCGTATTCATCTACAACAATGGCCATCTGAATCTTGCTCTCTTTGAACTCTGATAGCAGCTCGTCCACCATTTTGTTCTCCGGTATGACGTATGGCGGATGCATAAGTTCTCTTATGGTAACGTTGCGGCCGTTTTCATGCAGTGCCCGGAGCAGATCCTTTGCGTGCACTATACCTACTATGTTATCTATAGTCTCGTCATAGATGGGGATGCGGGAGTGTCCGGCCTTTGTAATAACCTCCATAAGCTCGTCCACCATAGCATTTACCTCTACGGCGTGCATATCTATCCTGGGCACCATAACCTTGCGAACCACGGTGTCCGTGAACTCAAAGATGGAGTGGATCATCTCCTTCTCCTCTTCTTCCAGCACCCCTTCTTCTTCGCCCGCTTCAACAAGCATCTTCAGTTCCTCTTCCGTAAGTATGGGGGGAGAGAAGCTTGCAGTGCCTCCAAACGGGCGTACAAGTATGTTGCTTGTCCAGGTCATAAGCTTTACCAAAGGCGAGACTATGTAGGAGATAAACATAATAGGCCCGGCAGTTACAAGCGCAATCCGCTCTGCATACTGCAGGGCAAGGCTCTTTGGCGAGATCTCGCCAATCACAAGCGAGGCATAGGCAATAACCAGCGTGATCAGCGCAACCGCTATTCCGGTGGCATTTTCTGCAATCACAGGAATATCCGTGCGTGCAAACCACTCTGCCAGGGGCCGGGCCAAAGTTACGGCACCGGCAGCCGATGCAAAGAATCCGATAAGCGTGACGCCTATCTGTACCGTTGCAAGAAATCGGGTGGGATCTTCAAGCAGCTTCTGCACAGTGAGGGCTCGCGCAACGCCCTCTTCTACAAGTTGCTTGATCCTGGTTCTTCTTACAGAAACAAGCGCCATCTCCGACATGGCAAAGAATCCATTCATGAGAATGAGCACCAGGATAAAAATGATGCTTCCAGGAATCCCTAAAGAGATTACCTGAAGTAGACTGTTTGGGTCACCTTCTGTTGACAACTAAGTCCGCTCCTCCACTATTTATAGTATTTTCAAAAAGCCGGCTGTGTAATGCGGCATAAACCAGTAAACAATAGATGTAAGAAGCACCGCCAGGAGCGCTCCTATTACTACTTCCTGCAGAGTGTGAATCTTTGCCTGCACCCTGCTTTGCGCTATTAAAAGCGCCATCAGAACAGCAAGCACAGCCGCCACGCCATTGTTTGTTACAAGCAGTATGGTGGTTGCCAGAAAAAAACCGGCGGCTGTATGCCCGCTTGCCGCTCCACCTTTAAGCAACCGTCCCTTACTGCTAAGTGCTTTTATTATACCAACTATTATAAGCAATACCACGCCTGTAAATATTGCAAGCTGCAGACTGTATGCATCTGTCGGCGTAGGACGGACGGGTCTGCTCAGGCTGGTATCGCCAATAAAGATCATAAAGGCAATGAGCACGGATGTGGTTGTAGCAATAAGTACTGCTCCCGCAGCGGCATCCTTTGCAAATTTGGCCAGCGGATGGTAGGATTGAGTAACCATATCCACCACCGCTTCTACGGCGGTGTTAAACATCTCTGCCATAAGCACCAGCGCCACGGTGAAGAGGATGATAAGCATATCCCGCTTATCCAAATCCAAAAGCAGAGCGCCAAGAAGCACTATAATAACAGCAATAAAGTGGAATCTCATGTGTTTCTGTGTGCGAAACACATCCAGAATGCCTTCCGCCGCATATTTAAAGCTTTCAAGCGTAGACCTTGCTTTAATCGGCGGGCACATTTGCACCCGATCTTCAACGTCTTCCGCTTGCGCCTTGTTAGAGTTCTCTTTCATTACTTAGCTGCCTTAGAATTTCTTCCTGCCGGCGGTTCATCTCTTCTGCGCCTTCATCTGTAACATCATCATACCCCAGAAGATGCAGAACGCCGTGCACTACCAGCAGATCAATCTCATCCGGCAGAGCCTGTCCGCGCGCATCTGCCTGCCTGTGTGCTGTTGGGATAGAAATTATAACATCTCCCAGAGCCACAGGACAACCGGGAGGGGTGGCAAGGGAAGCATCAAGTTGCGGAAACGATAGAACATCGGTAGGCTTATCAATCCCCCTGTACCGCCGGTTCATATTCTGTATCTCATAATCATCCGTAAGGAGTATGCTCACCTCTGCAGGACGATTAAAACCCTCAAACCGCAGCGTTGTCTTTACCGCTGTCACCAGCCTGTCCGTGTCCACCTTCTCCGGCTGGGAGTTCCTTACCAGCACTTCCGTTTCCAATAGCTATCTTCCCTTCACTTATGCATATCTCCGGGTACTCAATACGGGCATGAAGCATGCTTGTAAGAGTACGATCAAAAGAAGCCCTTATACGGTTTATATCCTTAAATGTAAGATCGCATTCATCCAGCTGGCCGTCTGCCAGTTTTTCTGCAATTATGGAATCCACCATATTCTCTATCTGGCCCTGCGTAGGCTTTGCAAGCGCCCGGGATGCGGCTTCAACCGCATCAGCAAGCATAAGAATGGCGGATTCCCTGCTCTGAGGCTTTACCCCGTCATACCTGAACTGCTGTTCAAGAACGGATGCGTCACTCTCTGTATTTGTGGCGGCACGGTGGAAGAAATAACGCACCAGGCTGGTGCCGTGATGCTGGCTCATAAGCTCGCATATGACCGGGGGGAGCCCATACTCCCTTGCAAGATCAAGGCCGTCTTTTATGTGCGACCGTATAACCAGGGCTGAGAGCGATGGGTTCAGGCGGTCATGCACGTTTTCTACATGCTGGTTTTCTACAAAGAAGTTGGGCCGTTTTATCTTCCCTATATCATGATAGTACGATGCAACCCGCACAAGAAGGGCGTCTGCGCCAATCTTTTCTGCCGCCATTGCCGCTATGTTTCCCACAAATATGCTGTGACTATATGTACCCGGCGCTTCCATAAGTAATCGTTTAAAAATAGGATTGTTGGTATCGGAGAGCTCCAGAAGCCGCCTGTGTGTGGTAATGCCAAACGGTTTCTCCATGGCAGATGAGCCCAGCCAGAAGAGCCCTACGGATGCAACGCCGCCAAACACGGCCCATCCGCTCCCCGTTATAAGATCGCCCACAACGTCCCCGCCTATACGCCCTATCAGCCAGACCAGCACAAGATTTGCCGCGCATACGGCGCCGGCTGTACGCATAAGATCTGAGCTGTGTTTTATATTAGAGACGGTGTAGATTGCAACCAGGCTGCTCACAAGCGATGCAAGCGCCCAGCGGAGTTCGTGGTTCATTGCCAGGCCGGTTGTGGTAGAGAGCATGGCAATAACCAGCACCGCCAGGTCTGCACTTAAAAGGGCGGCGGTGAGCATTCCGGCGGTTGCTATCCAGATCATGGTGAAACAGCCGAACTGCACCCCCGTAAGCTTTAACCCTAAAATGGTGCCCCCAAGTTTTAAGCCTAATACGCTTATCACTACAATAAGAGACAGAAGCATCAGCCTGGGGATTGATTGGTAGATGATGGAATGGTACCTGGCAATATAGAGTATAACCGTCACAACCACGCCTATAACAAGAAGAGCTATACACAGCGCGGTTATGTAATCCATGCGGGGGTTTCTAAGGCCGAGCGCCGTAAACTCGTCTATGTGCCGGGGGGTTACGCGCTCATCCTTGCCTATGATAACATCTCCGGCAATAATCTGGCGGTACTGCGGCGGCACGGATTCCGCCTCTCGGGCACGTGCGGCTTTTGTGGCCTCTGCATCGTAAATTCTATTGGGACGGATTACGCTGCACCCTATCTCAACGGCTGCCTTTGCCACCTTTTTTTTGCCAAGATAGTTTAAAATTCTCTCTTCAAACTCTTCATGAGCCAGGTGGATATCTGATGTATCGTCCCTGATCTCCCTATCCATGGCTTCCTGTGCAAGCTGCTTGGAGTAAGCCTCCACGCTGTCAAACGTCCGGGCATCTGCCAGAAGCAGATCTCTTACGGAGGCGGCGCTTATATCTTCGCTAAGGTTGCGCCGCACATATCTGTCCTTTGCTATAAGCGTGGGGATGCGAACATCGTTCCTTGCCCGACGAAAAATTTCAAAGATGTTGGAGAGCGATGCAGCAGCATCTGCAGAGGCTTTGGGGACAATCCGGTAGACCTTATCGGCGGATGCGGCGGCTTCCTGCCTCATCCTATCGGTCTCCATGGTATCAAGGTACCGGACCGTTCTGTGAGCTACAATCTCTTCCCGGCAGATATCGCCAACCTGCATGGAGACTTTGTCTGGGAGAAGATGCAATGATAGAAGGATAGAGAGTATCAGAACGACGCCGACGCCCATGGATAAACGGAGCCCGTTTGTTCTGCCGGGCGCCGGCTTTTTTTCTGAATCCTTCTTGTGCCCCGCGCGCGCGGGGAGCCGAAGAAAACTAACCATGCTTTGCGGAACTGCTTTGCAGCAGACGTTCGACTATTGCATTTACTGCCTTTCCGTCCGCCCTGCCCCGAACCTTGGGCATAAGGGCGGCCATTACCTTGCCCTTATCCGCCATGGATGAAGCATGCAGTTCCAGTATCACCTCTTGCGCAATGCTTTCTATATCTCCCTCATCAAGCTGTTTTGGGAGATAGTTTGCCAGAATCTCAAGCTCGGCCTTTTCTTTGTCTACAAGATCAGTCCTGCCGGCACGGGCAAACTGTTCTATAGCATCTCGCCGCCGCTTGCTCTCTTTTGCCACTACGTTAAGTACTTCTTCATCAGTAAGCGGCCTGCCATTCGCAATCTCTGTGTTTTTAATCTCACTTTTAAGGAGACGAATGACGGAAACTTTGAGAGTGTCACCGGCCTTCATTGCGGCTTTCATATCGTTTTGGAATTTTTCTATGAGCGACATTTTTATGCCTCTCAGCCTTTCAGCCTAGTAGGAACGCCGGCTGCGTGCAATCTTGCGTTTTCGTGCAGCCTCTGCTTTGCGTTTTTTATCGCTCGGCTTTTCATAGTGCTGGTGCTCTCGGGCCTCACGTAGCGTACCAGCCTGCTCAAGTTCCTTCTTGAACCGCCTGAGCGCGCTATCCAGCGACTCGTTCTGTCGTACCTGAACCTGCGCCAATTAGTGTCACCCCTCTTTGTCTACTGTTTTCTCTACCCTAACCTGCTCAAAAGCGGGCAGAACCAGAACCCCCTATAATAATATGGGCTGCGCAGATGCGCAGCTCATTTACAGGCAGCCCCTTGTCCACGCATATTATACCCATATGCAGTCAGCGTGTCAAGGTAACTTCACTGCGGAAAGGCTTTAAATTCTGTATGTTTTACAAGGGTCGGGCTACCTGATTATAGATATCTGCCGCCGGTGTTTCAGCCGGGCGGCCAGCCTAGCTTGCGCCCGCCCAGCAGATGGAAATGAAGGTGGGGAACGCTCTGCCCCGCGTTTTCGCCGGAGTTGGCTACTATGCGGAATCCATTGTCTGCAATGCCAAACTGCTCTGCCAGACTGCGGGCAACCAGAAAAATTTCTCCTACAAGGGTTTTATCTTTTTCCGTAAGGGCCATCACCCCGGAGATGTGCGCCTTTGGGATGATAAGAATGTGCACGGGCGCCACGGGGTTTAAGTCCTTAAATGCAATTATCTTATCATCTTCATAGACTGCATCTGTCTTTATCCTGCCGTCTGCAATCTTGCAGAATATGCAGTTTTCCATACTCCTTGCCTCCTTATGTTGTGACATGCCCAAGCGCAATGCCGTCCGGCGATACGCTGTCTATGCACACGCCTGCAAACTTTCCCGCCATAAGCGCGGGAGCATCAAATACCACCCGCACGTAGGTATCTGTAAGCCCGGACCTCTGCCCGTCCGACAAGACCTTGCTCTCTGCCAGAACCTGTACCGTCTCCCCTATCAAAGATTTGGCAAATTTGCATGCGCCTTCTTTTGCAACCCGCATTAAAACCGTGCTGCGGTTCTCTTTCTCTGCGGGGGATACATCATCCCTCATGCGTGCGGCTGCGGTGCCCGGCCTTGGGGAGAACCGGAACACGTGCGCCTTTGAGAATCCAACTTCGCTTACCAGCCTGCGGGTATTTTCAAACGCCTCCTCAGTCTCTCCGGGGAAGCCTGTAATTACGTCTGTGGTGATGGCGATTCCGGGCACCATCGACCTGGCATTTCGTACAAACGCCTTAAAATCCTGCACCGTGTACGGGCGATTCATTCTTTTAAGAACTTCATCGTCTCCGCTTTGGAGAGGCACATGCAGGTGGCGGCAAACCTTTGTATTGCCGGACATAAACGGCAGCAGGGAGACAGGCACATCCGTAATCTCTATGGAACTAAGCCTTATACGCTCTATGCCGCCCACCCAGGTGAGCGCGCGCACCAGGTCTGCCAGGTCCGCCCCCTGGTTCTCATAGCGCCCCAGCCGGATTCCCGTAAGCACTACTTCCTTATACCCGCGTGAAGCCAGGTCTTCCGCCTCTGTCACAATCTCCGCAAAGGGCCTGCTCCACATGCTTGGCCTTGCAAGCGGAACGGCACAGTATGCGCAAAACTGGTTACAGCCATCCTGAACCTTTATAAGCGCCCTGGTACGCCCAAGTTTGCCGGAGACCGGCTCGTAGACGGGCACGCGCGGCGCATCCTGCTCCGTCCAGCCAAGCAGATTGCATACCTTCTCCACAAGGAGCTGCTTATCTTTGTTGCCGAGTACCAGCGATACTCCCGTAACGGCAGATGCATCGCCGGGCGAAGTCTCTGCATAGCAGCCGGTTAGAACTACCCTGGCGGCAGGGTTCCGGTTTGCCGCCGAGCGAACCGCCTGCCGGGATTTGGCATCTGCAGTAACTGTTACCGTACAGGAGTTGATAATATATACATCGGCCGCCTCTGTAAACGAAACTATATCAAAGCCTTTTAATTTAAACTCTTCGGCTATTTTTTGTGTTTCGTACTGGTTTACTTTGCATCCCAGCGTATAAAGACCCACTCTGGGCATAAATATTCTCCATCTTCCTGAACCAAATCAGGGGAAAGTTACGGTTTCCGGTTATTTTTCTTAATAAATATTCCTTTTACGGCATTCCAAAAGGATTTATGCCTGGGCGGCTCTTTTACTTCTATAGTCTCTGGATGCAGAGAGGGCTGTTCTACAACTATGGCAACTTCGCCCGGCTTTACCCAGCCCAGCCTTCTTGCCTCTACTTCCCGGCCGCTATCCGTCTTAAGAAACTCTATATTTTGCTTTAAGGCCCGGTTTTGCTCCTCTTCTGCCTTAATCTGCCTCTTTGTTTCTGCAATCTCTTTTGCTTCGCCATGAGAGATTCTGTAGGGACGCGAAAGCTTATCCAGAAACATGTATCCGCCCCCCGCAACAAGGCAGATTACAAGCAGCTTTGATACTACTCGCCGGAATTTACCGGGCCGTCCCGCACTCTTTGGTCTGCGCCTGATTTTAGACTGTCCGCCCATGTTTTGGCTCCTGTTTCCCTTTTATATTAAGTGGTTATCGCCTGCCCAACCACCTGGACTTTTATAAGGTTTGTTCTGCCCGGCACCCCGGCGGGAACACCGGCCGTAAGCACCACAATATCTCCATCGTGAACAAGCTTTGCCCGCTTTGCACCTTCCACGGCTTCTTCAAGCATATCATCCGTGTTGCGGGTCTGGGCTACAACCACCGGGTAGATTCCCCAGGAGAGCGCAAGCTGCCTGTAGGTGGCCCTTGTGGTTGCCGCCGCAATAATAGGTGTCTCCGGGCGATACTTGGACACGGCCCTTGCCGTTGCCCCGGATGATGTGGGCGTAATTATTGCCTTTGCCTGCAGGTCTATGGCTATGTCTACCGTCCCCTGGGCTATGGCATCCGTCACAGACTTCTCAGCCCCGTGCGTTTGCTGCTTTGTAACGTGCCTGTGATTAAGGGATATCTCTGCCTGAACCGCAATTTTAGACATTGTGGTTACAGTATCTACGGGAAATTCCCCTATGGCCGTCTCCCCGGAGAGCATAACTGCATCCGTACCGTCCAGAATGGCGTTTGCCACATCTGTTACCTCTGCCCTGGTAGGCCTGCGGTTCCCAATCATAGATTCAAGCATCTGCGTGGCCGTAATTACGGGTTTGCCAGCCAGGTTGCATTTTTTTATTATGGATTTCTGTACCGCCGGAACCCGCTCCAGCGGAATTTCTACGCCAAGATCGCCCCTTGCAACCATTATGCCGTCTGCCGCCTCTATAATGGAATCTATATCTGAGACGGCCTCGCTCTTCTCTATTTTGGCAATCAGGCGGATAGATTTGCCGGAGGATGCAATCTTGCTTCGCACGGGATCAAGATCTGCAGCGCAGCGCACAAAGGAGGCCGCCACCCAGTCAACATCGTACTTTAGCCCAAAATCAAGCGCGGCAAGGTCTTTTTCTGTAACCGATGGCACGGATATCTTTGCGCCGGGCATATTAACGCCCTTCCGGCCCCCTATCATGCCGCCCACTATTACTTTTGTTATAATATCTGTATCTGTTGCAGATTCCACCCTAAACTCAAGCTGTCCGTCTGCAACAAATATCTGCTGGCCGGGTGCAGCCTGCGCCACAAGTTCCGGGTATGGGAGGTTAATCTCTTCTGCATCTCCGGGGACGCTGCGAGTGGTAAAGACAAAAGTCCTGCCCTGCTGAAGCTCTACCATCCCCTGCATGTCTCCGGTTCTAATCTTGGGGCCTGGCAAATCTTGAAGAATGGCTATGGGTTTGCCAAGTTCTGCCTCAATCTTTCTGATTGCCTCTATTCTTTGCGCATGTTCTTCCATAGCGCCATGAGAGAAGTTCAATCTGGCAACATTCATGCCGGCAATAACAAGCTTCCGCAGCATTTCTGCAGATTCTGAGGACGGACCTATTGTGCAAACTATTTTTGTGCGTTTCATGCAAAGACCTCTTTCGGGATGGTTTGCCTATATAATTCTATTAGAATGGAGTGCTCTAGTCAAACTGATTTAATTCACAGCGGCAGAGCTATGCGACAAACTCCTGCCGCTTGAAGATATTGGGCCGGATACATTATGAAAAAGGGAGCCGCCGAAGCAGCCCCCCTTTAGTTACCTTTATCCGTTTTACATGCCGTTAGGGCTTGCGGATGTTGTAGAATGCATCTATTCCACGGAATATGGAATCTTCGCCCAGTTCTTCTTCTATGCGGATGAGCTGGTTGTACTTGGCAACACGGTCTGTTCTGGAGGGTGCGCCCGTCTTTATCTGTCCTGCATTCATTGCAACCGCAATATCTGCAATGGTGGTGTCTTCCGTCTCGCCGGAGCGATGGGAGACTACCGCGGTGTAGTTATACCGCTTTGCAAGTTCCATGGCGTTAAGCGTCTCTGTAAGCGTTCCCACCTGGTTCACTTTTATAAGAATAGAGTTTGCGGTATCCTTCCTTATGCCTTCTTCAAGGCGGCTCACCTGGGTTACAAACAAGTCGTCGCCCACAAGCTGAACCTTCTTGCCAATCTTGTCTGTAAGTATCTTCCAGCCTTCCCAGTCATCTTCCGCCATACCGTCTTCAATGGAGATGATGGGGTACTTCTCCACCCACTCTGCGTAGAAGTTTGCCATCTCTTCGCTTGTGAGCGTGCGGCCTTCCCCTGCAAGAACGTACTTGCCATCCTTAAAGAGTTCGCTTGCGGCGGGGTCAAGGGCAATGCATATATCTTCGCCCGGCTTGTAACCGGCGGCCTGTATTGCTTCTATAATGGATTCTACCGCCTCTGCGTTGGAGCGGAGGTTGGGAGCAAAACCGCCTTCATCGCCCACAGAGGTGTTCATCCCCTTCTTCTTAAGGACTTTTCTTAGGTTGTGGAACACTTCTGCGCCCATGCGCACAGCCTCTGCAAAGCAGCAGGCGCCTACGGGCATGCACATAAACTCTTGCAGGTCTACGTTGTTATCTGCATGTGCGCCGCCGTTTAGAATATTCATCATGGGTACCGGCAGCTCTTTTGCGTTTGTGCCGCCTATGTATCTGTAAAGCGGAAGGCCCTGGGAGACTGCCGCGGCCTTTGCCACTGCAAGGGAGACACCCAGGATTGCGTTTGCGCCGAACCTGCTCTTGTTGGGGGTGCCGTCAAGCTCTATCATCAGGTTGTCTATACCTACCTGATCTATTGCATCCAGGTCTATAATCTCTGGGGCAATTTCTTCATTTACGTTGTCCACGGCCTTGAGCGTACCCTTGCCAAGGTAGCGGCTGTTATCGCCGTCGCGCAGCTCTATAGCCTCATGCACGCCGGTAGATGCGCCGGACGGAACCGCCGCCCTGCCCATGCTTCCATCTGCAAGGTAGACCTCTACCTCAACCGTGGGATTGCCGCGGGAATCCAGAATCTCCCGTCCCTGGACATGTTCTATTGTTGTCGGCATTCGCTAACCTCCGTTTTAAGTTTGATTAATCAGTTATTCCCGCCTGTTTTGCGGGCAAACATTTCCGTTTGATTATAACATAGCAGCATTCGGTTGTAAACTTTTCCATTTATGGGCAGATTGTTTACTTTGTATATTAACATCCGGTGTCCGGCAGCCGGAAAAAGCTATGCAAAAAACAGTGATGGGTTTAAAGCTCTTATTGTACGGGTAATATCTCATCAGATTCGATTGGTGCTTAAGCGCCAACTATATGGAGGTGTAATTATGGCACTTAGAAGAGGATTTGCGTGTATGAGCCCGGAGAAGCAGAAAGAGATAGCAAGCAAGGGCGGCAGAGCAGCGCACAACAAGGGTACCGCCCATGAGTGGACATCGGAGGAGGCAAGAGAGGCCGGGCGCAAGGGCGGCCAGGTGAGCCACGGCGGAGGACGCCAGAGGACTCGCTGACAAAAGCAAGTATTTTGTATATTCTTTCAAGAAGCACTGGGGGCCATCTCCGGTGCTTCTTTCATTATAATCAAGGCCGGAGATGCTTTTACTTCTCCTTGATGCCGTCCTGCAATGATGTGCCGCCGGTTAAACGAAGCCCGCAAGCCGCCGTGCAGCCCTCGCAGCCGCTTTGGCAGAGCGGAGTGCAGCACCGGGGACAGGTAATCCCGGGGAGCGATGAATACACGGCGCCGCATCCGGTACAAATAATCTCTGTTTCTTTCATTACCTTATCACCAGCTGAGAGACTGCTCCGCCGACTGCAAAAGAACTTATCCACGTAGCCGCCCATATAGTAAGCGCCTCCCTCCAACCTCGTTCCTTAAATAGAATTGCTACGGATGCCGTACACGGCACATAGAGAGTCATGGCTATAAGCGCCACAAGCGTCTGCGGCGCGGTGAGCACCATACCGGCAATCTCTGCTGCGCCAAAATCCCGGCGTATCATGCCCACCACAAAGGCGTCTGCCGCCTGGATGGGGAGCTGCAGCCAGCCTACAACAAGAGGAGAGAGCAGCCGGTGCCATGCATCCAGCAGACCTGTAACCTGCATAACGGCAATAAGCAGCGATCCTGCCAAAAACCACGGAAACGCTTCTTTCATAAAAAGCATGGTTCTAAGCGATGTCTTTCTAATGACATTCCCCATGCGCGGCATGCGCATGGGCGGCAGGTCTATTAAAAGGGATGAAGATTCGCCCGGGAGCGAGCGGTTAAGCACAGTCCCCACAAGTACCAGGCATCCGCCTATCACAAGCACGTACGTAAGCGAATATGCAAAACCTATCCGCCCAAGGAGCAGAGCAATTACTCCAAGCTGCGCAGAGCACGGTATGGTGAAATTGAGTATGGATGCGGCTATTGTCTTTTCCCTCTCCGTTCCCAGGAGCCGGGTTGTTATGGTACCCATGGTTATGCAGCCGAACCCCAGGATAATTGGTATAACCGCCCTCCCGTTCAGCCCTATCCCACCAAGCACTCTATCTGCCAGGGTTGCCAGCCGTGGAAGATACCCGCTGTCCTCCAGAAATGCCAGTGAGAAGTAAAAGCCCACAACAAGCGGCAGAAGCAACCCAAAAAGGTACGTTACAGCCATGGTAAACATGCCGTACTCCCCGGCCAGGAGCATGCCCGGCACAGAGTTTGGCGGCAGCCACTTAAACACTGCAGAACGCACCAGGGGTTCCCAGTGCCCCTGCATAATGGAGCCTTCAGTAAAGCCCACCACATGCTGTGCCACAAACACGCCTATAACAAGGTAAATCATATACAGGGCGGCCAGAAAGATGGGGATGCCCGTCCACGGATTCATAGTCAACTGCGCAAGCCTGGCAGCAAACCTTTTTGCTGCGCCGGTCTCTCGCACAACGTGCCCTACTATATCGTTCACACGTTCGCGGCGGAGCACGTAAATCTTCTCTCTCATCCCGCCCGGATGAACGCCGTGGCGTTTTGCAACAACCTGATCCCCCTCCAGCACCAGCACGGCCTCCGCCCTTGAGCCTGCTTTGTAAAGAGCTTCTGTGGTTAATGCGGCAACTTCCGGGTGGGCGTGACCGGGGCGGGCGCCCTTTATGGCGGCGGCTATATTATCAAGCCCTGTCCTATTCACTGCGGAGGCGGGCACCACCGGCACGCCAAGGATATCGGAGAGCAGGCCTGCATCTATCTCCAGCCCTTCATCCTGCGCCTCATCCATAAAATTAAGAAGAACCAGCATGGGAATCCCCATATCCGCAAGCTGAAGCGTAAGGAAGAGATCGCGTTCCAGGTGGACGGCGCTCACTACGTTTACTATAACATCCGCCCCCAAAATAATATCGCGCGCCACCCGTTCTTCATCGTTAAAAGATGCAACACCGTATATCCCCGGCGTATCCTGAACCGTCCCCCAATCAGATCTGCCCTGAGATATCTCTATGGTGGTGCCGGGGTAGTTGGAGACCTCGGCATACACTCCGGTAAGATAGCCAAAAATCACGGATTTGCCTACGTTGGGGTTTCCCACCAGAACAATCTTTTTGTCCTTCAATCCGCACGCGCCGGTTCTTCTGCAGTGACGCATTCCGTGCCGGTGCAAGCCTCTGGTAAACCTCATTCCAGGCCCTCCAGCGTTACTTCTATTTCCTTTGCAAGCTTCCGGCCCACGGCAACCTCCTGCCGCTTACGCCGCAGTATCACCGGCCCCATGGGAAGTTTTTCCTGACAGATGACGGTGGCCCCCTCCGATATCCCAAGCCTGAGCAGATGCGCCCGGCTAATACCGTCACCTATGGATACTATACGTACCTGCGAACCCTTTTTTACCTGATCCAAGGTCATTTACTGCTCCTTGCCTGCCTTGAGATTGAGACTCTATCTCATTATCCCGGATGGAGTTGATCCCTATCCGGCAAATTACTTATATTATGAACTACTACTCTGTAAACTTGAATTTGCAAGTTTAAACAATGCTTCGGCAGCGGCGTGCCAAGGCACTCTGCGACCGAAGTATCTTCCCGGGGGGGTTGA
>CALNCU010000315.1 GCA_937875395.1 uncultured Armatimonadota bacterium | reverse complement strand
GGGCTATCGTCTGTCGGCGGAAACCCCATAGGGGACAGGCTGATCTGCTTTGACAAGGATGCTTTTACATCCTTTGGGTTGCAGCAGTCGGCTAACTGCGCCGTATGCGAAGATGCGGCCGCAACCTACAGGGCCGCGCTAAACCATCTTATCTCAAACAGCGAACGGCCTCTTGTTGGGGCAAAGATAGTCCACTGGTTCAACAGAAGCATTCCTGGTGAGTTTGATGCCATGGCCTGGCTGGGAGAGCCATCTGCCGGTCAGGTGGAGGCAGCGGCAAACAAAAGGGCTGCAGACTTGCTCAACTCCATAAGGGAAGGGAAACACCCTGATCTTGCAAACAATACATATTATGCCCTTACGCTGTCTGGGGCGGGCGGCAGAATCATGGTGCGCGACTGGATGGAGGGGTCGTTTGAAGAACTGGTGGAGAGTGTCGGACGGTGGTTCGAGGACTTTCAGATTGTAAACATATACGGCTCACATCCGGCCAAAGACCCCGGAATAGTCAGGATAGTTACATCTCTCCTGCCACCTGAAGTCACCAAACAGGATTCTGTCCAGCCGCAGGCGCGGGCGCTATGGAAGTCTGCGCTTCGCAAAGATATCCCAATTCCATATAGCGCGCTTGCAAAGGCAGTTATGCTTAACACCCGCTTTATCCTGTCCGGCAAATTTGAGGATGCGCTGGATACGGCATCCAAAAGCCGGGACCATGCTAACAATATATCACTTATCCACACCAGAATGGGGCTTATCAAGGTCTACCATATACGAAAGAACGGAGGGAAAGGCAACATGACCCCTTATCTTAATGAGGAACACCCCAATCCGGCCTACCAGTGCGGCAGGCTCATGGCGTTGCTTGCAGGCTTGCAGAAGAGTGCGCTGGGAGATGTAGGCGCAGGAGTAGTACAAAGGTTCTATGCAGCGGCAAGCGCTACCCCGGCGATGGTTCTGGGGAGGCTCGCTCGCACAAGTCAGTTCCACCTGAGTAAGATCGAGCCTCACAAACCGGGGCTCGCATACTGGTATAACGAGCGGATTGCACAGGTCTGGGGACGCATTCAGGACAATGTGCCAAAGACACTCAACCTTGAAGAACAAAGCCTGTTTGCACTGGGTTATTATCAAGAGATTGCAGCCGGCAGAACGAAGAACGGCAGTGCCGAAACAAGTACAGATCAAACTACGGAGGAAAACGATAATGTCTAACACTATATCAAACCGCTATGAGTTCCTGTATTTCTTTGACTGTGAAAACGGCAATCCAAACGGTGATCCTGACGCCGGAAACTCACCCCGGATCGACCCGGAGGATATGCACGGTCTTGTCTCAGATGTTGCCATCAAACGAAGAATACGCAACTACGTCCAGATAAGAGAGCAAAACCGGATGCCCTATGCGATATTCGTGGAGCAGGCCTGTAACCTGAATACCAAGATAATTCAGGCCGAGGAAGCGAACCCTGCTGAAGGTAAAGGCCAGAAGACGAAGGATGCGGTTGACGCCAAGCGCGGCTGGATGTGTGATAACTTCTACGATGTCCGAACATTCGGAGCCGTGATGAGCACCGGCCCCAACGCCGGACAGGTGCGCGGCCCTGTCCAGCTTTCCTTCGCACGCTCGCTAGACCCTGTCCTGCCGTTGGAAGTTTCCATCACCAGAATGGCTGTTACAGAAGAAGTCAAAGGCGGCGGGACTGCGGAATATCTGAAATGGGAATCTGAGCAAGACGAAGACAAGCTTCGCACCATGGGTAGAAAGTCTCTCATTCCTTACGGGCTATTTGTAGCCAAGGGGTTTGTAAGCGCGCACCTTGCCCAGCGAGATGGCTATGTTCATGGTACCGGATTTACCGAGTACGACCTTGAACTGCTTTGGAACGCACTGGAAAATATGTACGATCACGACCGTTCTTCAAGCAAAGGGATGATGAGCGCGCGCAAGCTAATCATATTCAAGCACATCGGCACGGATGCTAATCCCGAACAGCGCGCACGGCAGGCTATACTCGGGTGTTCCCCAGCGCAAAAGCTGCTTGATCTGGGGAGCATAGTAGAGGTGTCGAGAAGCTTTGAGCCTGGTAAGTCGCCACGCAAGTTCCAAGACTACGAGATCAAAGTCCATGCGGATCGTGTACCAGCAGGGGTAGAAGTTATAGAACGTCTGTAGACCGAAGAAAGATGACTCAGGTTCTCACGCGCGGATGTAGCGCAACCGGCACACAGGAGAAAGGTCCGCGCATTCGCGCGTGCGGAGCTCTTCCGTATACTGATGAAAGGATTCAAACTCAGCATTACGGAGGGTGAATAGAATTTTGCCATAATGAACGAAGAAACGAAAATTTCCACCTCATGTATGGCAGTTGCACCGGTGCTCCGGCACCGGTGGGGATTGAAACCGGGCAATGCGGACACATGCAGATTTACAGGGCAAGTTGCACCGGTGCTCCGGCACCGGTGGGGATTGAAACCGGGCGCACATAGACGAGGTGACACCACTCAGATGTTGCACCGGTGCTCCGGCACCGGTGGGGATTGAAACAATAGAGAACACAATGTATTTGCAGTCGCCCTCAGTTGCACCGGTGCTCCGGCACCGGTGGGGATTGAAACATAGTGGGCGGCTTGGTCTATGGTTTCTATGCGGCGGTTGCACCGGTGCTCCGGCACCGGTGGGGATTGAAACTCGTGTGTGTACAGGTTTGCTTCAACGTTCGGGTGTTGCACCGGTGCTCCGGCACCGGTGGGGATTGAAACACTTCGCCTGGCAAAACAGGCAGATTGTGACCAGCGTTGCACCGGTGCTCCGGCACCGGTGGGGATTGAAACCTTGACCCCATGAGAGAATTGTTCGGGGAGGAGCTTGGTTGCACCGGTGCTCCGGCACCGGTGGGGATTGAAACCAGTTTCCCCTCCACAATCGGCATAGGATGCAGTGCGTTGCACCGGTGCTCCGGCACCGGTGGGGATTGAAACTCGTAATCACGCGTCACATCATCTAATATTTCCCAGGTTGCACCGGTGCTCCGGCACCGGTGGGGATTGAAACGTTAGCGGATTCATTCCGTGCTACTAAATCGCCCATGTTGCACCGGTGCTCCGGCACCGGTGGGGATTGAAACAAGTTCCCTGGCGGCACGGTACTCTACAGTGGAACACGCGGTTGCACCGGTGCTCCGGCACCGGTGGGGATTGAAACGTTGTAGGTAGCGCCTGGGAGATAGCAGAAATTATGTTGCACCGGTGCTCCGGCACCGGTGGGGATTGAAACAGAATCCAGCTCGCCAGCGGCAACATAGCATCCGGGGTTGCACCGGTGCTCCGGCACCGGTGGGGATTGAAACCAGAATGTTTGGGAGTGTCGGCACCAAAGCAGAGATGTTGCACCGGTGCTCCGGCACCGGTGGGGATTGAAACAAACTACTACTGTTAATATGACATATGCGCACAGGTTGCACCGGTGCTCCGGCACCGGTGGGGATTGAAACATGCCTGCCGCATCTGCCGCAGACGGGGTAAATGTGTTGCACCGGTGCTCCGGCACCGGTGGGGATTGAAACGTTATAGCTGATGTAAACACCGGCGCGACCATACGTTGCACCGGTGCTCCGGCACCGGTGGGGATTGAAACTTAAAAAGCTGATAAAGTTCTAATGCCTAACTAATCCAGTTGCACCGGTGCTCCGGCACCGGTGGGGATTGAAACTGGGGTTGCTGTGCCAGGGTGCCTGATTAATTTAGTTGCACCGGTGCTCCGGCACCGGTGGGGATTGAAACCGTCTACGAAGAACAACACTAGTATAATACCCCTAGTTGCACCGGTGCTCCGGCACCGGTGGGGATTGAAACAATAACTGTATCATACATCCATCCTAAATATCCCTCGTTGCACCGGTGCTCCGGCACCGGTGGGGATTGAAACTAATGGCTGGGGAACCACCAGCATGAGGATACTGCCGGTTGCACCGGTGCTCCGGCACCGGTGGGGATTGAAACTAGAACCCAGTCACCAACCTGGAGAGGTCGGGTGAGGTTACGCCGGTGCTTCGGCACCGATGAGGGTTGAAACGTTTGGCAGGCAGGGTATCTATTACTTGTCCTGCTGTTTCACTGGGGCATCGGCATTGAAATATTGCCGATGCCATAGACCGGTTGACGGAGGTTCTTCCATGAGCATTTTTCCCGAAGAAGAGACTGTGCTGTTGTCGGCGATATCTCATTTCGGTTACTGTCCCAGACGATGCGCTCTTATACATGTAGACAGGGTATACGAGGATAATGTCTTTACCTTGCGTGGAGATATGGCTCACGCCAGAGTGGACGAACCCGCCGGAACTCAGGAACACCTTGTTGATGTGCAGAGGGCACTCCCTGTATGGTCAGAGAAATATGGGCTCTACGGAAAGACGGATATCGTGGAGTTTCATGAGGATGGATCAATTTATCCAGTGGAATACAAGCTGGGAGAGAAAAAACCGAATAAGAGTGATGACATGCAGATTTGCGCTCAAGCGGTCTGTCTGGAAGAAATGTTTGGGAGAACTGTCCCGTTTGGTGCAGTCTTCCATAGCTCATCGCACGCACGCCGTGAGGTGGAGCTTACCGCCGAGTTGAGGCGCAGCACGTTTGAGGCTATAGAATCGATCAGATCTATTCTTCGAATCGGTAATCTGCCTCCACCGGTAGATGATGCCAGATGCCCGAACTGCTCCCTTACCCACGTATGCATGCCATCCCAGATAAGTGCATTGGATAGGGATGGCGGCAAAATGGACCTGTTTGCCCCGGTGGAATCTGAGGTGATGGAATGAGCATGGAACTACTCAACACACTATTTGTGATGACACAGGGGGCATATGTCCATCAGGAAGGCGAGACAGCCAAAGTGGAGGCGGATGGCAAGAAGCTTATTCAAACTCCCCTGCACCATTTAGCCGGAATTGTGACCTTCGGCAACGTGATGGTAAGCCCGCACCTGGTGCATAAGTGTTCCCTGGAGGGCCGAACCGTCACTTTTCTGGATATGAATGGAAGGTTTCTTGGCAGGGTAGTTGGGCCGACTTCAGGAAACGTCCTGTTGAGGGATGCCCAATACCGGGCGCATTGCGACCCTGATGCCCGCGCCCGGATTGCACGTTCCATTGCGGCGGGAAAGATGCACAATCTGCGCTCAGTAATCCTAAGAGCACATAGAGAAATACTCGATGAAGGAAAGAAAGAGGATCTGGCGAGGGTTTCAAACTGGATAAGCAGCTATCTATCCAAACTCTCCGGCACCTTGGATATTGACGAGATACGCGGATATGAGGGTCAGGCGACAGCGGACTACTTCGAAGTATTCGACAACATGATCCTGGCTCAGCGGACAGATTTCAAGTTCTCTTCCCGGAACAGGCGCCCGCCCAGGGATAGGATAAACGCCTTGCTCTCATTTTTGTATGCACTGGTATTAAACGACTGTACTGCATCGGCTGAGGGAGTGGGGCTGGATCCTCAGTTTGGATATCTCCATGCTCTGAGATCGGGCCGCCCATCGCTATCGCTTGACCTTATGGAGGAGTTCAGGCCGGTGTTTGCTGACAGGCTGGCACTGAGCCTGATAAACAGAAAACAACTGCAAAAACAGCACTTCGACGAGCGTCCTGGTGGTTCCGTCTTGCTGAACGACGACGGCAGGAAGATTGTGCTTGCAGATTACCAAAAACGAAAGCATACGCAGATACATCATTCGCTCCTAAAATCGAAAGCTCCGCTGGGCCTGGTGCCTCACCTGCAGGCGAGAATTCTGGCAAGACACTTGCGTGGCGACATGAGGGAGTATCTCCCATACTATCCGAGGTGACAGATGAGGGGTGATATACTGCTTTGCTATGACGTAAACACGGAAGACCGTGAAGGGCGTCGCAGGCTTGCGCGGGTAGCTAAAATCTGCAAGGATTTCGGCCAGCGTGTACAGCACTCGGTCTTTGAATGCACGGTAAGTGAGGTGGATATGGAAAAGCTCCGAAACAAGCTTAGGAGCGTCATAGCTGCTGATAAGGATAGCCTTCGTATCTACCACCTGAAGAGCTTGCGCACAGAATACGTAGAGGCATACGGCAGGAACGAATATATTGACTTCTCGGATGATACCTTGATAGCATAGTTCCTGAGGATGCAATGAACTACCAATAGCGGATGCCTGCTGTGACCCATACCTTCGTGAAACAATACGAAGATGCCGCACGCACTGATGCCTCTTGCCGTGGAATACATTATCTGTTCTTCCACCACGCGAGCATGGATTCCACATCTTTTTCCCGGCCCGGTTCCACACGTCTCCGTGCCAGGATGAACTCGTCATAGTATGCCTTGATGAAACCCGTTATCGGCGTGGCAATGATCGCTCCCAGAAAGCCGAACACCGCCGCCATTGCAAGGACGGCAAAGAGCAGCGATACAGGATGCACCTTCATCTGTGAAGACCTCACCACCGGTGCAACAACATTAGCCATCACTCCCTGCATCACCTGGTAGAAGATAAGAACCCAGAGCGCAGTCCAGGGATCAATTGCCAGTGCAACCAGAATGGGGGGTATCATCATGATATACCCCCCGATCTGCGGTACCAGTTCGGAGAAAAATGCAAGCACCGCCCACAGCAGGGCGCCAGGAACCCCCAGCAGTGTGAGCACTATCCCGGAGAGCACGGCCTCTATTGATCCTACAATCACATTTGCAGCAACCCATCCGGCAACCATCTCCGAACTTTTGGAAAACGCTCTGACAGCGGGCTCGCGCAACTGAAGAGGCATTAGGTTCAGATAGCCTTTCAGGAGCGGGCCCGGGTTTGCAAGCATGTAGATTACTATAAGGATAATCAGCAGGCCAAACACAATAATGGACAGGGCGGAGAGAGAGTATGTGCCTATACGGCTTAAAACCGTCCATACGGATGGAAGCAGGCTGCGTACCGTGTTCCCGCCAAGTTGCAGGCGCCGCTGAACGGAGGGATAGTCAACGGTTAGCCGCGATACACGGCGGGCGAGGGAAGATATATAATCCGGGATTGCATTCACAAGCACTGTAACCTGTTC
>CALNCU010000314.1 GCA_937875395.1 uncultured Armatimonadota bacterium | reverse complement strand
GCGCCCTCTGGAGCCCGGACTTTCCTCCCCAGCCCACCTTGGTGGACTGCAGCGATCACCTGGCTTACTCCGCCCATATTATACCATACGAAACATGAATTTACGAGTATCTTCTGGCCGCTGCAAGGCGTTTGCTGTAGTAGGACGAACTAAGACTGTCTATCCGTACGCCGCGTTTTGGATTAGCGGCATGCAGAAATTTTCCATCGCCAATATAAATGCCCACATGAGTGCACGGCCCCCTGTTTGTATTAAAGAATACCAGATCGCCGGGTTTAAGTGCGTTTCCGGCCACCCTTTGCCCCAATTTAGATTGCTTCTGGGCGGAATGGGGGAGCTTTATGCCCAGTTTTGCGTAGAGTTCCCGCGTAAGCCCGGAGCAATCTATCCCCTGCCTGGAGGTGCCGCCCCAGATGTACCGGGTTCCAAGCCATGTTAAAGCGTGCCTCACCATATTTTTAGCCGCCTCTATTGTGCGGGAGAAAATATTGCCGCTCTCTACTTCTTGCGTTGTCTTAGATTCTGCATGCTTTGCAGTAACGGGATTGGCCTGCTTCTTTGCGTGCTTTTGTTCTGCAGATTTAGCAGTTGATGTTTTTACAACCTTTTTTGGAGGAGCCGTTTTTACCTTTTTCTTAGGTGTCGGAAGCGCAATGGTAAGAGATTTAGTCTCCGGTGCTGCATCTTTCACAAGAGAAGAACCGTCCTGCTGAGGCGCAGTCTCTTTTGCCATCACGGATGAATCCTGGGTTGCCTCCGGGGGATTTACAGCAATCACGGCCGTCTCCGATTGTGCGGGTGATTCCTCTAATACGGAGATAACCGGAGGGGCATCCAATTTGGGTTCTGCAACCGGGTCTCCCAGAGCGGCGGTGTTTGGTATTAGAAGTGCAAGGATTACACCAGTAGCGACAATAATCCTGCTGCTTGTATACTGGATTTTCATACATACTCCCTGTGTCAATCAAAAAATCAGGGAGAACCTGTTGTAATGCGGTGGATAGAGCGGATGAGGCGTGGTTATACCAATAGACAGAGGTATGCTCTTCACATACCCCATGAATATGATGCACTCGCTGGTGCTCTTCCAACGCCTACGAAGTTAGCTGACGGACTCGGACAGAAGAGTTGTCCTACGCCAAACGGCGATTAGCCCCAAGAGCCTGGTTCCCCCGTTTTCCATCTGGAAATTAGGCGATCATATTTTTGCGCTTTGCACCGGCCCCTGTTCAAACAGCATCAGGCGTCGGCACAACATGCGGAAGTATATCATGCCTTAGTTTCGGATGTCAAATACATCTGCATCATGAAAAAGGCCTTTGCGTGGAAAGCCGGGCTCTTTTCTGCTATAATTTACAGGAGATTGATAGCGCCGTTAATCCAATAAAAGAGGCTTTCTTTCTACGTGAAAACAGTTAAACTTATGCATTTTGCCGATATCCACTTCGGCATAGAAACCTACGGGCGAATAGACCCGGAGACCGGACTTAACACCCGTATGCTGGATTTCAGACGTTCTCTTGATGCTGCAATAGAGAGCGCACTGGCCGCGGGAGTGCATCTGGCTCTCTTTGCCGGGGATGCCTATAAAACCCGCGATCCAAACCAGACCCAGCAGAGGGAGTTTGCCCGGTGCATAAAGCGTCTTACAGAATCCGGGGTGCCGGTTGTTATGGTTACCGGCAACCATGATCTGCCCAATGCCCGCTCCCGCGCAAATGCCCTTGAAATCTACCGTACGCTGGGGGTAGATAACGTGCACATCCTCTCCCGCCCGGAGATTATAAAGATAGATACCTCCGCCGGGCCGGTTCAGGTGGCCGGCATGCCCTACCTTCTTAGAAGCACTGCCCTTGCAAAGGAAGAGAGCAGAGGAAAGAGCATTGTAGAGACTACAGACCTTATGGTAGAGCAGTATAGCCGGTATATAGATTATCTTGCCAGAAGCCTTGAGCCGGATACACCTTCCGTACTTTTGGGGCATTTCTGGATAAAGAACGCCCGGGTAAGCTCGCAGACGGGATACCTTAACGTGGCGGAGCCGGAGGTGCTTGTAAGCACGGTTGCCAACCCGGCCTTTGATTATGTGGCAATGGGCCACATACACAAATTTCAGGATTTAAACAAGCACGCGCACCCCTCTGTAGTCTACTGCGGCAGCCCGGATCGCATAGATTTCAGCGAGCGGGGCGAGGAGAAGGGTTTTGTGCTTGTAGAGCTCAAAAAGGGTTCTGCATCCTACAGTTTTATCTCCACCCCCGCCCGGCGGTTTGCAGAGATAGATGTAGATGCAGACGTCCCGGACCCCACGGCGGCAATCCTTAAATCCATAGAAGAAGCAAATGTGGAAGGTGCCGTTGTGAAGCTTTGTTATCATGTATCAGAGGAGAGGCTCCCGCTTGTAAGAGAGGCAGAGGTTAGGGAGGCGCTTGCCGGCGCGTTTATGGTGGCCTCCGTTACAAAAGATGTTTTGCAGAAGGAGAGCCGTTCCAGAAACCGTCTTTTAAACGAATCCCTGGACCCCATGCAGGCGCTTGAGATGTACTTTGATTCTTGCGATGAGTGCAAAAAGCGCAAGGAAGAACTTTTAAATTACACCCGCCCTCTGCTTGAAGAACTCCTGGCAGAGGAGCAGGTTTAATATTATTGGAGAATTTGATTGATCCCCGTAAGGCTTGAGCTTAAAAACTTCATGAGCTACGGCGAGCAGGTGGCGCCTTTAGATTTCACAGGGATGCATCTTGCCTGTCTCTCCGGCGATAACGGCAACGGCAAATCCGCCGTGCTGGATGCCATAACCTGGGTGCTCTGGGGGGAGGCCCGCGCCTCCGCAGACCAGCTTATCCGCCTGGGCACAGAAGAGATGTGCGTCACCCTGGAGTTCCTTTTGGGGGGCGATCTATACAGGGTTGTTCGCGGGCGGAGCAAGCGTAACTCCGGCAACATATGGGAGCTTTACGTAAAGGATACATCCGGCAGATTCAAGGCCATCACGGGGCAGGGCATACGGGATACCGGCCGCACCATACAGAAGATACTCAGAATGGATTACAAAACCTTCATCAACTCCGCCTGCATTCAGCAGGGCAGGGCGGATGAGTTCACCAAGCAGAGCGTGGCAGACAGAAAGAAGATACTTGCCGATATCCTTGACCTTAGCCGCTACGATGCCCTTGAACAGAAGGCCAAAGACCGCCGCAACGGGGCGGATATACTTGTGCAGGAACTTGAGCGGGAGATAGGGCGCATTGCAGAAGACCTTGCAGAAGAGGATGCCTGCAAAACCGCCCTTGCAGAGGCAGAATCCGGCCGAGCAGAACTTGAGCAGGGGATTGCATTAAAAGAGACCCGTTTAAGGGAGCTTCAGGCCCGGCACGCAGAGCTTGATGCCGTCCTTGGCAGGGTGCAGGGGCTGGAGAAGGAAGCGGCATCCTGGCGGACGGAGATATTAAGCCTTACCACGCAGCAGAAGGCGCAGGAAGACCGTGTTGCCGGAAACCGCAAGATAATTGCGGAGCGGGATAAGATACTTGAAGGGCTCTCAAAACTTAGAGCAGCCAGAGAATCTACCGCGCTTCTGGATGCCAGGCTCCAAGAGCTTAGAGGGCTGGAAAAAGAGAAGGCCGGTCTTGAGAGCATAATCCTTGGTGAGCGGCACAAGCTAGATACGCAGCGGCAGATGCTCTCCCGGGAACTTGCAGAGCTTGAAAGCAAAATAAGCGGAGCCGCCGCCATAGAGCAGGATATTGCGCGCCTCAGGAGCGAAGTAGAGGAACTGGACAAACTTCAATTCCGCCGTACAGAACTTGAGCGCAAGGTAAATGAAGAATCGGACAGACTTGGGATGATGAAGGGCCAGCACGACGGCCTTATGGATAGAAAAAAAGAGCTGGAAGAGAAGCTTGCCATGATCTCTCTGCCGGGCGCAAAGTGCCCCCTCTGCCAAACAGAGCTTGGACATGAAAAGCATGAAGAAGTGATTGCAGACTACCGCCGCCGTATAGCGGAGATGCAGGAATCTATAAACGGATTCCGCAAAGACGGGACGCAGGCCAAAGCCCGCCTTGCCGCTCTTAGAAAAGAGATAGAAGAGATAGATGCAAAGGCATCGGCAGGCAGGGATGTGCGCAACCGCCTTGCAAAAGCGGAGCAGGTAGTCTTTACCGTAGAGGAATCTAATAAGCGCATGCCCTCTATAAAGGCCAAGCTGGATGAAGTTCTAAAGAGTATTGAAGGCGGCAAATATGCGCCGGAAGAATCCGCACGCCTCCTAAATATCTCATCATCCATAGCCGCACTTACGTATAACCCGGAAGAGCACAACAAGATTAAAGAAGATATAGCATTGCTTGCCATGTATGAATCCCTTGCTGCCAACCTGAAGAACGCAGAGAATTCCCTCCCCGGCGATGAGGCATCCCTTGCGGCGGTGCGGGAGCTTATTCTATCCCGGGAGAGATCCATACAAGAATGCACCCGGTCTGCGGAGGAGCTGCGAGGCACGCTCATAGAACTGCCGGATATTAAGGCAGAACTTGCGCTCACAGACAGGGAACTCACCCAGCTGAGAGAGACAGACAGAGAACTCACCGGCAAAATTGCAACACTGGCCAGCACCCTCTCCCGCATTAAAATACTCAAAACAGAGGCAGGTGAGAAGAAGAAGGCGCTGGATCAGGCAAAAAAAGACAAAGCCGCATACGCCGCCCTTGTCTCCGCCTTCGGGAAAAAGGGAGTACAGGCGCTTATTATAGAAAACGCCATCCCGGAGATTCAGGAAGAGGCCAACAGGCTTCTTGCCCGCATGACGGATAACGCCATGCAGGTGGCAATAGAGACCATCCGTGATAAAAAAACAGGCGGCACCGCCGAAACCCTTGATATAAAAATAAGCGATGATATGGGTACAAGGAGCTATGAACTCTTTAGCGGCGGAGAGGTCTTCCGGGTAAACTTTGCTTTAAGGATAGCCCTGTCAAAGCTTCTTGCACGGCGCGCCGGTGCCAGCCTTCAGACACTTATTATAGATGAAGGCTTCGGCACGCAGGACGGCAAGGGTCGGGAGAAGCTTGTGGAGGCAATCTCAAGCATTCAGGATGATTTTAGTCTGATACTGGTTGTAACTCACATAGATGAGTTAAAAGACGCCTTCCCAACGCGCATAGAGATTACAAAGGATTCAGCCGGTAGCCAGATACAGGTGAATTGAGTATTGATGCATAGGAGGTATCACCATGAGCAAGCGAATAATTGTAGGGGTCCGTATCTCTAACAGGGTGAAAGAGGTGCCCGCTGTGCAGCAGGTTTTTACAGAGTTTGGATGCAACATAAGAACCCGTCTGGGGCTTCATCAGGAAGTGGGGGAGGCGTGCACGCTCTGCGGCCTGATCATCCTTGAGATGACAGATTTGGAGAGGGTGGATGAGATGGAGCGCATCCTCCAAGGCATAGAGGGCGTTGAAGTACAGAAGATGATCTTTGAGTGCTAGAATGCTTCGGCCATAGAAGCGCAAAGCATGGTTTTAGGTGTAAAATTATCTCCGCCCAGGGTTCATTCCGCAGCCCGGTGGCTGTGGCAACAAAATATATCTATACGTGCCGCTGAAATCTGCCTAAAAGTTAGCGCCCGCCTTAAAAATAGGTGTTGCAAAGGCAGAATACATGTGCTATAATATGCACCGTTGAAGCGCCGCACAGAAGCGCTTCTTTTTGCGTTAAAAATGTCCGGCATATCTGCCGCCGTTAAGACGCAGTTTCAGCTACGCGGGGGTGTAGCTCAGCCGGTTAGAGCGCCTGCCTGTCACGCAGGAGGCCGCGGGTTCGAGTCCCGTCATCCCCGCCATTTGTTTTGCCCGCGTGCCGGGATAGCTCAGTTGGTAGAGCAGTGGACTGAAAATCCACGTGTCCGCAGTTCGACTCTGCGTCCCGGCACCAGCTTATAAACCCAGTGTGCAGAGCCTCGGTTGTGCTCATCCCTCTGCATAGACGAGCCGACGTAGCTCAGCTGGTAGAGCAGCGCATTCGTAATGCGCCGGTCGTCCGTTCGAATCGGATCGTCGGCTCCATAAATCAAGCGTGAACGGCCCCCATTAAGGGGGCTTTTTTGTTGTCCGGCCCCAAAATGGTAACCAAATGGTAACCAAAACTATGGTACAGGGCAATACAGCAAGGCATGAGACTGTGGAATTATATGTGCTTGTGCACGTAATTTATCCCGATATGACATAGTTCTTACCGTAAAAGGAACGGCCGCCAGATGTAAATACTGGCGGCCGTTCCCTTATCCAACATACCGGGGTTCGCAGGTGCAATCTACGATGCAATGCGTGCTTCATTTCCACCCGTGGACTTGAGCCATTCCTCAAAGGCTGCACGCGGCACCAGGACTTTTCTGCCCAGGCGTATACTGGGAATGGTTCCTGCGCGAATCTGGCTGTAGGCCAGGTTCTTGCTTATGCCCAGGTACTTCTGCACATCCGCAACCGTTAGAACGTAACCTTCCAACAACTAACCTCCTTTATGTGATAGAATTAACTTAAAGCACATT
>CALNCU010000313.1 GCA_937875395.1 uncultured Armatimonadota bacterium | reverse complement strand
GTGACTGGAGTTCAGACGTGTGCTCTTCCGATCTCCGGCGTGCGATTTCCCTGAACGCCGGAAGGGAATGCGCAAAGAAGGTCTTCCACCCATCGCACAGGTGGCTTGGAGAGACGCCCTCATGTGT
This sequence comes from uncultured Armatimonadota bacterium, assembly GCA_937875395.1. Taxonomy (GTDB): domain Bacteria; phylum Armatimonadota; class UBA5829; order DTJY01; family DTJY01; genus CALNCU01. Next base: position 6,611 of record CALNCU010000313.1, on the reverse strand, counting down.
TCTATGCTTTAAACAGTCGCCCATGCAGTATTCCATGTATTCACAATCCAGGCATTGTTCATCCCATGACGATTTCAACTCTCCGAACGCCCGGTATTTCTCCGATTCCTGAAGCTCCGCCCAGTTGTCGGATGAGATATTGCCCAGCCTCAGATCAGGGTCGGCAAAGAAGTCGCAGGGGTAAACATCGCCATTGTACTCTACAAGAAAGTACTGGCAGCAGTTTTGGCTGATCTGGCAGATGTTACGGGTGCCGTCCACCATGTATGCAAGTATTGAGTCAAAGAGGCGGACGGATACTCTCCTTGTATCATGCGCATGCCATTCATCAAAAACCCGGCAGAGGAAGCCGCCCCACTCTTTGCCGGTGATGCTCCAGGGCTGCGGCTTTCCACCGGCGTCAAACTCTACGCACGGTATGTACTGGTGGTGGCAGCACCCCGTATCACGCAGATAACGGTACACTTCTCCACCCCGGCAGGCATTCGCAGAGGTTACCAGCGTCAGCGCGTTGAACTCTACGCGGTTCCGTCTCAGGCACTCGATCCCGGTTAGCACGTCTGCGTGAGTACCCTCGCCGCTTGATCGCCTGCGGTAGAAATCGTGGATATCGGCAGGACCGTCCAGGCTGACTCCCACCAGGAACCTGTACCTGGCGAGATGTGCGGCGAGTTCATCATCAATCAGGGTGGCGTTCGTCTGCAGACCATTGGAGACTACGGCGCCGCTCCTGCCGTATTGCTGCTGGAGTTCCGTCACTTTGCGGAAGAAACCGAGGCCCATGAGCGCCGGTTCCCCTCCCTGCCAGACAAAGGAATATACAGGCTGGTTCGTGGACATGTAGCCGCGTATCAACCGGTCGAGCACATCATCAGGCATTCTGTGCCGGCGGGCGTAGGGGTACAATCCGCTCTTTTCCAGATAGAAGCAGTACGCGCATCTAAGGTTGCAATCGGCGGATGCGGGTTTTATTAAGAGTGAAAAGGGCTTCATAATAGCATCTTCGTGGGCCGGAACGGACGACCTTCGTTAATAGAGAGCCTACTGGTACATTCTACTCAACAGACCCCGGTAAAAGCAAACTTCCGAATTGCATTATGATAGATAATATCAAAAGTCTTGCGCTTACGGCAAAGGACTACCGGCAGATGGTATTTGCATCCTTCGCTTGCCTTCGTGAGACTGCTTACCTGTTTCTTATCAGGCGCCTGCCTCTCTGCAATCTTGGGCTTGGAAGGGGAGATACTAAGTCAAAGAGTTGCGGAAAGCGTCTATGAAGGGGAGCCAAATTTCATTTTCCGCCTTTTTTGAGAGATTTCCACTCAGCACTTCAAAGTTATCCACAGCCTCTTGTTTGCTTCTACGATCAAATCGAACGGTTTACGGTACGATGGCACAAGCATGCCGTCTTTCCAGAGCGAGTTCGATAGTACAAAGTCCGCCAACTTCCGTTTTTCATATACATCCTGCTGTTCATGCAGGGAATAGGCCTTTTGTGCGAGTTCGAGAGTTCTGATACCGGAATCTATGTAGCCAAGGTTCGCCGCCTTGTGCGACTCCATCTTTCGTCTGATATCAATGCGGTTCTGAAGTTTGGTGTGCTGCCTCTGCCGGGCTGACTTCAGGTGGCAATGCTTCCCGGAGATTAATAGCCGCTTAGCCTTCGATATTCCACACCGAAAGATGTTCCATCATATGCGTAATCACTTTCGGAGAGTTCGGAAATCTCTACAGGGATTCCTCCCAGGTTCTTGCTTTTCATCATGGCTACGGCGGCCATTTCGGGTTCTATCAATTCCGTCATGGGGATGGGAGGCGCTTCAGTCTCACCGGCCAGATAGGGAAGGACATTCTCAAGGAGCGCCCGGTAGACCCGGCTTGTATCCAACGTAATGCTATGGACGGCCTTGTTGGTTACTACCAGTGCGTAGGAGGGCAGCCAGCTATCTATCTTGCCTATGTTGAGTATGCCTCTGCAGCCGTTGTTCCATATAATTTCTATCTGCTTTTGCCTGTTTTCCCCAAGGTAGCGAACCGTTTTTGCACCCGGACCGAATATGCTCCATAGGGTAGCATAAGCAGCGGCTCGCCTCTCTCATCTACGGATTTCGAGAGAAACTCTCCGGCTTCATAGTTGTACCGCATGGATGATCCGCCTGTTATTCTGTGCCCCGCATCCGCCCAGCGGATTATCTGATGGATATCGTGCATATTACCGGCCATTGGTTTATCCAGCAGCACGGACTTTCCCCTATCCAGAAATACCTGGGCTCTGCTTACGTGCAGGTCCCAGTTGCAGGAGTGGATAACTGCGCAGTCTACCAGATCAGCCATATCATCCAGGTTCTGCGATATATGGCGGATGCCGTTTTTCTCTGCAAAATCTTGGACGTAGTCTTCAGGACGGACTGTGCCGCCGTCCCATACTGCTACTACATCATGCCCAAGCTCCCGGATTATGGGCGTCCATGCCTCCGGGTGCGAAGTATCAATGTCTACCAGACCTATTTTCATGCTGCCACTCCTTTTAATCAGTGCTGAGATTTTTACACGCGCACGCCTGTGTCTGTGCCGGTATCTTGTTATTTACTGGCCCGTAAAGAGAGCTTGCCAGCCTAGCATATCGGCATTTCTCCAACCCAGACGGAGCCGGGAGCCATGTTCAGAGTCAAACCTTTCATTTCAACTCCATCGCTATCCCAGACGGAGACGGGAATTGCAGGTAAAGAGAGGCGCTGCAGCTTATCGGATATGTTGAACACAAACCATATATCATGGTTGTCGCCCCTGCGCTGCCGTACCCAGACCTTGGCGGGCGTATCTGTATGCGGTCGAAGCCCGGCGGAGTCCAGTATCTGCTTAATTATACTGGAAGGATTCTCGTCAGGGCAGCGCATATAACTTGATGTAAAACTTGCGCCGAATGAGAAAACCCTGCCTTTTCCATAGTTGTGAGATACCGCGGCAACCGTTCCGTCGCTCCATCTCGCCATGATTTCTGCATTGCCGCAGGGTTCAAGGTCTATGCGCCAGTCGGACGGACTCAGAACAATATCATCCTCAAATAAGGCTTTCTGTTCCATGCCTGCGTCTATTACTGCTCTTCTTGCTTCCCGGCAGCCCAGCAAGTCTTCCAGGTCATTATTGGGGCGTTTTCTACTTACCCATGTGTTTGAATCACGGCATGCAAAAGGGAATTCCACAACCAGAACCCCGCCTGAATGCACGTACTGGCGCAGCCAGCCGGACATGTCTGTATCTACTATTTCTGCATAGCCTGCATGCAGAATTTTTATATTGGAAAGGTCATCGCCGGGTATGACGTAGTCCGCTGTCTCACCTGCATGCAGGTAGAGGGCATGGGAGATTCTAAGATGGTTTTTATATGGATAATCTGTGGACCGTCTCTCCAGCATTATGTCATCCATGAAGAAGCGCATAGCCTGGATTCTGGATATAAGGTCAGATTCTCTATGGTAAAGAAGTGCAACTTGTGATGGAATCCGTTTGGTGCCAGCCAGGCGGTTCCCTTGTTTTTTGAGCACGGCGGCTATGGAGTCTGCTGCGTTCTGTTGGGGCGCCGTCTATCTCTCTCATGCCATAACCATTGGTTTCACAGCCTACTCTCTCTGAGCGATACTGCCAGAAGGTGAATCCTGCAGCGCCGCCTGAGATAGCCATCCAGATAAGCCTGCGCAGAGTTTTGCAGTCAGGTGTATTGCACCATTGGTCAAAGTTTGTATAGAATTCGTGACACCAGTAGAAGGGGTCTGCGCGCCTCATCCAGTCGGACTGGTAATCAGGTTGTGCATGGTCGGCAGGGGTGACAGGGCTTAAAGAGATACTAAACGAGGTACCGTACCTGTCAACATGCTGAGCATTAAGGAGGTCGTCACTGCACGCTGCGGCAACGTCTTGTACTACATTGGAACCGCCAGCGTGCGTCATGATAAAGGCTCCGTTATCTATGCTGCGGATAGCTTTCGCCACGAAACGGACCTGTTCGGCTACTGCGTAAACCGCCCATTGTCGCCAGATGAACATTTCAAAGTAATCATCTGCGGCAGACGGCGGAAAGATGCTCTCAAAAGAAGTCCAGGCTTTTCCTGCAAAAGCGTTTAATGCATCAATTGTTCTGAAACGGCATTCCAGCCATTTGCGGTAAGAACTTATGGAATGCGGGCACTGGCACTGGCCCAGCGGGCGGCTCACCGGTTCGTTCCATGCATTCCAGAACCAGAGCGCCGGGTGGTTATGGTAACGCTCTGCCAGCTCTTTAACAAAGGCTGTTGCCGCATCAATGATCTGAGGATTGTCAAAGCAGGGCCACCAGCCGCCTACATAGTAGGCGCCGTGCGCAATTGGGCTGATCGGCACGCCGTGAAAACCTATCCTGGTGCCGCCCAGTTCCGTAAATGCCCAGTCTGGTGCTGTTTCCAGCATGGGCTTCAGGATTATTCGCAGCCTAAACCGGTGGGCCAGGTCAAAGAGCTCATCAAGGTCTTCCCATGTGGCATGTCCCCTTACTTTTTCGTGCCAGCGCCACTGGGGCCGGTATTGAACATGAGTGTACCCGGCCCGGGCAATCTCCCTGAGATCGCCTTCCCATTCATCCGGCAGGGGAGTGGGGGCGCGGTGATACTGAACACCATATGGATAGAATCCCAATCGTTCCTCAAAAATACTATCGGACATTTTTTGTATCAGCCTCTGTTAATGGTGATTTCTTGCCAATTGCTAAATTCTGAGTGCTCTCACCGGCACGGTGGCGGCTGCCAGGCACTTGTCGCAACATCCGTAGTAGACGATGACTTCATCTCCCAGTACGGCGGCTCCGCACGTATAGACTACGTTATTTACAAAGCCGGTTCGTTCATATTCCGCCTCCGGTTCCAGTATAGGTTCTTCCTGGAATTTCAACACTTTTGACGGGTCTTCAAGGTCCAGCCACATGATGCCGAGCCTGTATATATTGTTCAAGTCCTTGCCGTGTATAAAGACAACCCATGCCTGTTCAGTCTTTATGGGGGTAGCCCCGATACCCATTTTGCTCTCGGTCCAGTGCCCTTGCCTGGAGTGGACCAACACCTGGGATGAGTGCCACTCTTTCATATCCCGGCTTCTGGAAATCCACAGGTGCGGCAGGATTCTGTGGAAGAGTACGTATTCTCCGTCAATCCTTTCCGGCAGGAGTCCGGCCGTCCTTTGCGAGTAGTCGGGCATGAGTATGCCGTGTTTGTCAAAGGTTATTAGGTCTTTGCTTGTTGCCCAGGCAAGACGCTCCGGGTAGACGGAGGTAGTGCAGTATACCATGTGATATACGCCGTCAATCTCTACAATCCGCGGGTCTTCCACACCATCTGTAAAGGGTAACTCTTCTCCTAAGATATCAAGCGCCGGTTCCGGGTATCTGCAGTCTATGGTGAAACCATCCGACGATACTGCATGGCCTATTCTGGAGACAAACCATGCCTGCGAGGAGTTGCGCGTATCCCGGCCCTCTGCTCTGTAGAAAAGGTGTACTTTACCGTCTTTCACTACGGCTGCCGAGTTTGATACATGGTTGGCTTCCCAATCACGGGCGGAATCGGCGGACAGTATAGGGTTGCTGCCGTAACGCTTGAGTTTTACCAATTTCTGAATATTCCTTTCATGATTGTGCTCTATTAGACAGTGAGTTCTCCCTGCAACAGTTTGTACAGGTTCCACGCAATTATCTGATGTCCTGCCTGGTACGGATGTACCGGCTCCTGGCAGAAGGGTTCCGTTCCCCTGGTGCCTATGTGGTGCTGGAATATTTCGTGGAGGGGCAGCAGCATGGTGCTGTGCTTTTTGCTTGTGCTGAGTACATGCTTTCTGTATTCCGTCAGGGTCTGCATAACTTTACTGCGGAAAGTCCATCCTGAGGTATCAGTGCTCATGTAAAATGGGTCCATAAGCACTATCTCGCAATCCAACTCTTTCCGTGCCTGCCCCACCATGTAATCCAGGTGCTCCAGGTATCTGTCTGGAGAGCAATCCTCATCACCTCTGGAGAGCTGCAGATTTATGTCATTTATGCCTATCAGTATGGATATCCAGTCCGGCTTCTGCCTTATCACATCGTCACGCCACCGGGCGGCAAGCTCCCCGGAAGTATTGCCTCCTACGCCGCGGTTTATGAACTCAATATGGCGCTCCGGGTATGCAGCCATTGCCAGCCCGGCAAAGAGACTGGCATACCCTGTGCCAAGCGGGGGATTTTCCTGCCTTCGGTGACAATCCGTGATGCTGTCTCCGGCAAACAGAAACTTCCGGCCATCTTTTACAAGAAACATTTTGTATACCCTTATGCAAAGTTTGCCTGTGCGGAAACAGGTTAAATGTTGGAGTGAAGCAGGTTGAAAAGACTAAGTGCCATCACCTGGTGACCGGTAATGTTGGGGTGTACAGCCTCTGCGCCGATTATCTCCGTCTCACGGTCTTGACCTGACCCCCTATAATAGAACCATGCTGAAGCTCGGAATATAATAAAAAACAGGGGGGAATTATGCCAAAAAAGAACTTCACCACGGAACAAATCATAAACAAACTGCGGGAAGCAGAGATACTCATAGGCCAGGGACAGACCA
>CALNCU010000312.1 GCA_937875395.1 uncultured Armatimonadota bacterium | reverse complement strand
TGTTACAGAGCGAACTGGTAATTTAGAAGCATATGATGTGCAGATTTCCAGTTATGCACCATCAAGGGCCTGCGATTGGAAAGTCTTAAGTACTTGGCTAGCTGCTCTCTTATGTATTTGAGCGAGTAGAACTTATTGTCGTTGTAGAATCTCTCCTGGTCTGTGCGGTGGCTTCTCTCTACCTTGCCGTTATGCCTTGGTGTGGCTACTGCTATCCTCTTGTGCATGATGCCTTCTGATGCCAGGTATTCTTCAAATGCTGACAGTTTTGTTGCTCCCAATAGTTTGCTTGTGAACTCAGTTCCGTTATCTGTCTGGATGCACTCTATTTCAAACGGGAAGCATTTCTTAAGCTCTTTGATAAACCGTACCGATGCCTGCGGGTTGATCTCATCGTATATTGCCATGTGCCTGAATCTTGTGCATTCATCTATGGCCGTGTACTGATAGAGCTTCCTGCCTGCAAGGCTTCCTGTAAGGCATGCCTTGGGTATATGCTTCACATCTACCTGTATGCGTTTTCCTGGAACAAGGATCGGCTCATAAGGTTTTGGTTTGCGCCTGCGCTTCTTTGAAGGAGGGGGTACGACACCCTCACGGCGAAGGAGCCTGTAGAGGGATGCAATGCTTCTCTTGTAGTTGTGATTCTGCTTGAGATGCACCCATAGGCAGACGAGCCCGAGCCGCTTGTTGTGATGGTAGACTTGCAGCACCATCCTGCGTTCCTTGTCCGTATGCTGTCTGGGATGGCTATGCGGTCTCTTTGATCTATCCATAAGTGATTCGAGTGTGCCGTCATATCTTTGTATCCAACGGTATACGGACTGTCTGCAGACTCGGTGCAGTCTTGCTACATCGCTTATGTTTCCTGTTTTCCTGGCATCTTTTATCACTCGTAGCCTAAAGTATGCCACTTGTCGTATACTATCCATGCGGGATTGGTATTCCTCCTTGGCCGGTTTTCTGGCTAGCTAACCTATACCAAAGAGTTTGCCTTTCCCGCAACCCTCCAACTGTCACACATGTATTGTAAATGTAGACAGAGCCAGAAAAAGAACTTGCAAGGTGGAATGGAAGGTATGTCGGCATGAGCAAAACAAGGGAGTCTTCAGCGGTGCAAGTAGGTGCAGATGGGACTAGGATGTCGCATTATCATTCATGGCGCGGGCGTGAAATAGACGCGTATAGAAAGCTCTATATGCTGCGTGCGCTTCTGGAGGGGTTCGCTGCCGCGGAGGTGGCCTCTATCATGAAATCGGGTGGCTCCATAGAGATCGTGAGACAGAGCTTCGAACGCCTGGAAAAATCGGCATCCAGTGGGGATCACGCCAAGTTTCTGGAGAGAGATATGGAGTTTCACCGCTCTATAATCCGCAGAGCCGGAGTTCCCCGTCTGGAGGATCTCTGGATAATATTGGAAGCGGAACTCCGGGATTTTGTGGTGTTCATGCACCAGATACTCTACGGCGATACCTGCCTGATAGCGGGGAACCATGATATCATTTGGCATGCCATAATAAGCGGCGACCCGGAGAATGCCCGCTCCGCGGCGGAGGCGCACTTTGACTCAATCTGGCAGGCGATGGAGAAACACCTATCCTTCCCGGACAGTACAGGCGATCCTGTAGAGAGGGCCTGTGGCTACCTTCTGTGCCATCTGCACGAGCATGTTTCCTTGGCGGATATGGCCAGAAACGTGGCTTACCTTAGCCTGAACCAGTTGGAGCGCCGGTTCAAAAAGGCAAAGGGCATTACCATTACGAAATACCTCCAAAATCTCAGACTTGAGAGGGCTGCTATTATGATCTGCAAGACGAGCATTCGCATCTGCGATGTAGCCGAACGGGTGGGCTATAAAGATGCATCTCGGTTCACACAGCATTTCTACAGGCACTTCGGCATGACTCCTGGGGAGATGCGCCGGGCATCCACATAGAGTAAAAGACTCGCAAAGAATGGCACCGAGCTATAGTTCATATTGCACACCTCGCGAATAAGTACCCGGCGCATCCTAATTCCGCACTGTCACGCAGCAATACCTCCACTTTCAGTATATGGTGAAATTAACATAGCAGAAAGGTGAGATGTGAGTGAGCTGCAGAAAATATCCCTGGTATAATAAGCACTATAAATATTCAGATTACGGTCCAATGGATTTACGGTTACTATGTGCCGGCAGTAAATCGGAGGAGGAGTAACAATGGCTCAAAACAACAGCCGCAGTTTACGATGGTGGGAAGATCGCAACATGGTGATGGCATGCTACTATGGAGGAGAGATAGGCGCCCTCTGCGGCGGCGCGCCTGATATCAGCTATGACAACCCGGATGAGATTGTAAAGCACATCTCAGCCGTGGGGGTAAATGCCGTCCTCGGTGTATTTAGCATAGGCGAGTCCCGGAAGTTCGAAGCACCCCAGTATGAGGAGTTCAGGGAACTGGCAAGGGCTCTGCATGCCGATGGGCGCAAGATAATCGCCTACACGAAGGGGTACACCACCACCTACTCGTACCTGGACGAAGAGCCGGATGCAATGGACTGGCTCTTTGTAAAGGAGAACGGGGATATACGGCACTGCTTTCGTGAGGACCTTCAGCGGTACTACGTATGCCCCACCTCCCCCTGGTTTGAGCGCTATTTCGCCCGGGTGATACCGGACGCCGCGGAGTGCGGGGCGGACGGCATCTTTCTGGATAACACGGCAGTAGGCGAACTCTGCTGGTGCAGCAGGTGCCGTGAGGCGTTTGCGCAATTTACAAAGGATTGGCCGGGCGCCCCCTTCACGTACGGTGAGCACCCGGCAGGCACCCCCACAGCAGCAGCCGTGAGCCAGTTCAAAAAACACCTCTGCACGCAGATCTACCGCAAGGCGGATGACGTTCGACGAAAGCTGGGACTGCGGGAGTTCCCCATAGTCACTTCGCCGGGATATCCGCTTATAGGCTCCTTCGAGATGGAGAAATTCAAGGATATAGTCCAGCTCTACGAGGGTCTCCCGGACAGGAATACGCGGATCTTTCTTACAAACTCCTCCTACTATCAGAGCCGCGGGATACCTTCCTGCTCAATACTTTTAAGTTTTATGGAAGACATGTCCACCCTTGATTCTCTGGATTTTACCTTCGCTCAGGGGCTCTTCCACAACGAACGGATAATAGTACCCTACGCCTTCTGGATGGATATGGAGAAGGAGCCGGGGCATCTTGAGAGTGCAGGCCGGTGGAACTCCTTCATGACGCGGCACATGGATACCTTCAAAAACCTTGATGTAGATGCAGATGCGGCGCTCTACTTCTCGCACAAGACCTTTGATCTTAAGGACTACCCAGGTTCCATAAGCGCCTACCGTGGCTGGGAGAACTGGCTTACGGATAACGGCATTACGTACCGGCTGGTCTTTGATGATGATGAGCAGATAAATGATACGCGTCTGCTCATCCTGCCGGACGTCCTGCTTATGGACGAAAAGGAACTGCAGATGGTGGAAGAGTTCGTGAGTAAGGGCGGCAGAGTCATCCTTACCGGGCGCACAGGTACCCTTGATGGATACGGGATGCCGCACAAATTCTCTCTTGCCGAACGATTGGGACTAGCACCGGCCGGGGACGAGGAGAGCATCTTTGCGGAACGGTCGGTACGGATAAGAAAGCCTGCCGACAGGGATTACTTCAACTTCAT
>CALNCU010000311.1 GCA_937875395.1 uncultured Armatimonadota bacterium | reverse complement strand
CTTAATGTATACGCAGGATTATGATGAGATGCTGGTTTATTATGATAAATGGTCGAATAAGCTGGAGCCGTATATTATTGCCAAAGATGAAAACTGGTCATCAGCTAAATTGACCGTATGGAACTGCCCCACGGCTGTAGGGTTGCATAAGTATGCAATAACTTATGGCTATAACGTGACAGCCGTTGGATATGGCGCCAGATCTGTTGCCAAGCTGCAGAACCCTTCCAATACTTTTCTTTTTAAAGACGGCCGGTATGTAAGCAGCGGCGGCGGGTATTACGGAGCAGTCTTAGAGTACTCGTCGACAGGAGCGGCCAACCCGGCAGACGAATCCAATATTCTGCACAGTGGAGGAGCAAATTACGCCTTCGCCGACGGGCATGTAAAATGGCATAAACCGGAGAGTGTAACTCTATCCATGTGGCAGCCGTAGAACTTAACAATATGTGCTTCAACCCGGCATTCCGGGAAGCATAGACCGCGTCCCAGGGTAAGAGGTGCGGTCTATGCGGAAGGACAAGCGGAGGAGTGAATGGGGACATATACTATTTCCCGGCGCCAGGTGCCGCTAGATGATTCCTGGGATGTGATTGTTGTAGGCGGGGGCCCTGCGGGATGTGCTGCCGCCACCGCATCCGCCAGAGAGGGCGCGCGAACCCTGCTGGTGGAAGCATCAGGCGCATTGGGCGGCATGGGTACGCTGGGGTTAGTACCGTGGATTTGCGGCTATGGCGATGGAGAGCAGGACATTGCCCGCGGTCTGGCAGGGCGTGTTCACACCGGTCTGCGGGACGGCATGCCGCACACCCACAAATCCAGTCCCTGGGGGCCGGCAATAGCCCCCGAGTTGCTCAAACGCATCTATGATGACATGGTGACAGAATCCGGCGCTGTGCCTCTTTTCCACACCCAGCTCTGTGCAGTGGAGCGCGCGGATGATGGCAGCGTAGATACTCTGCTGGTCTCCAACAAAGCAGGCATCAGCGCATACCGTGCCGCTGCATATGTAGATTGCACGGGAGATGGTGATCTATCAGCATGGGCCGGAGCAGAGTTTGAAAAGGGCGATGAAACCGGCGCCCTCCAGCCTGCCACCCACTGCTTCCAGATTACCAATATAGATAAGTATGGGCTTGCATCAGGTCCAGATATACACTTCTTTGACCCGGAAAGCCCCGTGCACAAAGCCGTAAAATCAGAGGAATATCCGCTTATAGTGGACCTGCATTCCTGCAATACACAAGTTGGCCCAGGCACCTATGGCTACAATACCGGCCATATATTTAATGTTGATAACACTGATCCCGCCAATATATCCAAGGCATTGGTGCATGGGCGAAAGCAGGCAGCACAGTATCATGCCGCCTTTAAGTCATTCCATCCGGCATTCGCCAATTCGTATCTGGTTGCCACGGGTGCCCTCATGGGCGTACGTGAGACCAGGCGGATCGTGGGAGATTATATGCTGACCTTGGATGATTACCTGGCACGCCGCAGCTTCCCGGATGAAATCTGCCGCAACGCATACAACATAGATATCCATCCCCCCTTCGACCCTATGGCTCCCGACCGGAGTATTGATGAACTAAAACACGACAACGCAGAAGCTATTAAACAGCTTGGCGCAGGAGAGAGCTATGGCGTACCCTACCGTTGCCTTACACCCAGGGGAATAAAAAACCTGCTGGTAGCAGGCCGGTGCATCTCAACCGACCGCCCTACCAACGGGAGCGTACGCATTATGGCCTGCTGCCTTACCACAGGCGAGGCGGCAGGTATAGCCGCCGCCATGTCTGCCGCCTCACCGCAGAAAGATGTCCATACTATAGATATATGCTACCTACGCGGGCGTCTGCGGAGGCATGGAGCGTATTTGCCGTGAGTTTTAGCAGGATTAA
>CALNCU010000310.1 GCA_937875395.1 uncultured Armatimonadota bacterium | reverse complement strand
TTATCTACATATGCTTCGGCAGCGGCGTGCCAAGGCACTCTGCGACCGAAGTATCATCCCGGGGGGATTTTGCCGCCCTTCGCTTCGGCAGCGACGCCTTCGGCTCTGCGACCGAAGTATCATCTCGAGGGTTGATGCCCCTTGCTTCGGCAGCGGCGTGCTTTGCACTCTGCGACCGGAGTATCACCCCGGGGGATTTTGCGGCTTAATTCCTCTTAAGCCGGTTCTGGAAATCGTAGAGCTTGGTTAGCGCCTCTATGGGGGTGATGGTGCCTACATCCAGCTTTGATAGCTCCGTAAGAACCGGGTGCGCAGATGCCTCAAAGAGGGTGAGTTGTAACTTCTCTTTTTTTGTTGGAATCCTCTGCTCCTGCAACGCGCATCCCCCGTCTCCGGCCTCAAGCTCGGAGAGAACTTCTTGTGCACGCTCTATAACCCCCACGGGAAGCCCCGCCAGCCGGGCAACCTGTATACCGTAAGACTTATCCGTGCCGCCCGGCATAATCTTTCGCAGCCATATCACCCGCTCATTATCTTCCCGCACGGCAATACGGTAGTTTTTAATGCCGGGATACCGGTTTGCAAGCTCGTTTAAGTGGTGGTAGTGAGTTGCAAAGAGAGTTTTTGCGCCTATCTTCTTTATATGCTCCGCCACCGCCCACGCAATAGAGAGCCCGTCAAAGGTGCTTGTGCCCCGCCCTATTTCATCCAGAACAATCAGGCTGCGCTCCGTGGCGTTGTTTAGTATATCCGCCGTCTCCGTCATCTCTACCATAAAGGTACTCTGGCCGGAGTGAAGCTCATCGTGCGCGCCCACCCGTGTAAAAATACGGTCTACAATGCCTATCTCTGCCGAATCCGCCGGAACAAAGCTCCCTATCTGAGCCATGAGCACAATAAGCGCCACCTGCCGAAGATATGTAGATTTTCCCGCCATGTTGGGGCCGGTGATTATAAGGAGCTGGTTCTCCCCGGAATCCAGCAGGGCATCGTTTGGAACAAAGAGCTCGCCCGTTTGCAGGCGTTCTACCACTGGGTGCCGGCCGTTCTTTATCTTTATAGCATCTTCCGTGTTTACCGCCGGGCGGACAAACCTGTTTGCGGAAGCAACCTCTGCAAGCGATGCAAATACGTCCACCCGGGCTATGGCTCTTGCGGCAATCATAAGACGCTCCGCATCTGCGGCCACCTGCTCACGCACGGCAGAGAAGATTTGGTACTCCATTGCGGTGGATTTCTCTTCTGCGCCAAGCACCTTGGCTTCCCATTCTTTAAGTTCCGGGGTTATGTACCGTTCGCCGTTCACAGTGGTCTGCTTGCGGATGTAGTTCTCCGGCACAAGGGAGAGGTTGGATTTGCTCACCTCTATGTAGTAGCCGAACACAGAATTAAAACCCACTTTAAGGTTTTTTATCCCCGTTCTCTCCTTCTCGCTTGATTCAAGGGCGGCTATCCACTCTTTGCCGTGACTGCCGGCAGAACGCAACTCATCCAAATCTGCGCTGAAGCCCGGCTTAATCAGGCCGCCTTCCCTCACGGTGACGGGGGGTTCCTCTACAATGGCTGAGGAGATAAGGAGCGCTATTCCATCCAGAGACCCTAAATCCCGGTTAAGCTCTATAAGCGCCGGGTTTTCAAGCATATCCAGCGATCTCTGCAGTTCCGGGAGCACCCTTATGGAGTTTCTGAGCGCAATAAGGTCTCTTGCGTTTGCGGTGCCGGTAACCGTGCGGGATGTGAGCCGCTCAAGATCGTAGACCCCGGAGAGCGACTCCCTTACTTTGGTGCGGGCCAGCATGCTGTTAAAAAGATCATCCACGGCAGAGAGGCGCCGCTCTATTGCAGAGACATCCAGAAGCGGCTGATCCAGCCACTTTCTCATAAGCCGCGAGCCCATTGGCGTGACGGTGTGGTCAAGTATCTGCACAAGGCTCTTGTTTCTGGCTCCGTCGGATATGGATTGCGTAAGCTCCAGGTTGCGGCGGGCGGGCGCATCTAAAACCATGAAGCCGCTTGTTGAGTATGTGGATATAGAGCGGATGTGCCCAAGCGCGGCGGCCTGCGTGGTTTCCAGATATTTTAGTATAAGCGCCGCGGCAGAGAGTCCGCACGTGTATTCCTCACAGCCAAACCCACGGAGGGAGGCGGTGTTAAACTGTTCCAGAAGAACCTTTCTTGAATCTACAAACCCTTCCGGCTCAAACGGCGTGAAAAGCGCCTGCGAGACCTCTTGAAGGCGGGTGGAGAGTTCGTCCGGCTGCACCGGAACCAGTATCTCTGCCGGAGAGAGGCGGTTTACTTCGTCAAGCGCCCCGTTCTTTGCATCCGGGCCGGTGATCTCTGTAACCAAAAACTCGCCGGTAGAGATATCTGCAACGGCAAGACCGTACTTCCCCTGCTGCTCCCTTACCGCAAGCAGGTAGTTGTTACTCCCCGGCTTGAGCATGGAATCTTCAAGCACAGTGCCGGGGGTGACTACCCGCGTAACCTGCCTGCGGACAAGGCCCTTTGCCTGCTTTGGGTCTTCCACCTGGTCGCAGATGGCAACCCTGTATCCGCGCTGAATAAGCCGGGCCACGTACCGGTCTACCGCGTGGAACGGTACTCCGCACATGGGGATGCGTCCGGCTTCCCCGGCATTCCGCCCGGTGAGGGTAATCTCCAGCTCTTTTGAGGCTACCTTGGCGTCCTCTCCAAATATCTCATAGAAGTCCCCCAGCCGGAACATGAGTATAACATCCGGGTTCTCTTCCTTAATATTCATATACTGCCTAAGCATTGGAGTGAGTTTTTTTGTCATGGCGTCACCATATGGCCGGAAAGCCCCGTCAGGCCGCCGTCCGTAACTTTAACTTTTACCAGGCGTCCCGCCGTCTCCGGCGAGGCTGTAAAGAGCACCATCTTGCCCCCTCTTGTGAACCCGCCCATGCCGCCTCCGCGGCGTCCGGGCGCCTCTGCCAGCACTTCCATCTCCCGGCCTATGTTCTGCCGGTTTTTTTGGATGGTTATGCCGTTTTGCAGGCGGATAAGTTCCCCTAAACGCCTTATCCGGGTCTTATGGTCCAACTGCCTCTCCATAGAGGCCGCCCGAGTGCCGGGCCTGGGGTTGAACTCAAACATATAAGCAGCATCAAACCCCACCGCTTCTATAGTTTGCAGAGTGTTCTTAAACTGTTCCTCCGTCTCGCCGGGGAAACCCACCATAACGTCTGTTGTGAGCGATATTCCGGGAACCCTCTCCCGCAGGCGGTCTACAAGCGACCGGTATTTTAATACCGTGTAGCCCCTGCCCATCCCGGCAAGAATTTCATCATCGCCGGATTGAATGGGAAGGTGAAACTGCTCGCACACTTTGGGGAGTGCGGCTATTGCATCTATAAGCCTCTCACTTAAATCCTTGGGATGGGATGTCATAAACCGTATGCGCAGAAGCCCATCTACATCATTCAACCTCTCCAGGAGGCCTGCAAAATCACAGGAGCCGGGAAGGGTCTTCCCGTAGCTGTTTACGTTCTGGCCTACAAGGGTTATCTCCCGGCAGCCATGGGCGGCAAGGACGGCGGCTTCCCGCACTATTTCATCTGCAGGGCGGCTGCGCTCCGGGCCGCGGGTGTAGGGCACCACGCAGTAGGCGCAGAAGTTGTTGCAGCCGTACATGGCGGGCACAAATTCTTTTAACCCTACCTGCACCCCGGCACGCTCTACGCTAACCTGCGGAGCCTGTCCGCCCCTCTCCGGCAGCCCCACCGCCAGCACCCGCTCGCCGCTCTTCACCCTGGCAAGCAGGGATGGCAGCTCATAGATGTTTGCGGTGCCCATAATCAGGTTAACGCTCTTCCACCTTCTAAGCAGGGCCGCCCCCTGCCTCTCTGCAGTGCATCCGCAGACGCCTATTATAAGATGCGGCTTATCTCTTTTTATTATGCTCAACTCGCCAAGCCGGGTAGACATCTTCTGTTCCGGTTTGGCGCGTACGGAGCAGGTGTTCAGCAGAATAACATCTGCGTCTAATTCATCCGAGGCCCTTGCATACCCCATCTGCTCAAGGAGGCTCCCCATCTGCCGGGAATCATCCTCATTCATCTGGCAGCCCCAGGTGATTACCATATAAGAGGGTGTTTTAACGCCCATAAAAATTCTGTTTCCACTCTCTATAACATGATTACTTACGGGCATAATTATAGCTTAAAAGATGGGCTCATTCAAGGATATGAGGATGATGAAGTATCTAAAGCCGGCCGTAACCGCGCCTGGCACAGGCCTCCCTCAGCCGCCCGTACCTGTTGAGGTAGGAATCTACAAGCATGGGGTCCGGCTCCGCTGTCTCTGCCGGCAGAGACATGGCGCGCGCAGAAGTCTCTATGTCTGAATAAAAAGTGCCGGATGCGGCAAGCACGGCGGCGCCGAACGCTCTTCCCTCATGGCGCGGACAAACCACCCGTCGGTTTAAAACACTGGCCCGCACCTGCATCCACTCTGCATTTTGCACTGCGCCCGTGGAGAATACCGTATCCCCTATCTTTGCGCCTAGCTCGCCAAAGACTTCCAGACACCATCTTTCCATATATGCCGCTCCCTCAAGATAGGCAGTGAAAAGCTCCCTGCTGTCCCTGGGTTGGCCTATTATAAATCCCTCGGCGCAGGGGTTGGCAAAAGGGAGCCTCTCGCCCTTTGCAACAAGGGGGTAAACAATCATATCTGTAGGGGAATACATGGGGGCGTAGGCACAGAGCTCTGCATGGTTCCGCCCGTGGAAGAGTTTCTCTGCAAAGGCAGCGCCAGAATTGCACTCTCCCATAAGAATCCAGCCGTCACGGGGATGCATCCGGCACCATGTTCTGTTCTCCGGGTCTTTGATAAGGCTCCCGGATGCGCCGCGGATGGTAATGCCGGAAGCCACGTGCAGGTTCCACTCCCCTTCTGCGGCGGCGCCTGATGCCAAAAACTCCGCAACATCTCCGCAGACCCCCGCCACCACCGGGGTGGACGGGGCAAGGCCGGTCTCATGACTGCACGCACGGCTCACCTCTCCAATAATAAGCCCGGAGCTCACTATTCTGGGGAAGCATCCGGCGGGCACACCAAGTGCGGATTCTATAAAGGCGGGCCAGCGGTGGTCCACCGGATCATACCCGGCGGAGAGCGCGCCGGACGTATCTGAAAGGCCGAAGTCTCCGGTGAGGCGCCCCACTATATAATCGCCGGGATGCAAAAAGAAGGCCGTATCGTAAAAGACCTGAGGCTCATGCTTTGCAAGCCACATAATCTTGGGCAGCGCATGGGCGGATGTAAACGTGAAGCCAAGCTTATCCGTAAGAGCTACCCCGCAGGTATTGCACTCCCCAGCCTCATGCGCCGCGCGGGTATCCTGGGCGGCTATGGCCGGCCGGAGAGGTTTGCCGCTCTCCCCCAGGGCAACAACTGCGCCGTCTGTAAAACTTACGGCTATTGCGGTTACAGATTCCGGGGATTCCCCAATGGCAGCCAGCGATTCTACCACGCTGCGAAGGGAGCCGGCTGCCGCAGACCACCATGATTCCGGGGACTGCTCAAGAAAACCCGGCGGCAGCAGATTTATCTCCGGCGGAGGCGCAAACGGCACAAAATGCTCTGAATGCACCCGGCCGTCTGCATCGGCCAGAAGAGCTGTAGCGCCTATATCCCCAATATCAAGGCCCAGAACAAACATGCAATTTCTCCATGCTGCATAAACTGCAGGCCACACGCCCAGCTGTAACAATTATAAGTACAAGTGAAGTTTTGACGCCAGACTGATAATTTCCTCCATTTGCAGTTTTTGAAAAGTAGAAATTACCGGTTTGCAAGGAATTCCCCCTCTTAAGAATTTGCCAAACTTAAGAAAACGCACCCTATGCTTGCGATTATCTTGACAACGATTTGCGCGCGTACTACAATAAGGTGATTTGCGTTACCAGCGTGCTCGCAAGGCATGCATATCGCAAAAAAGAGGAGGAGACAGGGGATGAGTACCGCAGCGGAAGTAACAGCCAACACCTTTGAAAGTGATGTATTAGAATCCGAAACACCGGTACTTGTGGATTTTTGGGCCGAATGGTGCGGCCCCTGCAGAATGATAGCTCCTTTTATAGATGATATTGCCGGCGAGTATGCCGGAAAACTGCAGGTGCGCAAGCTAAACATAGACAAAGACCCAACTATAGCAGCAAAATACTCCGTAATGAGTATCCCCACACTTGTCCTGTTCAAAAACGGGCAGATGGCAGAGCAGATAGTAGGCGCCATGCCCAAACAGAAAATCATAGAAAAAATACTTCCCCACCTGAAATAAATCAGGAAACAACTTTGAAACATGCTGGAAAGGCATTAGGAGGAACTGCGCAACATGGCAAGAGTCTTGATGAAGAATTTAACAAAGACATTTAAAAACGTTTTAGCGGTCAACAACGTAAACCTGGAAGTCAGGGATAAGGAGTTTCTGGCACTGGTAGGGCCGTCCGGTTGCGGAAAGACCACGGCGCTCCGCATGGTTGCCGGGCTGGAAGAAATAACATCTGGAGAAATCCTTATAGGCGACCGCGTAGTAAACGATATTTCCCCTAAAGACAGGAACATTGCCATGGTATTCCAGAACTATGCGTTGTATCCTCATATGACAGTCTTTGATAACATGGCTTTTGGACTTAAGCTGCGCAAGCTTCCAAAGCAGGAGATTAAGCAGCGGGTTGAGGAAGCATCCAAGTTCCTGGGGCTCTCCGCCCTTCTGGAAAGGAAACCCAAACAGCTCTCCGGCGGACAGAGGCAGAGGGTTGCACTTGGGCGGGCAATTGTCCGCGAACCCAAAGTCTTCCTTATGGACGAGCCGCTCTCCAACCTGGATGCAAAGCTCCGCGTACAGACCCGTGCAGAGCTTATAAAGATGCACAGAAGGCTTGGCATCACCACAATCTACGTCACCCACGATCAGGTAGAGGCCATGACCATGGGCGACCGCATTGCAGTTATGAAGGACGGTATCCTCCAGCAGGTGGATACTCCGCTGAACGTTTACAACAAGCCGTCCAACATGTTTGTAGCCGGATTCATTGGCACCCCGTCCATGAACTTTATAGATGCCACTCTCTTAAAGCAGGACGGCCGGTATATTGTTGATACCGGAGCGTTTAAGGTTATGATTCCGGCAAACAAAAACGCTGACGGGTTTGATGCCTATGTTGGAAAACCGGTAGTCTTTGGCATACGCCCGGAGGATATTTTTGATTGCTCCCTTAACTCAATTGTAGAGCCTACGGATGAGAATACCATAAAGGCTATGGTTGATGTTATTGAGCCTATGGGTGCGGTTGTTACCATGTACCTTACTGCCGGCCAGCACAGCATAACCGCAACAATAGATGCCTCCACTCAGTCAAATGAAGAGCAAGAAGTAACCCTTGCTCTGGATATGGATAAGACCCACCTCTTTGATAGAGAGTCTGAAAAGGCAATCTACTAATTAACCAAACAGGCAAAAGCCCCTGCCGGTCTATATCGGCGGGGGCTTTTTTTGTATAAACGGCGGGCGGGATGCTCAATTATCTACAAAGGCTTCGGCAGCGGCGCCTCCGGCTCTGCGACCGAAGCATCATCCCGGGGAGTTATACCCCTCGCTTCAGCAGCGGCGTCTCCGAGGGTTTTACTGCCGCAAGTGACGGTTGCTGCATGAAATGATATAATGCAGTATGGCTAGAATCTTAATAGTTGAAGATGAAACCCTCCTTGCAGAAACTGTTGCATTCAACCTGCGGGAAGAAGGATACAAGGCAGACATAGCCGGCGACGGCGCCTCTGCCATAGACCTTTTAAGGCGGGAGAAGCCGGATGCTGTACTGCTTGATATTATGCTCCCCGGAATAGACGGCCTTGAGGTCTGCAAACTTATCCGCAGGGAATCTGATGTGCCGGTTATCATGCTCACGGCCAAATCCAGAGAGGTGGATAAGGTTGTGGGCCTTGAAGTTGGGGCGGATGATTACGTTACAAAACCCTTCGGCATGATGGAGCTTATTGCCAGGGTGCGGGCCGCCCTTCGCAGATCAAGGTGCTCCGTTCGCCCGGCGGATGTATTGCAGGGGCACGGGCTTGAGCTTGATACCGCCCGGCATACGGTGCGGGTGCATGGGATAGAAGCCGGTCTGCGGCCAAAAGAGTTTGAGCTTCTGCACATTCTAATGGCAAACCGCGGGCGCGTAATGGAACGCTCTCTCCTTCTGGACAGGGTTTGGGGCGAGAACGAATATATAGACGCCGGCACCGTAGATGTGCATATCCGCCGCCTCCGCGAAAAGGTGGAGGAAAACCCTTCAAAACCTGCCCGCATCCTCACCGTACGCGGCGTGGGTTACAAGTTTGCAGAATAAACCGGGAATATGCGCCATGCCCTTTCGCAGCATACGCTGGAAACTTACATTTGCATATCTGTTCACTGTCTTTGCGGCGGTCTCCGTGCTTGGGCTGTACCTCTCCCGGTGGACGGAAGAGAGCTACGTCTCATCCCTCCGGTCAGAGCTTTTAAGTGAAAGCCGGTTTGTGGGCAACGTAACTGAAAAGACTCTCCCAAAAGGCCCCGCCGCCGTGGATGCCCTTGCCCGCGAAATGGGGCATGACCTGGGCTGCCGGGTAACCCTTATAGCGCGGGACGGATCTGTTCTGGGGGAGAGCGAGCACAGTGCTGCCGGCATGGACCGCCATAACCGCCGTCCAGAGTTTATTCAGGCAGTCTCAAAGGGTTCCGGCTGGTCAATCCGCTACAGCCACACTCTGGGCGCGCGCCAGCTTTACGTTGCAACAAGTTTTGGAGACAGGGAGCATCCCACCGGCGTGGCGCGGCTCTCCCAAAGCCTCTCCCGCATAGACCATGAGGTGGGCCGCATCCACCAGGTATTCTTTCTCTCCGCCCTTGCCGTCTTTGTTCTTGCCGCAATCATAGGCATAAAAATCTCCGCAAATATTGCAGGCCCCATCTCCCAGATGAGCAAAATAGCCGGAAAATATGCAGAAGGAGATCTCTGGCACAGGCTTAAGGTAAAGGATAAGCCGGGGGATGAGATAGACGATCTTGCCAGAGCCTTAAACAACATGGCCTTTGAGCTTAAAAGCATGATGAACCAGTTTAAGGAAGAGAAGTTAAAGCTTGAGACCATACTTGCCAAAACCGATGACGGACTTATTGTTGTAGATTCGCAGGCAAAGGTGCAGATGATAAACCCCGCCGCCGCCCGGATACTTGGCACTCATCCAAATGAGGCAGACAGCAAAACAGTAATAGAGAGCACACTTAATCACGATCTTTCAGAGCTTGCAAACCGTGTGCTTAAGACAGGGCAGCCGTCAACTCTTGAGATACGGCTTGCAGATTCCCGGCAGACATGCCTTAACGTCTATGTGGCGCCGCTGGAGAAAGACGGCCCGTGGGGCGCCCTTATTGTTATGCACGATCTTACCGCCGCCCGCCACATGGATTCCGTCCGGCGTGATTTTGTGGCAAACGTAAGCCATGAACTCCGCACGCCCCTTGCCTCTGTGCGGGCAATGGCAGAGACAATTGCCCTGCGCGGAAGAAGCAATCCAAAGATATCGCAGGAATATTCAGAGAAGATAGTTTTAGAAGTCGACCGGCTAACCGCCATATCAGAGGATCTTCTGGACCTTGCAAAGATAGAATCTGGGCAGATGGAGATTAGGAGGGAAGAATTCAGCATAGCCCAAATTGCAGACGACGCAGCATTAGAGTTTATGCCTGCCGCAAATAAAAAGGGCGTGCGCCTTGAAAGCCGGGTGGATTCCGGCATAACCGTGAGCGCAGATATGGATGCTGTGCGGCAGATACTTGTAAACCTTGTGGATAACGCCGTAAAATACACTCCTTCCGGCGGCAGCGTATATATCTCCGCCAAGAAAGAGAACAAGCTGGCCTGCGTGCAGGTTACGGACACCGGAATAGGGATTCCGCATGAGGATATCTCGCGCATATTTGAACGGTTTTACAGGGTAGACAAGGCCCGCTCCCGGGAGTCCGGCGGAACGGGGCTGGGACTCTCCATTGTAAAGCACCTGGTAGAATCCCACGGCGGAAATGTATCCGTAAAATCCGGCGCCTCCGGCAGCACCTTCACCTTCACCCTCCCCCTGTAAATTAACCTGCATACAACCGGCGTGCAAGAAAGTTGTAATCTCTTCCGTATACACTCTTTATTAGCATACGCCACTCAGGAGGAAAGAATCAGTTGAAAAGCGGCTTAAAGACCTGGCATACGGGCTGCATCCGCCGGCTGGATAGCGCCACCAAGCTGAAACTCTTCTACAAAATGCCCAATTACACAGCTCCGCAGATTATAGTGGAAGCGCTGACAATATTCTAACGGCGGAGGCTTCTCTAAGTTTAATGTGCGCGGCTTACGGTAAAGAATGTCTTACTTCGCAAAACCGATGGAGGTGAGAGAGATGATAGTAGACCCGGTCTGCGGTACGGATCTTGATCATTTTGAATACCCGCAAAGGGAAGATTATAACGGGTATACATTTTTCTTTGGTTCGCTGGGGTGCGCGCAAAAGTTTAGGGAAAACCCTGCAAAGTATGTTGCCGGGCGCGAGGCGGAGTTTGGAGAGAAGATTCCGGATTACGTAGAGAAAATCTCTTAAAGATACGCCGGAGCACAGTGCAGATTAAGGCTTGCGCTCCGGTATTTTTATCAGGCCGCATCGCTGCCGTCCAATTCTTTATGGGCTTCCTGCAGGCAGGCAACTACCTCATCATCCGTAAGGTCCCTCCATTCGCCGTAGTATGATGCCACGGCAAAGGGGATTCTCTCGCTTACTATCAGGGCCACCATGTTATCCACCTTGGGGGCAATAAGCCTTGATGCGCCCCTTGATGCCACGGGGACGGCAACCACCACTTCTGATGGTTGGTGCTTTCTTAAAGATTCTACAGCTGCAAGCATGGTGTAGCCGGATGCAAGCCCATCATCCACTATAATCACGGGCCTCCCGGAGATGCGCGGCTCAGGACGGGTTCCCCTGTATGCCCTGGTCCGCCGCAGCACTTCCTGATGCACTTCATCCGCCACGGCTTTTATTTCATCTGCATTAAGGCCCAGTTCTTCTACCATTCTATCGTTTAGTACCAGCGTGCCGTCTGCAGTAACGGCGCCAAAGCCGGCCTCCGGGTTCCAGGGGATGGGGAGCTTTCTTGGGATTATAACATCAAAATCTGCGCCCAGGCTCTCCGCCACCTTGAATCCCACCGGAACCCCTCCCCGCGGAACGGCAAGTACCAGAGTATCCCTCTCCTTATAATCTGTAAGGCGGGCGGCAAGTCTTTCCCCGGCATCGGCCCTGTTCCTAAACAGCTCGGCGTGCATTTTGTTATTCTCCCCTTTTCTATATGGGATGTAATCCGGTTACGGTTCAAACGTACATATGGCCTGGGGACGCTTTATTCTAAGTACAAGAGCTTCCAGTACGCGGAACGGGTGGCTCATATCCTTTGGCCCAAGGTAGGCCGTGATAAGGTCTTGCGCCACGGCGATATCAAAGTTTTCTGCGCCCGTAGAGACTACAATCCCCGTGTTATCAGGGAGCACCGGGGTTCTAAAGACGCCCGCCTCAACAATCTCCCTGACCTGGTTTATCTCCAGCACGCCGGTGTTGTTGTAGACGCGCTGCATTTTTGCATACATGGCGGGGCTTATAACCATTGCAAACGGCCCGTAGAAGCCCTCTCCTATAAGCCTTTCCGTGGCGTTCACTGCATTTTGAAAGGCCTGGCCGGGTTCATCCCAGTTTAGCATGGGAACGGTGTTTCTCCACTTTGCATTTACAAGGCCTTCAAGCCCAAGGGCCTCGCTGCCGTTTAGAATAAGGTTATCTTCCGCTTCTGCAACAAAGCTTGCGGCACCGGCGGCGGCGCTTGTATCTATGGGGACGGATATGGTATGGCTGG
>CALNCU010000309.1 GCA_937875395.1 uncultured Armatimonadota bacterium | reverse complement strand
ATTCTCCACCGGCAGGTATTCCTTGCTGCCGTCAATTGAAACAAATGCTGCCTGCGGACTGTTATTACCACCTGAATATACGTATAGCTCATAGGTTCCTGGCTTTTTTACCAGGAAGTCGTACTCCACCCAGGCAGGAGTTTTTGTACCCGAATCTCCAACTACCAGCATTTTGCCATGAAATGCCTTTTCTACAGTTAGTATTTTGGGATTGGAACCGCCGGATTTATCAAATCGAGCATAATCAACTGCAGCTATACTTATCTTTTCTGCCTCCTTAACATCCGCTATGCCGCAAAACACATTAGCAACGTAGATGGCACCGGTATTGCTATCTGGATAAGTTGCAGCCAGGACAAGGCGGCTGGGTGGTTTAGCCATGAAATCCTGCCTCACTGTGCCTATCAGCTTATCATTAAGATATGCCCGGCCCGATAGAGCCTTTAGATTATACTTTATGCCCAGTTTAAACCACTGCTTCAGAGGATACTTCTCCCCTGCAGAGGTACTGATCCACGCTTTTCCATCAAACCCGCGCAGGAGAATCTTACCGGACGGCAGCAGGCATAACGAAAGATCATAGGCAGGTCCCAGACCAATGGTGGTTATGCCGTACTCG
Organism: uncultured Armatimonadota bacterium; assembly: GCA_937875395.1. Classification (GTDB taxonomy): domain Bacteria; phylum Armatimonadota; class UBA5829; order DTJY01; family DTJY01; genus CALNCU01. The sequence goes on along the minus strand of CALNCU010000309.1, from coordinate 2,878 downwards.
CTATTCTTTGGTTCACTGTCTATGTAATACCAGGCTTCCGCATATACATCTTTGCCTAGGGCAAGGTATTCAGGCAGTTTGGGCAGGGCATATTGCAACCGCATTCTCCCTGTTAGCGAATCATCCGTCAGCTTCACACAGGCAGCGCCGGGCTTCAAGTTCTTATCAATGCCGGCCAAGCCAGCATCCCAGCCGTTTAATCCATTTGCAAAAGCTGCATTATCAATCAGATTTTTGCCGTATCTGGCCGCTAATTCATCCTGCGACATAGCAAAACAGGAACTACATAGCACCAGCAATATAGCCATCAGTACGGCCAATCGGCTAGTTGATTTCTTGATAGACATCTTCTATTCCCCCCTGTGACTTTAGAATTATCTGGTTTTTATATTTGATGGATAACCTATATACAGATACTTGTTATCTGGTCGATAATAATCGGTTTCTCCCAGGTAAACCATGTTTCTGGAATCTATAACTATGTTGTGGATCCTATATGCATGAGCCTTCTCATTACCTGCGGCAAACTCTATAGGGCCAAGATTTTCGGTAATTTTTGATTCCGGATCATAGCGGAAGAGCCAGTCTCTACTGGATCCGGCTGCCATGTAAAGCCTCCCCTCGCTATCAAATCCAAGCGCAGGAGTTCTGCCCCGTGTCGGCTTGCCTATGTATTCCAGTTTCTCACGTTCGGCATCCAGGCGGAACACATAATCGCAGCCATCGTCACCGTGCGAGCTGCAGTACATCCCAAACTGTGGATGAGAGACTACGCAATCCAGGCTGAAACAATTATCCGGAAGCTTGGCCTTTGTATAACGGAACGAATCTTCCCTGGGATTATATTTAAAAAAGTATCCTTCATCCCCGGTACCATAGACGCAATTCTCCTTATCAATAACGTACTTGTAGCTATACGCCCAATAGGAGCAGATAAACCCCTTGTTCTCCAATCTCCGGGTTTTAATGTTGTAGCGAAAGAAACTGTGCGAAGGGTATGTTCCGCCGTAGATATTCTCGCCGGCGTGATCTATGTTAATGCTGAAGATCAGATCCCCTTTCACTGGGATGCCCAGGTCTTCTACATTTTGTGTCTTTGGATCATAACTAAAAAGATGCCCGCCGGGATACTCGAAGCCGGAACCGGCAAGGTCTTTGTTCATACCGGTGCCGCCATAGATTATGCCATCCGGGCCTTCCACCAAGGCTCTGTGTATCTTCTCTTCAAAGGGAAAATACCTCTCCAAATGCAGATCCGTTACCTGATCTGTTGCAGGGTTATAGCAGGCCAGGAGACCACCTCTGCCAGCTTTGCAGGTTCCACCCATGTATACCATGCCGTCACTTGCCAGCATAAGTTCACAAATGGAGCAGATAGTGCCTACATTTATACTTCTAGTCTCAAAGGTATAGCGCTCTGCTGTTCCAGTGCTGAAGATCCTGCCCACGCCATCTTTGAATTTACCAATACAGAGCATTCCCTTAGAATCTCCTCCCAGGTAGACAGCGCCTTCATCATCCAGCGCCAGGGCATGCACGTGATTGGGAGCGTTACCGCTCTTAAACTCCATCCCGTATTTAACAAACTTGCCATCTTTGTCATTATAAGAAAACAGGGTAATATCGCCATAGCCTGCCGCGCCAAAAACAGTTCCCTGGTCATCCACGGCAAGACAGCTCAGGCGGCCTTCATGGCCGGTCTGCTCGCTCCTGTGCAGAGAAGGAGTGGATTTTATATTAATATCTCCGGTTACGGCCGGGCGGGCAATATACTTGAACTCTTCTGTCTCCGGGTAGAATGCAAGCAGGTCTCCCCAGGGATACGTGGAGCAGAAGATGTCACCACTGCTGCCGGATGCTACTGCATCAAGCGACGAAAAATAGCTGCACCCATCGCCATCAGGCAGCCTGAGTCCATCCGGCTGAGCAAGCACCTCATAATGATCATTATCAGGATGGTACTTGAAGAACTTTCCGTAAGCGCCGTCACCTGCGCCGTAACCATATACATAACCTGTGGGGGAGACGATAAAAGAGTATCCCTGCCGGAACTTGCATGATATAGGTCCAATATCCCTTATTTTTCCTGTCCCCGGTTCATAAACAAACAGCCGATTGGACGGGTGGCTAATGCCAAGAAGATACCTGCCGTCCCAGCTTGCAACTAGACCGCGGATTCCCTCGTTAGGAATGGGAATGCCAAGATCAAGCAAACGCTCTTCATTTACATCGTAGCAGAAGATATGGCCGCCCGGATATTCGCGATGATGAAACTGAACTTTATCATTATTCGCAGCCAGCGCTCCGTATATTTTGCCATCCTTCCTTGATACAGTGAGCACTCTGTACAAGTACTCTCCATCTACCGGCAGAGCACCTGCTACGGAACTTACAAACCTGTTTCCACGGGTATCATACACAGCAAACGGAACCTGGCCGGTGCCGCCTATGCATAGATAACCACAGGGACTCATCGCCAGAGAATTGATTCTTTCCATACCGGGTACAGTTACGGTTTCACAAACATAGGTCCTCATTCAGATAACTCTCCTAATAGATTTTCGTATTTTAAAACCTTACTTGACCGGCCTGCCAAGCCAGCGGAGTATCTCTGTATACATAACCGTCAGAGGCGTAAGATCATCGCCGGATGTGCGATATGCCCCTCTGCGATCCGGCTCATACAGGTATTTGCCTTCCAGTGATCCGGCTATGTAGCCCACCTTACGCTTTGGATCTGATGAAACTACTATGGATGGTTCTCCGCTTGATGTCCGGGCTATTACCTTTGCCCACGGCTTTACGGAAAGACTGATCTTTTTCTGTCTGACCGGAATATCCCCATCCGGCACGCCACCGGCAAATACGCTTATTGCCG
>CALNCU010000308.1 GCA_937875395.1 uncultured Armatimonadota bacterium | reverse complement strand
AGGAACCGGGGTTTCACACTTATTGAATTGTTGGTAGTTATAGCTATAATAGCAATATTAGCTGCCATACTCTTTCCGGTCTTTGCCAAGGCAAGGGAGAAGGCCAGGCAATCAACCTGCCAGAATAACCTGAAACAGATAGGCACGGCATGGCTTATGTATGCGCAGGATTATGATGAGACATTCATAATGTGCGAGTGCGTTAATAGTGCCGGTAAAGCTACTGCCTGGAGCACAACGCTGCAAGTATATCTTCCTGCAGCAAAGTACTCAAAACCTTCGGGCGATACAGCCACCGGTTCCGAGGTAAATGCGCCCCGAGTTTATCTGTGCCCAAGTGATACTAAGCCAGACTATGGGAAAAGCTATGGCATGTCGCATAGATGGGGCGATAATGCATACGGCAGTAATGTAGCCCCCATACAACTTTCCAAGATTCAAGTGCCGGAGAAAGCTTTGGTGGCGTGTGATGGTACTGCCTATATAATATACGCTTCGGCGAGTTACCCAAATTATCCTATCGAGAACAGGCATAGCGATTTTGCCAACTGCCTGTGGGCGGATGGGCACGTTAGGGTAATGAAATTTCCAGGTACTTGGGCGGAATTTGGATCCAGCCATAAAGACCTATACCTGTATCCAATGACAGATTGGCAGGCATGGGGCAATATTACGCCTTAACTAATTTTCGTAGGGCATCTTATTTAAGTAGGGGCGGATAAGGGGGATATGTATGAACTTTAGAGGCGTTTTAGCGATACCGGTTATGCTTGTAGTGGCATGTATGCCTGTGCAGGCGGCGCTCACAATAGTGGACGGCGGCAAGAGCGATTATGAGATAGTAGTGGCGAAGAATGCCCTGCCCATAACCGTGCGGGCGGCACAGGACCTGCAGGAGTACGTGCAGAAGGCCACCGGCGCAAAGCTTGAGATAGTGAAAGCAGACGTCCCCGGCGCAAAGCCTGCCATAGTAGTGGGTGAAGGCCCTGCGGCAAAATCGCTTGGGGTAAATCTTGACGGCATAAAGGCGGAAGGTTTCCGCATAAAGACCGTTGGGAAGAACCTTGTCATAGCCGGAAAGGATACCCCCGGCTCCCCGGATTCCGACCACTGGCGTTCCGCCCCGCAGGCGGGCACATGGAACGGCGTATCCCGGTTCCTTGAGAAGGAGCTCAACATACGCTGGTTCATGCCCGGCAAGGACGGGGAATACGTTCCTCATGCGGATAAGCTGGTGGTGGCAGACCAGGATTGCAAGGACGCCCCCTCCATGATCTACCGGCGCATGACCTACCTGTGGACCGTAAACGCCCCCGCAGCCAGGATAAAGGACGTAAAAGGCTGGGAGAGGCATAACAGGGCTGGTTGGAGCATCATCTGGAACGCCACGCATTCCTGGATAGAGAACTTCAAGGCGGAGACATACTTTAAGGATCACCCGGAATGGTTCGCCCTTGTCAACGGGCGCAGGCTCGCAGAAAGACCGCTCGCCCCGCAGATGTGCACCACCAACGCGGGCGCCCTGGATGAGTTCGCGCGGGTGGCGGTGGCCTACGGAAAGAAGTACCCTGGCGTAATGTTCCCCCTCTCTCCCAACGACGGCGGGGATTTCTGCGAGTGCGAAAACTGCCGCGCCCTGGACAGGAAGTTCTTCTCGGACGGCCGTCCAGTGCTTACGGACAGAATTGTAACCTATGCAAGCGAGGTTGCAAAAAGGGTAGTGAAGGAACTCCCGGATCAGAAGTTCGGGCTCTACTCGTACTCCTACTTTGTGGACCCTCCCACCTATGCAAAAGTGCATCCCAGCATCTACATCATGGATGTGCAGAACGATATAAACTCCCTCTATAAATCCAGGAAGTCTGTCTCCGATCATCTTAACAGGCGCCTTCTGCCATGGAGGAAGACGATGGGGGATAACTTATTCTTCTACAGCCATCCCGAAGGCCATGGCAGCGGGGATTTGCCCTGCATGCATAAGGGTGTGCTTAAAGACCTTTTCTCAAATTTGAACAAGGCTAATGTGAAGGGTTATGCCATGTGTAACATAACCAGTTTTGCCGCATCCGGGCTGAACAACTACCTTACGCTTCAAATGGCATGGGATCCTTCGCAGGATATAGATGCCCTGTATACGGATGCCCTTAACAAATGCTACGGGGAAAAGGCCGCTCCCTTCATCCGCAAGTACTTTGATACGGTGGAGAATCGCTGGGGGCTCTTTGCGAATAAGGCTGTATCCAGCCAGGATATAGCGATAGGTACGGTAAAATCGTTCCCGGCGGCGTTTGATATTGTGTACAATGGCCTATACGAGGAGTGCATGCCTTTGGTAAAGAACGCCATGGCACAGACGTCTGATCCCGGCCAGCAGGCCCGCATAAAGCTCCTTGCCGATGATCTGGAGTTCACCCGCATGACGTGCGAACTGTACGGGCTTTCAAAGAAGATAATAGGAAATACCAACCCGCAGAAGGAAGATGTGATCCGGGCCAGAAACATATCCAAGGAACGCATAGCCATGGTCAACGCGGGCCAGTATACCAACCTTTTTGCAGAGGCAAAGACCGGAGTCTTTTCCATAGATGAAAAATTCAGCCTGCCGCTCAAACCGGAAGTCTACGATTACATACTCTCGCAGATGAGCGGAGGCAAAGCAAAGGTTTCAGCATCGCTTGCAAAGACTGCTCCCGCAATAGATGGGGACCTCTCCGATGCCGCCTGGCAGGGCGCCCAGATAATAAGCGTAGACAAGCATAATACCGATGCCTCGCAGGCCGGGGTAGAGACCACCGCGCGCGTGGTAAGGGATTCGGCGAACATCTACATAGGGATAGAATGCCGTGAGCCCCGCATGGCGGATATAAAGGATTCCATCACCAAACGCGGCGGCCCCGTATGGAACGAGAATGATGTGGAGATATTCTTTGATCCACTGGGCTCAAGGAAGTCATACTTCCAGATTCTCAGCAACTCTCTGGGCACCATAGCGGAGGTAAAGAGCAACGGTATCGCTTCCGGCCTGTGGGATTCCGGGGCGACGGTTGCCGTAAAGAAGGGCGCAGATCTCTGGTCGGCAGAGGTATGCGTGCCCCTGGCATCATTTGGCGGGAACGCACCGCTCCCCGGAGACATATGGGGCTTCAACATCTGCCGGGTAAGAAGCTTCGGCAAGGATCAGGAATTAATCTGCTGGTCGCCCACCTTCGGGCTATTCGGTCAGCCGGACAGGTTCGGCTACCTTATCTTTAAATAACAGGAGGATTGCATGTTTTCTTTCAAGATCAAATCTGCAGGGATTATCCTTGCGCTTACGGTGGTTGCCGCATCCTGCACGGCAGCCTCACTTAAAGACTCCATGCTCTTGTATTTGGATGGAGAGAGCCTTACCTCAACGTACCCGGGAGTAGCCATACAACCGTCCATTCGGGTGGTTGAGGACGGCAAGTACGGAAAGGCCCTTCTCATGGAGCGCAGGACTACTAACCTGGTGCCGAACGGAGATTTCAAAACGGAGGACATGGACGGCTGGATTCTCTCCGATGCGGACAGGGTGCCCTCGGGCGGAATTAAGAATACTCCCTGCCTCTCCGCAAAGGACGGGGCCGTGGTTGCGCTTCCGCTTACGGAGTTGGGCGTGGATTCCGCCTATGCCTTCTCCTTCTACGCAAAATCCGTGAAGGCCGGGAAGATAGTAGTGGAGCTTTCAATGGGCGGCAAGGTAAAGGCTCTTGGGCGCTTCGATGCCCCTGCCGGTGACTTCGGGCGGATAGTGGTGTCATTCTGCCCGGACCAGGATTCCGGCACCCTTCGGCTCAAACTCTCGGGCGATGTACTGATAGATAACGTTCAACTTGAGAAGGGCACAACCTTTGCAAACACCTTCTCCGAGCCCCTGAAGATACGCGGCTGCGACTGGATAACCGTCCCCGCAAACGGCGGGTACTTCAACCAGAAGCAGGGCTCAATCTCCTGCTGGGTAAAGGCACCCTGGCTTGAGAACAAGGAGTTTACGGATGTGGGAGGGTCAATCTTCTCTGCGGTGTGTACCAAGCCGGAATACACAGGATGGGGCGCGAACACAGCCATGAATATAATCGCCTGGCCCAAGAGCAAGAAAGGCAAGGTTACACAGGGGAACATATACCATGTGATGATAGATCGCACAAAGGGCATGTGCAGCGGCAGCTTTGGCCTCGATCAGGTAAAGCCCTCGGCCACGGGCTGGCACCACATGGTATTCAACTGGAAGTACGAGAACGGCCAGATGACGAGCGAGATATTTGTAGATGGCAACAGCATCCACACATCAAAGACAGGCAGCTTCGGCGCGCCCAAGCCCGTGGATCAGATTTACATAGGCTATTCTCGGGGGAGCTATCTTGATGGCAAGCTGGACGATTTTGCCATATGGAGCCGCCCGCTTACCAAAGAGGAAGTGCTCTCTATTTATTCTTCAGACAAGCCGCTTTCAGCCCTGGGAACAAAGTAGAACCATCACCGGGGCGCAGGTTTGTCTGCGCCCCGGGATGGAATTATTTTGAGGAAAATACCGTCTCCCCGTGCCATTCTTTGGATGCAGGGAGCGCGCGCGGCTCTGCCATAATCCCTGTCTCCACGCAGACAAAATACTTGTACTCATCATCCCCCAGGTCACTGAGCCGCCTGGATTTCTCTACCCACGGGTTCCATACAACCACGTCCGGCATCCCGCTCTTTGCTACCTGCATTGTGCGGCCGCTTGATCCATCGCAGATGAGGATTTTGTCCGGCGCGGAGGGATAGATGCGGTCCACCTCTTCTGCAAAGGTTATCTCCGGCTGGGTTTCCGGCTTGCGGGCGTCCCCATCCAGCGAATCTATATAAGTTATTCCGCACAGCCCCTGCACGGAAGTCTTTCTAATATCCTCCACCCGGAAGTAGGTATGCAGCGCCGTCTGGAATAAGAACGGTTCCTTCCCCGTATTCTTTATGCTTAGCGAAACAGTAAGAGAGCCGTGGCCAAGACCTATGCCTAGTATAAGCCGGAAGGGATGGGGCCATATGGCAAGGGTCTCCGGGCTTTCTCTAAGCCCCAGTTCCACTGCTACTGTGCCATCTGCAAGCAAGCGGGAAGATACGGGATGCCAGTTGCTTACACGCGCAAAACCGTGCTTGGGCAGCGGGCCGTCGCAAAACTGCGGAAAGATTACCGGTATGCCGCCGCGTATAGGCGTTCCGGGCGCAAAGGATGATTTACTGCTTACAAATAAGAGTTCGTTCCTGCCGGAATCCGTCCATGAGGTAATATGCGCTCCGTGCAGATAGACCTCCGCCCCGTCGCCGTCCGCATGGCGGAGCACCATTTTGGGGAGTCCGCCCAACCCTTCCTGAAATGTTACCGCACCCGGAATCTCAAACCCGGGCATAATATCCCCTGTCATAAGCGTATCCTTTCATTTATCCCATTCTTATAATATTATTCCCCGGATACCCGGTATTCCCTCTTTGCTTTACTTTTCCTGGATTTATCTTTACAATTGGTGAGTAATGCAAACCTGCCGCAAGGGATAATTTAAACTATGAGCCAGCAACTTGATATAAATTTAAAGGCACTTACGCCCAGCGAACTGATACGTATTCTGGAATCCGGCTGCCCGGAGGTAGATAACTATCTTGGCCGGGAAGTGTACGCAAACCATAACCCGGAGTACCTTGCAAAACAGCGTGCAAGACTTGTAGAGACGGTACGCCTGCACAGGGAAAGAGTAGGGGAGAAGCCCACATATCTGCTCCGTGCCCCCGGGCGTCTGAACGCATTCCTGGAGTACCTTGATATGTGCGCGGGAGACCACATGTCCGCCACCATAGACGGAGACATTCCCGTTGCAGTCTCGCCCCGTGAAGACGATATTGTAAGTGCCGTAAACAGCAATCCAATCTTCCCATCAGAAGATATCTCCATTTCAGAAGAGTTTGGCCGTTTTTCTCAGGAGCCGCTTGATGCGCATGCCCCGGGTATTGTAGACAACTGGGACAACCGTACAAAGATACTCCCTTACTTTGGAAGGGCCAAAGGAAGCTGGCTGAACTATATTGTAGCCTCTTACCTAAGGGTGAAATGGGAGCACCCGGACGCAAAAATACTTGGCGCCGACCTTACATTCGGGCGGGCAACTGCGCCCTTCAGGGCGGGGACAAGCTCTTCATCTGCAATAGTAGTCCTCTCCTTCCTTGCGCTCTATATAACAAACCGCGACAGGCTTGCAAACATTCAACTGACGGATGCCTGCCGCATGCTTGGTGAGGCGGAATGGTACGTAGGCACCCACGGCGGCGCAAACGATCAGACCACCATCCTTTCAAATCGGCCTAACTATGTGCTCTACAACCGCCATTCCAGGTCCAGGCTTGAATCTACCCTTCTGCCGTTTCTTAAGGGGATACACGTGGTGCTGGCCAACTCCCTGTGGGAAGTTAACAAATCTCTGAACGGCAACCAAAGCTTCAATATGCGCAAGGCCTGGATGGAGATAGGCGACCAGGTGATGCGGCTTGTAATATCGGCTGTGCGGGATGCCATATCATCCAGCCGGGCAGAGGGCAGGGGATGGATCTCCCAAGCCCTTAAGGAGAAGCTGGGGTTCGGCTTTGTGCCGGAACTCCCGCTATTGGAAGCTGATCTTTCTCTATGGGATAAGATAGAATCAAACTACAACAAATTTGGCAGCCTGGACTCCACCATCCTGGGTATTTCGGACGATGCTATTGGAGAGCTTATACTTACGCTTCCGGTAAAACTTACGGTGGAAGAGGCGGCGAAACTTCTGGGCAAAACCCCGGAGACCATTATCAAACTATACACCCGGCCCCGCCGCACCATAGGCGGATACCATACCCGCACCACGGCCCGATTCTTCCATAATGAAAATGTGATAGGCCGGAGCCTTGAGAAGATCTTTCTAGAAGCAGAGGCCCGAGTAGCCAAGGGCGAACTCACCACGGATTCCATGGAGTATGATCTATACCGGCAGAAGGTGGGGAATATGGTGGATAGGCTTCAGCACACCCTTGCCTACGATTTTAGAGTCTCCACCGGCCAGCTTGACAGGCTTCTGGATATTGCCCGGCGCGGCCCCGGATACCTTGGCGGAAAGCTTACCGGCGCGGGGAAGGGCGGCTGCGTCTCCATACTTGTGCGGGAGGAGTATTCGGACGCCATGTGCCGCTACCTTGACCGCGAATACTATGGCAAGCCCTCAAACTTTGAGGAATACCGGCAGATTCTGGAAGATGCCCAGCGCTACTTTGAAGAGAACGATTACGAGCGCATGTCCGCCGAAGAGCGTCTGGATAACCTTAGACTGGGCCTGGAATCAATCCCGGATCAGCGAAGGGTCATCACATTCAGCCGCGGTGCCTGCGCCCTTAAACTGGGCGAACTAGAGTAGAAAAACCGGCAATTCAAACAAAAACAGCCTTGGGGTGCGCTGCTCCAGGGCTGTTTTATTATTATCTAAAGGGGTATTGTGTTTGGCCGGAAAGCTTGGTATATTGATGAGCAATATCATAATAAATAACCAGGCGATTGAAATTAATCAAGAGTACAAGGCATAAAGATTATTAAGGAGCGGAGAAATGCACATAGAATACATATCCAGCGAGGGGCTTAAGGTAAGCGCGGATGATTCCGGGCGGCTTGCGGTATACAGCAAAGGTTCGCCTGTAATGCAGATGGGGTGGCTGCCGTTTACCACCGGGTTTGAACAGCCCTTCCCTTATGCAGACGGCTTCAAGGAGATTCCCCTGAACCTTGATCTGGACAACTCCCCCAAATCCTTTGATTATATACTGGAAAAGCGGAGCGTAAAACTCTCCGGCGATGCGCTTGAAGTCTCATTGCAGAGGGGGAGGTACAGCCTCAGCCAGAGAATTTATATAAAAGACGGGGCCTGCGTAATAGAGAGTTTTGCAAACATCCCCGCCCATAATCCGCTCCCACGCACATTTGATGTAATAGAGTTCCCGCAGGATCAGTTTAAAGGATGGCAGGCCTTTACAAGCGGCGGCAAGATGGGCGCAATAAACATAAACAGCACCGGCAGCTTCCCGGAAGGGAGCGCGTGCAAGAGCTTCTTTGCCGTACAGAACAGTGAGCAGGCAGTAATCATCTACTCAGATACAGATTCGCCCTACTACCTTAATATGGGCTGCTTTCGCGGGGTATGGCACGGCATGGTAGAGCTCCCCGCCGAACCTGCAGGAGAGCGGCTTGCACTTGGGCGGATTAACATAAGGCCGGGGGAGAGCGCAGAAACCCTTCTTATAGATTTTGCCCAAAGGACATCCGCCGGGCATGCGGTTAAACCTGCCCCCAAATGCTGGAACTCCTGGGACTACTACCATTCAAGCATCTCCCATAAAAATATCATAGAGAACGCCAGGGCAATAGCAGACGACCCCGTTTTAAGCAAGAACATAGACTGCATTGTAATGGATATGGGGTGGGAAGTACGCTTTGGCGAGTGGACGGCAGACCCCAACTTTCCGGACGGCATGGCGGCAACAGCAAAGGCCATTCGCAATCTGGGGTTTGAGGCCGGGCTCTGGTTTGCGCCAATTATACTTGACCCGGAGTGCAACTTCTTTCAGGACGATTACAACTGGGTAGGCAAAAACCGCTTCGGCTTCCCGGATAGAACCTACGAATGCTGCGGGCTCTTTGGATATGTTTTAGACGTAACCCGCCCGGAGGGGGAAGAGTACCTTTTTAACCTGTTCAAGCATTACAAAGAGATAGGCTATACATACTTTAAGTTGGACTTCCTCCGCTATGCCATGTACGTGCACCGCTATACGGATGCCTCCATGACAAACGTAGAGGTAATGAGAAAATCGCTCAAGATAATCCGGGCTGCCGTGGGGGAGGATGCCTACATCCTGGGATGCAACCTGCCATTTGAAGTGGGCCCCGGATACTGCGATGCCTGCCGCGTCTCCGGAGACGTCTCCATCTTCTGGGACAACATAAAGCGCAACGCCCGATCCATATGCTGCACCGCCTTCTGGAACGGCCGCTGGTGGGCGAACGATCCGGATTTTCTGGTGGTAAGGGGAAGAGATACCTACACGGGAGAGCGGCTTCCGTACAACATCTGGTGGTTCGCAAGAGATGATGAAATGGCCGCTAACAAGGAACTGCTGGAATTCTACATACAAAAACATAACATAGATAAAACTCTCTCCCTTGAAGAGGCCAGAACCCACGCATCACTGGAACTGTTAAACGGCGGCGCCTTTGTGCTGGCAGACCCGGTAATGTATCTTAATGAGGCCGGAAAAGACCTTGTTAGAAGGGTTCTCTCTGCAAAGACATCCCCCGGCCGTCCGGTAGACATATTTGCAGACGGCGGCCTCTCCAGAATCTGGGTGCAGAAGCTTGATGACAGGCTGAGAATAGGCCTTTTCAACTGGAAGGATACGGATGAGACCATAGAACTTACAGATGAGGCAGGCGGGTTCAACATCCGCGGAAAGAGAATGGTAGATTTCTGGACAGGAGAAGAGATAAACGCCGGCAAGCGCACCTTCAATCTGCTCCCGCATACATGCAAAGTTCTGGAGGTTATGTACTACTAGGGCCTGGGAATTTAAAGGCGGTTTTCAAGGCGGGCAGTGGCTGATATCAGCCATTCGACTACGCAAAGATGCAAGGCCCCGGCTGCAAACCGATTGCCGGGATAAATTTGTGCATACAAGGAGAGCGTTATAGTGGAGAACATTATACCTTGCCGCCCAAAGTGGCGCAGCGCCATGACAGACCGTGAGCGGTTCAACAAGCAGATGCACTACAAGCCGGTTGACCGGTGTTTTAACATGGAGTTCGGCTACTGGAAAGAGAATTACACGGAATGGTCAATCTTTGCAGATAACAACATAGCAACAGAGGCCCAGGCAAATCAGTTCTTCAATTTTGACAAGATTGCTGTTGCCGCCGGATGCATATGGATGAACCCCGTCTTTCCGGAAACCGTGGTGGAAGAGACGGAAACCACAAAGATTCTTATGAACGGCGACGGGCTTCTGGCCGAAGTACCAAAGGACGGCCATGAGACCATACCCCATTATGTGAAGGCAAGCATAATCACCCCGGATGATTGGAAGAGATGCAAAGAAGAGCGCTTCCGCCGTGATGATCCGGCGCGGATAGTAGATATAGAGGCGCTGAAGGAGGCCCATCCGGCAGACAGGGATTATCCCCTTGGCGTTAACTGCGGCTCTATGATAGGCAAGATCAGGGATGTGCTCACCTTTGAGGGTCTTGCATACGCCTGTTATGACTACCCGGACATGGTAGAGGATATGGTGGAGACCGCATGCGTTATGGTTGAGGATTATCTTGACCAGGTGCTCCCGCACATGGATTTTGACTATGCAAGCGGCTGGGAGGACATCTGTTTTAAGAACGGCCCAATAGTCTCTGTAGATTTCTTTAACAACATAGTGGTGCCCAGATACAAGCGTATAAGCAAAAAGCTTCACGCCGCCGGTATAGACCTATGGTACACGGACTGCGACGGAGATGTGCGCCCCATACTCCCAGGCCTCCTTGAAGGGGGCATAAACTGCCTCTTCCCGTTTGAAGTAAACGGCTGCACCCATCCCGCAGAGCTTTTGCAACAGTACGACGGCGTTCTCCGCATTATGGGCGGCGTAGACAAAATACAGCTGGGCCACGGAAAAGAGGCGATAAAGGCATACCTTAAAACCCTTGCGCCGCTTGTGGAGCGCGGCGGGTACATCCCCTTCTGCGACCACCGCTGCCCGCCAAACGTAAAACCGGAAGACTATCTGTACTACCTGGATTTAAAGGAGAAGATGTTTGGGATGAAGGGGTAATTATATCAATGGGCGCAAATGCCTATGTTCGCTCTATTACTAGGGCTTGTGTGTGGCATAAAATTGAAGATGAACCATATGAACACTACAATACAGGTAATGTTCAGGCGGTTGATCTGCCTGCGTCCTAATCCAAGTAAATCCCCGGCATCTGTCTTGCTGATCCCGCCTAATGCTGCCTTGGCAAGCACTTCTGCCCGCCTTTGCTGTTTCTTGTTCAAGGTTATTGTTTCCATCCTTCCATTATAAGGCTCGGGACATTTTCCCT
>CALNCU010000307.1 GCA_937875395.1 uncultured Armatimonadota bacterium | reverse complement strand
ACCTGTCTTCTCTATACCCGTCCGTGGCGTCAATAGCGGTTGTTCCGGTGGGGCTTACCCGCTACAGGGACAACCTTAAGCCGCTCAAACCTTTTAATGCAGATGAGGCAAAAGTTGTTCTTGCCTCCTGCCATAAATGGCAGCGGGAGTTCCTGAAAAATCTTGGCACCCGGCTGGTCTTTCCGTCTGACGAATTTTACCTGCTGGCCGGACAGCGCTTTCCGGTGCGCGCCGCCTATGAGGGTTTCCCGCAGCTTGCGGACGGTGTGGGCGCCTCAAGGCTCTTCCTTGATGAACTGGCGCGCCTTAAACGCAGGATAGGCAAATTTAGTGTACCGCCGGGATGGTACCACCTTGTTACGGGAGAGCTTGCTGCGCCGCTGATAGGGCGTCTTGCAGAAATGCTCTCTCTTCTGCCGGGCGTAGTTGCAGAAACGTGTGTAATTAAAAACAGGTTTTTTGGAGAAACTGTAACAGTAACAGGCCTGTTAACCGGCGCAGACATAGTAGAATCGCTTAAAAATCAACCGTCCAATCACGTGGCGGTACTGCCGGACGTAGTGCTTTGTGAGGGTAAATTCTTAGATGATGCAACCCCGGAAGATGTATCCGGGCGCGTACGGTGCAGAGTGGTGGTAGTCCCATCATCACCTGCAGGAATGCTCAGATGCCTGCGGGATATCCGAGCTTAAAGGAGTAAAATCATGGCTAATCCGGTAGTGGCCATAGTAGGCAGGCCCAATGTTGGAAAATCCACGCTCTTTAACAGGTTGGTTGGAAAACGCATAGCAATTGTTGAAGACACCCCCGGCATAACAAGAGACAGGCTCTATGCTGCAGGCGAATGGCTGGACAGGGAGTTCTCTCTTATAGATACCGGCGGGATAGTTATAAATGATAAAGACCCTTTGGCGGTACAGATTGCATCGCAGGCAGAACTTGCCATGGATGAGGCGGATGTTATACTCCTTATAGTAGATGTTACAGAGGGCGTAAACCCCGCAGATATAGACGTGGCAGATGTTTTGCGGCGCACAAACAAGCCCGTCATACTTGCCGTAAATAAGGTGGAAAACCAGCGGCAGGAACGGGATGCAGTAGAGTTCTACTCCCTGGGATTTGGAGAGATATACCCCATATCGTCCGTGCAGGGCTACGGCGTGGCCGAGCTTTTAGACCGTATAGTAGAGTGCCTTCCGCCGCAGGAAGAGGTTCCTCCCGGAGAAGAGGATGCCATAAAAATTGCCATTATCGGCCGCCCTAACGTGGGCAAATCATCCACCCTTAACGCCATTGTCCGGGAAGAGAGATCCATAGTAAGCAACATCCCCGGCACTACAAGGGATGCAGTAGACACCGTATTTGAGCATGACGGCCAGAAGGTTGTGCTTATAGACACGGCCGGAATAAGGCGCGCAGGCAAGGTTCAGCAGTCCGTGGAGTATTATTCCGTGCTCCGCGCCGTAAAAGCCATAGACCGCGCAGACGTGGTGCTCCTTATAACGGATGCATCGGATGGATTGGTGGAAGGCGACAAGCGGGTGGGCGGGTATGCTCATGAGGCAGGCAAGGCACTTGTTATGGTGGCTAACAAGTGGGATCTTATGAAAGGCACCGGCACCACCATGCACGAGTTCACCAGGAAGATCAGGGGCGAGACATCCTTCCTGTCCTATGCGCCCATTGTCTTTGCCTCCGCCAAGCAGGGGAAGGGCACAAAGGAGATTCTTGATTCGGCCATACTTGCCGCACAGAGCCATGCCATGCGCCTCCCCACGGGAGAGATAAACCGCATAATTAGAGATGCAGTAGACAGCCGTCCTCTTTCGCAGAAGGGGAGGCCGTTTAAGGTGTATTACGCCACTATGCCCGTGGTTAAGCCTCCAACGGTGGTCCTTTTTACAAACGATCCCGCCATGCTGCACTTTTCTTACAAACGTTATCTTGAAAACCAGATTAGAAAGATATACCCGTACGAAGGAACCCCTATCCGCATCTTTGCCAGAAAGGCGGAGAGTAAGGAACGGGGAATGTTCTTTAAAAAAGGATAGACAGCAAGTCATCTCATTGACTCATCCTCATGAATAAGGAGATCTTTTATGAAAATTGCGTTTCTGCTTTGTGCAGGTTATCTGCTTGGAAGCATACCATTCGGCCTTATAATTGGAAAGGTCATCTGCGGAATTGATATTAGAAAGACGGGAAGCGGCAATATAGGCGCCACAAATGTGCTTAGAACCCTTGGCCCGGGCCCGGGCGGCGCGGTATTTATCCTGGACGTATTAAAGGGCTTTATTCCGGTATTTATTGCCAAAGACCTCTTTGAAGGTCTTCCTCTGCTTGTAATTGCATGCGGAGTAGCCGCCGTAATGGGGCACACGTTCTCCATATTCCTCAAATTCAGGGGAGGAAAGGGCGTTGCCACAGGACTTGGCGTGGTCTTTGGGCTGAACCCGGCTATTGGGGCAATAGGTTTTGGCGTGTGGGCGGTGCTGGTATTCCTGTTCCGGTATGTCTCGCTTGCATCCATACTTGCAGTGGCGGCGGTGGCGTCCATGTGCTGGGTGTCAGGGATGAACCCCATCTATTCCGGATTTATAACCCTTATATCGGCCCTTATAATTATAAAACATCGTTCCAATATAATAAGGCTTCTGCAGGGTAAGGAAGCCAGGTGGGGAGAAAAAGCAAATAAATCGGAGGGCTGAGACTATGGCCGATTATTCTCTTGCAGACGTGGCAAAGCGGGCTGTTGAAGAGTACGTGCGCAGCGGAAAGCATCTGCCCGTACCCTTGCCCGTGCCGCCGGAACTAAACAGGCGGGCAGGGGCCTTTGTATGCCTGAAGAAGCGCGGCGAACTGAGAGGCTGCATAGGCACCATAGAACCCGCCAGGGACACCCTGTTGCATGAGGTTATGCAGAACGCCGTAAGTGCGGCTGTGGAAGACCCCCGTTTCTACCCGGTCAGGGCGGAGGAGTTGGAAGAGCTGGAGTACTCCGTTGATGTGCTTGAGGCGCCGGAACTTGCCGCAAGCCTGGATGAGCTGGACCCAAAGGTATACGGCGTAATTGTAGAGAGCGGGCGCAAACGCGGCGTGCTCCTCCCTAATCTTGATGGTGTAGATACCGTTCAAGAACAGCTCTCCATCGCCATAAGAAAAGCCGGGATAAGCAGCAACGAACCGGTGATAATATATAAATTCAAGGTAACAAGACATGGAGAATAGCCCCATGGATTCCCGCCAAATAATACTTGCATCCGCCTCTCCCAGAAGGCAGGAACTTCTTCATCTTATAGGCCTGGATTTTAAGGTTATCCCAAGCTCTTTTGATGAATCAAGCGTGGGGGAATGCCCGCCGGAAGAGCACGTTATGGCAACGGCTTCCGGGAAGGCGTTGGATGTAAGCCGCCTCCTCTCCGATGGTGTTATAATAGGCGCAGATACAATTGTGGCGGTGGATGACGGCATTCTTGGCAAGCCGCAGGATGAATCTGATGCCAAAAGGATGCTTATGCTCCTCTCCGGCCGCTCTCATTTTGTTTACACAGGACTCTCCGTGCTGGTCTTAAAGGCGGGGGAGGCAATTATGCATCTTAAGGACTATGTATCTACAGAGGTAATCTTTGGATACCTGCCGGAGCCGCTTATAGATGCGTATGTGGCCACCGGGGAGCCTATGGATAAGGCCGGCGCCTATGGAATCCAGGAAAGGGGCAGCGTGCTTGTGGAGGGGATAGCAGGGGATTATTTTAACGTTGTGGGGCTTCCGGTATACAAGCTCTCCCGCATGCTCATGAGCGTGGGCATACCCATTTTAGGCCGGTAAATTCAGCATGGATATTGAGACTATCAGGTATCTTCTAAGCCCGGAGGGCGCCACCCTTCTTGATACGGCTGCCTCCCTCTCCGGGAGCCTGCTTCAGCGCCTCACCACTCTTCGAAAGCACTACCCCGCACACCTTTCAAGCGCGGCCGTGGAGACCCTTGAGCTAAGAAAACGTGCGGAGAAAAAGTTTGCCCGCGCCCACCAGATGTTCTTTACGCGGGAGGCCCTGGAGCAATCCTCCGGCCAAGTTGTCTCCGGCTACCGCGCAGAAAGATATGCGGAAGGTTCCTGTGTGCTGGATATTGCATGCGGCATAGGGGGAGATACCATTGAGCTTGCCAAAAGATGCCGGGTTGTTGCGGTGGATTCTGACCCGGTGCGCATAATAATGGCGCAGCACAACGCATCTGTCTACGGTGTTTCGGGTAACGTCCGGTTTCTTTGCCTGGATGCAGAGAGTATAGACCTCTCTGCAGATGCGGCGTTCATAGACCCGTCCAGAAGAGTGGAAGGGCGGCGTACAATCAACCTCTTAGAGATCAGTCCCTCTGTAAATTTTATCCACCGACTCCATAACACCATCCCCAATACAGGGGTAAAACTCTCTCCCATGATGGATGATGCCAATCTGCAATCCCTTGGCGGCGGACTTGAATTTATATCGGAAAGCGGGGAGTGCAAGGAGGCCGTGGTATGGTACGGCGCCCTTTGCCGCGCTCCGCTCTCCGCCACATCCCTCCCCAGCCGCGCAACAATATCCCCTCATGGCGATGTTGAGGCCCCCATCCGTCCGCCGGGGAGCTTTATCTACGAGCCGGACCCATGTATTATACGGGCGCATCTTGTTGATGAACTTGCAACCGGGCTTGGCGCGTGGAAGATAGACCCTTCCATTGCCTATCTCTCTTCTAACGCACGGGTTGAAAACCCCCTCTGGCGCGGGTATGCGGTAGAGGATTCTCTCCCGTTCAACGTTAAGCATCTTGCACGCCGGTTAAGGGGGCTGGATATCGGCCGGGTAATAGTAAAAAAGCGGGGAGTTCCGTTTGAGCCTGCCCAGATAGAAAAACGGCTCTCCGGTGCGGGCACGCGCGAGGCTGTGCTTATACTCACACGCATAGATAAGCGTCCCTGGGCGTTTATCTGCACCCCAATCTAATTTGGCAGATGCTAGTTCTTGGGGGCGGTATAGCTGCCGTGCCCAACAAGTTCCATGGCTCCCTGCGTTACGTTAATCTTCTCAAGCGTTACGGGGAATGTAAACGTAGAGAGATCAAGCACGGGGTTTATCCTTGAAATAAGTACATTTACTGCGGATTTTGGAATAGGTATCTGTGCCATGGATGCGCTGTCCGGCTCAAAGTTCACCCTGCCGCCGTTTGCAATCATCAGCCGCCCGGAGAGCCTTACGGGGATAGAGAACCCAAGGGCGCTGGCCGTAAGCTCCGCCTCAATCTTCCCAGGGAGGAGCGATATGGTATAGTTTCGCCCGTTAGATACAGTCTCCCTTACATACCGGTTTATGGATTCCTCCGTTACGCGCGCCTTAATATCTGCATTCGCCACGCTTGCAAGGGTGCGGCTCTTCATATCGTAAAAGATATCCTGCATATCAATAGACATCTCCTGGACATCAAGAAAAGCCTTCTCCAGCTGGCCGCCGTTTGGGGCGGGGCGGGTAATGTTTACCTTTACATCCGTACCCAATACATGCACGCCTTCTACCTTCCCGCTCATCATGGCGCTGGAAGAGCCGGATACGCTTACTTTATACTCCTTTGCAGGGCCTATATAGTTGGGCAGCGCCTCCCTAATGGCCGTCTCAACCTTAGACCTTATGTATCCGCCGGAACAGCCTGCAAGAAAGAAGAGCAGGGTTGATGCGGCAAAAATCTTCTTCAACTTTCCCTCCAGGAAATTATGTGGTTTCATTGTACTTGTATTTTGATTATTATACAGTAGGTGTATCCGTCGCGTCCAGACGGAATTAACAAGGTGCAAAACAGGTACCCAGGTATTCCGCGGTGTTGCCAATCCTTATGGGGTTATGGTATACTTTACAAGCCAACGGGCGCGCGTGGGAGAATGTTTTTATGTGTAAAGAGAGAACACTGGCTGCAATAGTCGGCCCCACGGCTACCGGAAAAACGGCGGTTGGGATAGAGCTTGCAAAACTTATAAACGCAGAGATAATTTCGGCCGATTCCATGGCCGTTTACAAAGGCATGGATATAGGCACCGCAAAGCCGACTGCCGCCGAACAGAAACAGGCTCGCTTCCACCTTATAGATGTAGTCTGCCCGGATCAAGATTTCAGCGTTGCGGAGTTTCAACGTTTGTCCCTTGAATGTATAGGGGATATATACAAAAGGGAATGCCTGCCTGTAGTTGTCGGCGGGACGGGCTTGTACGTAAAATCTTTGACGGATGGGCTGAATATCCCCATTGCGCCGCCGGATAAAGAGTTTAGGAAACAGCTCTTGGAGACGGCGGAAAGAGACGGCAGGCGGGCGCTGATGAATCAGCTTGCAGAGGTAGACCCTGAAACGGCGGCTCGGTTGCATGAGAACGATCTTAAACGTATTATCCGAGCGCTGGAAGTATACCGGCAGACGGGTACTCCCATATCGGCTTTTCACAAGGCGGGGCGCGCGGCAGAGCTCCCTTATAAAATACGTATGTTCGGGCTTACCATCAGCCGGCCTCATCTGTATGAGCGGATTAACCGCAGAGTGGATGAACAGATAGAGGAAGGGCTTGTTGAAGAGGTGAAGCATCTGCTTGATTGCGGATACAGCCCAAACCTGCCATCTATGCGCGGGCTTGGGTATAAACAGATTGCAGGGTATCTTGAAGGCCAATACAACCTGGAGACCGCGGTTGATCTGCTTAAAAGAGATACTCGTCGTTTTGCAAAGAGACAGTTTACATGGTTTAAGGCTGAACCCAGGATTCTCTGGGTGGACACCCTTAATAGAACAGCAGCAGACATGGCCCGGGAGATAGCCGGTCTTCTGGGAAGGGTTTAAAGTTAATCGGCCTGATTCAATATTTTTAATGCAGTGAAAAAGGACTGGAGGAGACATCTCATGAATAAGGGACCGCTCAACCTGCAGGACTTGTTCCTGAACCAGGTTCGTAAGGAACGCGTACCCGTCACCATTTATCTTACCGGCGGTGTGCAGCTTAAAGGGATGGTTAAAGGGTTTGATGCATTTACCGTAATGCTTGAAAGCCCCGGCAAGACCACGCAAATAGTATACAAGCATGCCATAGCCTCTGTGGTACCGTCAAGGCAGGTAAACATACCCATGACTGAAGGCATAAAAGAAGAAGCATCGGAGACAACGGAAGAGTAACATGAGCAACCTGGATTTTGTTAAGGCGCAGGGCCTGGGTAACGATTTTGTTATAGCGGATGGAACGCAGGAGTCCCTGCGGGGAGTAGACTTATTTGATCTTGCCAAAAGAGTGTGCGACCGAAACTTTGGCATAGGCGGCGACGGGCTTATACTGGTTCTGCCTTCCAATGTTGCGGATTGCCGGATGCAGATAATAAACTCCGATGGCAGCGAGGCGGAGATGTGCGGAAACGGCATCCGCTGTTTTGCCCGATACCTTTTGGAGAGGGGGCGGATGTGCGATACCGTCACAGTGGAAACGCTGGCCGGTATTAAAACCGTAACCGTCGCTAAAACAGGCGGGCGGACGGGCTTCACTGTCAACATGGGCGCTCCCCGGCTTAATGCAGAGGAGATTCCGGTTCAGGGTTATGATGGACAGGTGATCTCCCAGCCGCTTGATGTGGACGGAGAGATTCTTAATATCACCTGCGTATCCATGGGCAACCCTCACTGCATAACCTTTGTAGATTCTGTGAAGGATGTGCCGCTCTCTACCCTTGGCCCAAAGATAGAGACCCACAAAGCCTTCCCCAAAAAGACCAATGTAGAGTTTATAGAAGTTTTAGGGGAGGATGAGATTAACTTCCGGGTATGGGAGAGGGGCGCCGGCCCCACGCTGGCATGCGGAACAGGCGCCTGCGCATCCGTGGTTGCCGGGGTCTTAAACAAGAAGATCAAGAACGCCGCCACGGTTCATCTGCCCGGCGGGGACCTTTTTATAGAATGGCGTAAAGACGGCAACGTCTACATGACCGGCCCGGCAGAGGAAGTATTCACGGGCACATACAAATTGCAGTAGAGCAGGCGGGCATCTCTGCAACCGCCGCATGGGGGGCTTGTGTCCCCCATTTTTTATAAGGAGGCTTTATATTGGTACCGTATGCAGACAGACTTAACAGCATTCCGCCTTATCTATTTGGAGAGATTGCCCGCGCAAAGGCCAAAGCCATCTCTGAGGGTAAGGATCTTATAGATTTTGGAATAGGCGACCCTGATCTTCCAACCCCGGCGCCCATTATAGACCGGCTGATAGAGGCGGCGAAGGATCCCTCCACGCACCGCTATGACGAATCAGACTACGGCTGCCCGGAGTTCATAGCTGCTGCAGAATCCTGGTTTAACAGAAGGTTCGGCATCAAGCTGGATTCATCGAAGGGGGAACTACTCCTTCTGATCGGCTCAAAGGAAGGGCTTGCGCACCTGGCATGGGCATACATCAATCCCGGAGATATAAGCCTTGTTCCTGATCCGGGCTATACCGTCTACAAGGTAAACACAGCCATGGCCGGCGGAGAGGCATACGCCATGCCGCTCCTTGCAAAAAACGGATTTTTGCCTGATCTTACCACCATCCCCACGGACGTGGCAAAAAAGGCAAAACTGCTCTTCATAAACTATCCCAACAACCCCACGGGCGCCGTTGCCACAAAGGAGTTCTTCTCTGACGTGGTGGCGTTTGCAAAAGAGCATAACATCATAGTCTGCCATGACTGTGCCTATAGTGAAGTAGCCTATGATGGGTACAAGGCCCCCAGCTTCCTGGAGGTGGAGGGCGGAATGGATGTGGGCATAGAGCTTCATTCCCTCTCCAAAACGTTCAACATGACGGGTTGGAGGGTTGGTTTTGCGGCAGGAAACCCAGAGATAGTACGCGCACTTAACAAGATGAAGTCCAACATAGATTCAAAGCAGTTTCCGGCAGTAGATATGGCCGCCGCATTCGCCCTTGATAATGAAGATATCAACCGGCAGACACTGGATGTCTACACCAGGCGGCGTGACATTCTTATAGACGGATTAAACAGCCTTGGGTGGAACCTGTCCAAAACAAAGGCCACCCTTTACGTATGGGCGCCCGTTCCATCCGGGTATACATCCATGGAGTTTGCAAAGAAGCTTCTGGAAGAGGCAGGCGTGCTGGTTATACCCGGGGTAGGGTACGGGCAGCACGGGGAAGGGTACGTAAGGTTCTCTCTTACCGTAAGCGGTGACAACAATGGAGACCGCATTGCCCAGGCGGTGGATAGAATGAAGAAGAACCTCACCATAAACTGGTAATTTTGCAGGCCCGCGTGCAGTGTGCATGCGGGCCTTTGTAGGAGCGCGATGGAAGAGATAATCTCATCCGACAGGGCTGTGCTGGTAAGCCTGGAATTTGGGAATGAAGCGCAGGATGCGGCCTCCCTTGCAGAACTTCGGGAACTGGCCTCAACAGCCGGCGCAGAAGTCTTGGGAGAGTTCATCCAGCGGCGTCAAAAGCCGGATGCCGCGCTCTATCTTGGCCGAGGCAAGGCAGAGGAGCTTTACACAGAGGTTAAGGCCCTGGATGCAAACCTTGTAATTGTTAATGAAGAACTCACCCCAACCCAGCAGAGAAACCTTGAAGAAGCAGTAAGCGTCCGTGTTGTAGATCGTACCGGGCTTATATTAGATATATTCGCCCAGCGCGCACAGACCCGGGAAGGCAAGCTTCAGGTAGAACTGGCGCAGCTTCAATACCTGCTCCCGCGCCTTGCCGGTTACAGCACCTCCCTAAGCAGGCTTGGCGGCGGCATAGGCACGCGCGGCCCCGGCGAGACCAAGCTTGAGGCGGACAGGCGCAGAATCAGAAACCGGATTGCCGATCTGACGGACGAGATGGAAGAGGTTCGGCAGCACAGGCGAGTTCAGCGCGCAGGAAGGCGGCGTCTGCCGTTTCCATCGGCGGCGCTTGTGGGCTATACCAGCGCGGGGAAATCCACTATTTTAAACACCCTCTCCGGCTCAGATGTGCTTGTAGACCGCAAGCTCTTTGCCACGCTGGACCCTACAAC
>CALNCU010000306.1 GCA_937875395.1 uncultured Armatimonadota bacterium | reverse complement strand
GGCTCCCGGAGATCAACAAGCAGAGCATCTTCATAGGCAGCACCTATGCCAAAGGGCGTTACTTTAAGGGTATAATAGATGAAGTAAAGATCTACAAAGGTGCCCTTACAGATGCAGAAGTAGAAGAGGAGTATAAAAAGGGTGGGGGAACTGCCCGGTTAACATCTGGCAACCTCCCTAAAATAAATGAGGCGCCGTCGCTTGACGGCGCCCTCTCTGACCCATGCTGGCAGAAGGCGCTAAAGGTAGACCTTGTAAACAACAACACCGGCAAAACCCCAAAGGCGCCTACCGCCGCTTATACATGTTACGATGACAAAAACCTCTACATAGCCTTTCTATGCAAAGAACCGTTTATGGATAAAATAAAGGCAAATGTAACAGAAAGAGGCGGCGCCGTATGGAACGATGACTGCGTAGAAATCTTTATAGACCCAGGGCTAAGCCGCAAGAATTACTACCATTTTATGGTGAACTCCAAAAACGTACAGAGTAACGCAAAATGGGACGGCCCCAATAATGAAGAACGCGGCTGGGACGGAGAGTGGCAGAGCAGCACCTCCCTGCAGCCGGACGGATGGACGGCAGAGATAAAAATCCCTCTAAGCAACTTTGCATTAGCATCAGACGTTGGCTCGTCATGGGGCATAAACCTCTGCCGGGAACGCAAAACAGAGCCGGAGAACACCTCCTGGTCACCCACGTTTGGCGCATTTCATTCACCAGAGAAGTTTGGCACTATCAGAGAATTCAATGCAGATGTCACTCCTTACAAAATTGCAGTATCTGCGCCTGCCCTTAACTATTCCTTCAAAGATAATAAGCCATCATTGCAATTAACACAATCATTCATAAATTCATCCAAAGAGCCAAGGCAGGTAAACATAAGGATACAGAATCTATCCGGTAATGAGAGTATCAGCAAAGACATGGTTCTCCTCCCCGGAAAGGCTCAGGAAGTTATCCTTCCCATAAACGTAAAAAAAGATGGGAACCAGTACCAGTTGTTTCGTACAGAGATCACCAATTCAGCAGACGAGGCAAAAACCTATTGCGCATCAAGAATGGCTGAATGCCCGGCCCTTATGCAATCGTGTTTTGACAGGTCTTGCTACGTAAGTGAAAAAAAAGCCAATCTTGAGGGCAGCATAAGTATAAACGAAAAGCTGCCGGACAATCTTGGTATTCGGGTGGCAATGCTTTCACGGGGCAAGAAGGTCTCAGAGAAGACTGTACGTATATCCGGCGCAAAATTCAACGTTCCTGTAGATATAGCATCACTTCCCGCTGGCGAGTATAATGCAGCCGTCTCCATGATACACGGGAAGGATATCATATATACAGAATCTCTCCGGTTGGTAAAATATCCTGCGGAAACTTATGTGACAAGACTGGATAGTAAGAACCTTTGTATGCTGGCTAATGATAAGCCTTTCTTCCCTATAGGAATTACCGCAATCCCTGATTTGGCAATACCAGAGTATGCAGAGGCCGGATTTAATATAACCACAAGAAGCTCCCCGGATATTGCATATTACAACGGAATGATGACAGTTGCCAGCAGTTATTATACTATCCCAAGAGAGCATTACAAGACCTTGCAGCCTGAAAAACTTGAAGATGAACTCATGAACAAGGGCTCTCTCCCGGCGGTAATAAAAAATCATAAGAATCATCCTGCTTTTGCCGGTTATTTCTGGGATGAACCTGCCCCGGAGGAAGTTAAGGGAGTAGAGATTCTATCTAAGGTAACACGAGACCTTGACCCATGCCACCTTATAATGCCCGCATTCTATCAAAGGACAGGCCCAACTATTCCCGGTAGCTTGTACGATATCTACATTGCAGATATTTATTGGTATAATGCTCCGCTTTCTAAAAAGTGTAACTTCTACAGTACTATCAAAAACTGTGCTAATATTGCAGAAGAGATGCGCAAGCCATTCTGGTATATGCCGAGCGCTGCCGGTTGGAACGCGCAAAGTGCAATTACACCACAGGAACAACGTGTGCAGACCTACCTTGGGTTGATCTACGGTGCAAGAGGAATATTCTACTGGACATACGGCACAATATACCCGGCCATGAGTGTTGCTGTTAAACAGCTGGCAGGTGAAATGAGAGATCTTTCCCCTGTGCTTTTAACCCTTAGCCCAAAACAAACTATTATAGGCGCAGATAAAACAGAGGTACATGCTCTTGCCAAGATATATAATGGGGATTGCTACCTGCTCACCGCAAACAACAGCGCAGATGAAGAGAAGACTATACGGTTAAAGGTTTCTGCGGTAGCTGGGGCAAAGAGTGCAAAGGTACTCTTTGAGAATCGTATCGTCCCCATAGTTGGCAATGTCATAGAAGACAAGTTTGCTCCGTATGCCACTCATGTATACGTTCTGCCCAAGGCGGATACAAAGAAGCCTATAGAAATTGCCATAGAAAAGCTTGCATCCACAAAAATGCCTCTTCCCAAAGTAAGACGCTGGCCGGATATAGATATACTTAATGCAAAGATAGGCAATCCCGGTTTTGAAGAAGAAGAGGATGGTCAGCCCAGGTTATGGAGTAGTAGTTGGGAGATGCCGGAATACTGTTCGCTCTCCAGCAGTGAATACTATGAAGGATCCAAGAGTCTGAAGCTTTATATACCACAGGCTACACGCTACACGCAAAAAAACGGTTTTGGGTGGAGCGCGGAATCAAATGTTAAAGCCTTCGATCTTGGAAAGCTCCGCCAGAAATGCCGTTATGGGCATACGGTAAAAAACGGTCTGTTCAAGGTTAACCTGCCCAATGGAAGATATACAGTAACGGTTCTCTCAAGTACCGCCCAACTCTTTGCAATGAAGGATGGTAACCGTCTTCCTATTACCATAAAGACAGTAGAGATACCAGTGCCAAAAGGGATAGAGCACACCATCAAAGAGAATACCTTTGATGTTACTGTAAAAGGTGGGCCGTTCGGTCTGTTTATGCCATCCGGCGCAATCTATAGCCTAAGGATTGTGCCGGAAAGGGGGGCTGTCGGTATACAAGCTTTTGAATTTAGACCAAACGGCTGCTCCACGACCTTAGGTTACAAGCTGGTATCTGCATCCAAGGTGGCTTCGGCAACTGCCATAAGCTGCACTGTTGGGGAGGGTTGGCCACGAATAAAGCTTAAGGATGGCGTTAAATACAAGTTGTCGGTATACATGAAGAGTGATACGCCAAATCTTTCAATAAGGTTCGGCATGCGGGAAGGTGTACCTTGGGGCTCAGAGGAGAACAAAACCGTAAAGATAGGGACCCAGTGGGCGAAGTATGAAATGCCCGTGACAAAGAAGGGCGAATGGGTATTTGTGCAGCTTAACACCCCCGGCACTGTGTGGGTGGATGACTTTGCTCTGGAGCACTAAAGTACTATGTCGGAATCAACAAATTCAGGTATGCGAGCAGAGGCTCCGGGAGGTATTCACCTGGAGTGGCAGCGAAACCGGGATGGTAAGGTTGTAGAGTGATGCTTCATTAAAAAGCCCGGAATATACCGTATCTAACGTATATTCCGGGCTTTTGCGCATAAAGTTTGCCTGAATCTGTCAAGGAAATTATGTCAATTCATTATGCCATAAGCGGTCTTGCGGTTTGGTTCCATTCAACAACAAATTTGCGTCCTACAAAATATGGTTGTTACATATTGACAAAATCTGGTATACTGGTCACAATATTGAGCGTGAATCGTGGTCAAAATGGTACCAATTGCATCCCTCAAAACCGAGAGGTTTGTATTACTATGAAAGCAGTCCGTGTGTTAGCCGTAATCAGTCTGGTGGCCGTGTTTTTGGGCGGTATTCTTATGTGTGGCTCGCGGGTTTGGGGGGAGAATGCAGGCGTCTCTGCAAAACCGGATATTTTAATCCTTGTGAACGCCCAGATGAAAAATGCCAACTGGGTCTCCATAACCTACCCCAATGTAGTAAAACACTCGCAGGCCCAGATGCACCTCTCCACGCTGGTGGCTGAAACCGGGTGGCGCGTAACAAACACTACAATCACGGATGAGAGTGTAATGTCCTCCGGCAAAGACCCTATGACCTCCGTGCAGTTTATGACCCCGCAGGTTATTGACCCGGCTGCAAATATCCTCCCCGTAGAGCCGGTGATTAAGGCTTATAAAGATTATGCAAACATTCAGCTTATATATATAGTTCCGCAAAATGCAAGGTTGCGGGCAATGGGCAGCTATGAGAACAAGTATGTAACAATAACGTTTAACGGCAGCCCGGGAACATACCGCTACGGCATTCACGTAAAGAACCCTTCCTTTCAATCATTAAATCTCCCAACGCCGGGGCTCTCTGGAGAAGCCGGTACTGTTGGCGGGCAGAACACTGTTGCAAGGGTAGCGGCAGCGGTGCTAATTGTACTGCTTGCAATTGGGATAGCGATTCTGGCTTTCATGTTTACCAACAGGGCCATAGCCGGCAGAGGCGGCACAAAATCCGGTTAAAGGAGTCTTTTGCTACGTGATAGATCTTTCAGAACTGCTTAAAACTGCCGCCGGACTCCGGGCATCGGACGTCTTTCTTAAAGAAGGCGTTTCACCATCATTTAGAGTAAACGGAAGCATTAGCGCCACAGACTACCCCGTACTCTCCGCCGACGATGTAAAAAAGATTGCATACTCCGTGCTGACGCCCGAGCAGATAGGAACGTTTGAGGCTCAAAACGAGCTTGACCTTGCATTTACTATAGAAGGCGTCACCCGCGTACGTGCTAACTTCTACCGCCAGAGAAACAGCGTGGGGGTGGTGCTGCGACTTATCCCGCTGCAGGTGCTAAGTCTGCAGCAGCTTTGCATGCCCACTGTCGTGGCGGACATGTCTCAAAACAAACAGGGGCTTATACTGGTTACCGGGCCTACCGGCTCAGGGAAATCCACCACGCTTGCGGCCATTATAGACCTTATCAACGCCTCAAAACCCTGCAACATCATCTCTATAGAGGACCCAATAGAGTTTGTCCATGAAGATAAAATGGCTATTGTGAGCCAGCGCGAGATAGGCGCAGATACCAAATCATTCAATGAGGGTCTAAAATACATTGTCCGGCAGAGCCCGGATGTAATACTCATAGGTGAGATGCGGGATACGGAGACTATGCAGGTAGTCCTTCAGGCGGCAGAGACGGGGCACCTGGTGCTCTCCACCCTGCATACAAGCAGCGCCGCAGAGACCGTGGAGCGGATTATAAACATGTTCCCCCCGCATGAAAAAGAGCATATGTGCATGAGGCTTGCGGCATCTCTTAAAGGTGTAGTATCCCAAAAACTCATCCCCATGGCAGATGGAAACGGCAGGATTGCCGCCGTAGAGATTATGGTAGTCACCCCAACAATAGCAAAACTCATAGAGGATGGTCACTTTGGCCAGCAGCTCTCTATTGCCATCTCTGAGGGTGAATTCTGGGGGATGCAGACAATAAACCAGAGCCTTGTCAAGTTTGTTAAAAAGGGATGGATAACGGAAGAGCAGGCATGCATTAACGCCGGCAACCTAACCGAGTTAAAGCAGATGCTCCGCAGATAAGGCTTATTCTACAACCGGCAATTTGCGCATTCGCCGCCATCAATAAGTTCCAGCGCGCCCTCCAGTATATTCCTTACAGCCGGCAACTTTTCTTCAACGCAGGCCAGCACCTCTGCATGAGAGAGCGGCTTTGCAGATATCCCCGCCGCATAGTTAGATACTATGCACAGCGCGCCGTAGCAGATACCCATCTCCCTAGAAAGTATCGCCTCCAGGGCGCTCGTCATGCCTACCACATCCCCGCCCATCATGCGGAACATGCGCACCTCCGCCGGAGTCTCATACCGCGGGCCGTCCGTGCAGACATACGTAACATTGTTTGCCATAGGTATCTCCGCACTCTGGGCTGACAAAAGAATCGCATTATTTATCCGGGGGCAGTACGGAACGGTAAAATCTGTGTGGGTTACAGATTCCATTGGGCGGTCATAGATGGTAGTTACCCTGTTCTTTGTCCAATCTATAAAATCACTGGCGACGGCAAGAGTCCCGGGGGCTATATTGGGGGAGAGAGAACCCGTGGCGGCAGTTGCAATAATCTGTTTAACACCCTTGTCCAGAAGAGCACGGATATTAGCCTTATAGTTTATAAGATGCGGGGGGATGTTAAGCCCGGGGCCGTGCCTTCTCATAATCACAACATCAGAATTGCCTATCCTATGCTCGCGAAGCCAGGCCGGGCCGTATGGCGTTTGCACTTCGTCCCATGCGGACTTGGTTCCGCCATCAAAGAATACCCCCGAGCCCAAAATCAAGGCAGTTTTCATATTATTGCTCCCAACGTTTGGCCTCTATAAGCGCACGCCAACCATCTCTAATTCTAAGCAATATCAGCATGCTTGGCAAGTATGCATGTTATAAATTACAGAGTTATGGGAATATACATATACAGCAGAGAATATAGACATCCCTTGCTTGCATGTATCACAAACCTGTTTGCGCTTGCATAGTGATGAAGAAACCGCTAGAATGGAGAAGTGTAATTTGAATACATACTGCAGACCCATAAAGGAGAACATCAAGAACAACTTAAACCACACAAAATCTACTCAACAACTTATCACTTTGCAAGACAACCACAAAAAGGAGCAGACATGGAAACAGACCTTGTAATCAACATTTTGAGGATTGAAGCTGTTCCTGTACTAATCCTCTCCGGCGATGTAGATGCCTACACGGCGCGAAAGCTCCAGCAGGCCATAGCCGATCTTGTAGCAAACGGGGAGTCTAAAATAGTGATCAGCCTTGCCGGGGTACATTATATAGATAGTTCGGGATTAGGTACGCTGATAGGAGGTTTGCGAAGGATAAAAGAGCATAACGGCAACCTTGCAATCTCCGGCCCCAACCCGCATTTAAGGAATGTGCTGAATATAACCGGACTAGGCAGGGTACTTCCACTTCATACAGACGATATGAGCGCAGTGACTTATCTTAAATCCTGACGCATACCGGCGTGTGGTGGAAAACTCTCCACAGAATGCAGGAGGGTAATTTTACAAAAGAGTGGAGTAGATTATGCCAAAAAGACAAAAAATATTGAATATAAAACAAGCAGAAAATTCAGAAAGCGATGGATGGAAGCCCGAAGACCTTAAGATGTTCAAGTTTCTAAGGGAGGTATTAAACCACATAGACATAGCTTATGTGGCCACGTATCCGCCCCAGGAGTGCGGAATAGCCACGTTCACAAAAGATCTGGCCACCGCCATCTCCAAGTACACGCCCTTTTCGGATCCATCCGTGCTTGCGGTTGGCGGAGAGTCGGGCATAGAGCCTTACCCAAAGATAGTCAAGTTCAGGATACATAAATCAGATATCCAATCATACCGTGATGCGGCAGACTACATAAACAAATCAGATGTCAGCGCAGTAAGCCTGCAGCACGAATACGGCATATTCGGAGGCCCGGACGGCGAATACATTCTGGAGTTTTTAGAGCGGGTGCGGAAGCCGGTTATAGTAACGCTGCATACAGTGCTCTTTAACCCCAGCCCAAACCAGAAACGGGTTGTGCAAAAGATAGCAGAACTTGCCGGCGCCCTGGTAGTTATGGTGAAAATGGGCAAAGAGATGCTTATTTCCACCTACGGAGTCCCGGCGCATAAAATAGTGGTCATCCCGCACGGAGTGCCAAATGTGCACAGGGTAAGCGCTGCCTCCGTAAAAAAGACCCTGCATGTGGAAGACCGTACCATCATATCCACATTCGGTCTTATAAGCAGGGGAAAAGGCATAGAATACGCAATCCAGGCCATGCCTGATATCGTCAAAAAGAATCCTAACGCCCTCTACCTGGTACTGGGGGAGACGCACCCCGGTGTAAGGAACCATGAAGGAGAGAGCTACAGGAAGGAACTGCTGGAGCTTGTAAACAGCTTGGGGATGCAAAATCACGTGCGGTTCAACAACCGGTATCTAACCCTGGAAGAGTTGATACAATACCTTTGTGCAACAGATATTTACGTTACGCCTTACATAAATAGAGATCAGATAGTAAGCGGAGCCCTGGCATATGCGCTTGGCTGCGGCAAGGCCATAGTCTCTACAAATTACCTCTATGCAGAAGAGGTATTAGCAGGCGGCAGGGGACTTTTAGTAGATTGCAAAGATTCGGAAGGGTTGGCATCCTCTGTAAACAGCATACTGGCAGACCCTTCATTAAGAGAGAGCATGGAATCTAAAGCATACAGATACGGGCGGAGAGCAGCCTGGTTTAACGTCGGCATAGACTACCTTAACCTGTTTCATGAACTCAGGCCCCGGCCGGCGCCGGATGCAATCCGGGCAAAGAAAAAGACAGACGATGAAGAATATATACCGCGGAGGACGCGTGTATGATGCAGCTGCCATCGGTAGACCTCTCTTATCTAAGATCTATTACAGATTGCACGGGCATAATACAACATGGCGTGCACGGTGTCCCAAACCGCAAATTAGGCTATACAACAGATGATAATTGCAGGGCGCTGATTGTTGCCGCAAAGCAGTATGAACGCACCGGGGATAGGGCAGACCTTGACCTGGCTCTTACATACCTAAGCTTTGTCCACTATGCAGAGAGCCCGGATCACACCTTCAGAAACGTAATGACCTATCAGCGGGAGTTTCTGGATGATGCCGGCACGGAAGACTGTTACGGCAGAACCATGTGGGCCTGCGGGTACACCGTCTCAAGCGGGCTGCCGGAGAACGTACGCATAGTTGCCCAAAAGATTTTTGACGCAGCAGTCATCTGGGCGGGAGACCTCTCCAGCCCGCGCGCAAGGGCGTACACCATGCTGGGCATGTGCCACTACCTTAAGACCACCGAAGATTCCATGGATCTTCAAGACAAAATACATGCGCTTGCAGATTCGCTTACAGGCCTCCTTCGCACTGCAAGCGATAAGGACTGGCACTGGTACGAGCCATACATGACATACGGCAACGCCATACTTCCATCCGGCATGTTTGTTGCCGCAGAGGTTACAGGTAAAAAGACATATCTTAATGCAGCAATATCCACTACGGATTTCCTTACAGAGGTGCTGTTTCCAAACGGATACCTGGATATAGTGGGAAACAACGGGTGGTATATTAAAGACCGCGCAAAAGCAATCTGGGATCAGCAGACAATAGACGCCGGATACACGGTATGCCTTTACGTTCAGGCATACAGAATAACCCGGAATAAAGCGTACGCAGATCTTGCCAGATGTGCCTACGAGTGGTTTTTCGGAAAAAATCGGCGGGAAATATATGTATACGACCCCGTATCAAAGGGATGTTACGATGCCGTCTGCGAACACGGCGTAAACCTTAACCAGGGGGCTGAATCCTGCATCTCGTTCCTACTGGCCCAGCTTGCCATTGAGGAGCTGGACACCCTGCAGGATATTAATGTTCCGGTGGGAGGAGTATACAATGAACGTTGCCGAGATAATGAAAAAGTCAGTGGTGACTGTAAACTCGTCGGCCACAATTGAGCAGGCCGTTGCAATATCCAGCATAGCAGATGTAAGCGGCCTCCCTGTAGTAGACGATGCCGGAATACTGGTAGGTGTTATTACAGAGCACGATATTATACGTGCAATGCTGCCAACATACAAAGACCTGCTGGCAAGCGATGAAGCTATGCTTAGCGGCACTCTGCTGCAGGACAGGGCGCTGGAGATACGCAACATGCCTGTAGAATCTATAATGACCAGAAATGTAATTACCGCTACAGAAGATGAGAAAGTCCTCAAGGTAGCAAGCACAATGATTCTAAAATCAATTAAACGTCTTCCGGTTGTGCGCGCGGGGAAACCCGTGGGCATAGTAAGCCGCGTAGATATAGTCCATGCCCTAATGTGCGGGCCTTCCGGGTGCCGCATCTAATGGCATGTAAACTTAATTATGTCTGCGATACCTCTGGTCGCAAAGCGAAGCACGCCGCCAAAGCGAGGGGCATAACCCCTGGGACGATGCTTCGGTCGCAGAGTGCGAAGCACGCCGC
>CALNCU010000305.1 GCA_937875395.1 uncultured Armatimonadota bacterium | reverse complement strand
GTGCTCACGCAGGAACCTCAAACCGTCCTTGTCTATCTTCTTGCCTGCATGGATTACCAGCCGCCCCCGGTACTTCGTGGGCCATGTGCGGTTTTCCATGTCCTTGCCAGCGTGAAGTATAGCCCACGCCCACGGCTGCTGTATGCTCAATGCCTTGTATTCAGTCACTTGCCTACCCCCTCGCCTCTCACGCTCCCCGGAGGCGGCACGTATGTAACCTCGTCCAGGTTCGTTTCCCGCTCCGCAGGCGGCACCCAGGAGAGCTTGTACACGCCCATATGGTGCCCGTCACGCCCCAGGTAGGTCACGCCAAACCCTATATACTCGGAGCGCAGTATCTCTGCCTGCATGTTGGTGAGTGCCTTTGTGGTCACGTATAGGCGTAAGCAGATAATATGCTCATCGCGTGGCCTCCCGGGTATAATTTTCAGGACGGTACTCGCTTTCGGCTATCAGTGCGTCCAAATCACTTAAGCGGTATCTATGCGATTTTTCGCCAAACCGTATTGCTGGCAAAATTCCGGCTTTTTTCATACGCCAAAATTTGGAGGGACTGACTCTGAGATATGCCATAGCCTCCTTAGATGTAAGAAGTCCGCTATCTATAGGCATGATGATCTCCTTTCTGTTGTGTTGGCAATATGCAAACATTTAGCTTGCGTACAACGCAAAAAATAGACCCTTCTTTGCTGTTGGTGCTATGCTAACATTTTGTTTGCAATATGTCAAGTTCCTTTTTACATATTTTTTTGCTATCATGTTGTCCGCAATCAAAAAGATTGCTATAATATGAAAGCGAGGGCAAATAAGATGCCAGAACAAAAGATTGAAAATTGGCAAGGCGATAGACTTAGAGAGGCAGCAGAAAAAGCTGGCTTATCAGCAAGTGAGATCGCAAAGCGAATGAAAAAATCTCAACCCTTAGTTAGCCGATGGTGGCTAGGAAATCGCAAAATTTCTACAGACGACTTAGTAAAATACGCTGCAATCGTTGGAGTGCCGGTAGACTATTTCCTGCATAAGGAGCACCGTCTGCCTGAAAACCAGCATATACGGCAGAAGATAGACCGTATAGAGGCAGAGTTGCAGGCCGTACGCCAGGCGGTAGAAGCACCCTCCGGGTTTAAAACCGTTAAGGCAACAGACGGCACCCGTATCTGCATACCGGCAGATTCAGATATAGACCAAGAAACCATAGATGCCATGGCAGAACTGCAGAGGCATGGAGTAAGTGCAGTCCGTGAAAGCAAGCGCGCCTAGCCTACGGGTTAGGCCCACGTTTGCAGATAATAGAAGGCGGCCTTACAACAAAAGACACGCATAGCCCCTTAATACGTCCGCGCTTGCGGATAATAAAAAACAACCATAACAACGGAGAGGCTTCTTTTTTTTGACTCCATGCGTTTAGGGCTGTAACTGGATTACTATGCAATAAAAACAACATATAGAAGAGGCAAAATATGGGGGAAATTAAGGTAGAATATGACCATTTGCGCCGAGGTAATAAATACATAGTACATCTTCGGCATCCAAAGCTAAATGAATACAAGATGCTTACCGGCCAATCCGAATATGAAGTTCGAAAAAAGGCTGAGTCAAAGCTTGCTCAATGGAATGGTAAATGGGCAAAAATACAGGCCGCCAATGCTATAACCAAATCTCGCGAAGAAATGAAAGATCTGGCTATCAAGCGTACGGAAGAAGCTCGGGAAGCTGTAACACGTCTACGCCAGCTACTCTCGGATATTTTAGGCAAAGATAATCGTATATACTTTGAATCCTTAAAAGATAGTTCAGATTTCAACGTTCCAAAGCCGGATATACCTCAGCCTAAAAAGCCTGTGCTGCCTCCTCCTCCTACTACCCCTAAGGAAATAGACTATCAGCCAAAATTTGGGTTTCTGGATAACATATTTAAATCAAGGAAAGAAGAAAAGATTGAAGAAGCCGAGCAGGCATATATACGTGCTCAAAAATGGTATCAAAATAAAAAACGTAAATGGGACGAAGATGTTAAGAAGGTAAATAAGGGCTATGCATTAAGTCTGCAAGCATGGCAACAACAGGCAAAACAAGCCGAAGAAGCATGGGAGAAGCAGCGCCAAGCATTTCTTGATAAGCAAGCCGTGTTCAATGCGGAGATTGATAAATGGGAACAGGAATATATAAACGGGACATCTGACGCATTGTTACGCTACTTTGAATATGTCCTTGATTCATCCGAGTATCCAGAGTTTCTACCTGATGGAAATCGAGAGGTAGATTTCAACCCGGGCTCTGGGATTCTTGTTGTAGATTATCAGCTTCCGTCACCAGAAGCCATGCCGAAAGTAAAAGAAGTGAAGTATGTGCAATCCAGAGACG
>CALNCU010000304.1 GCA_937875395.1 uncultured Armatimonadota bacterium | reverse complement strand
CATTCGATTGGTTATACGGGTCCCATAATGTTCGAGTTCGGTTCCAGAAGCGGAAATCCGGCGGAAGATATACTGTCGGAAGCCATAGAAGCCTGGAAAAAGTTCGAGGCATAGGAAATTCCCATTTAGCGTAAAGAAAAGGAGTGTAATATGAAAAATATGATTCTCTGTTTGTGCATTCTGTCGGCCGCGATGCTTGCAGGCAGTGTCTTTGGTGCCAGCGAGCTTCCTTCCATAAATGCCGTATTCACGCAATCACCACCTCTGATAGACGGCAATCTCGACGAGAATGGATGGAAAAATGCATCCCATGTTACTGATTTCAAGCTCTATACGGGGGATGCTCCGGCCTCTCAGCGGACGGAAGCGTATATGCTCTATGACCGCAATAATCTTTATGTAGCCTTTGTTTGCTACGATTCGCGCATGGGCGAGATCAAAAGCGAATCGGACGTCTTCAAGGGTGATTCGGTGGAACTCTTCATCGATCCTGGCCGGACCTTCGAATACACCCATGTCGCGTCAAATCCCAGGGGCGATATCTATTTCGCCTGGCAGCAGGGAAATCGTAAAAACAACGTAAAGTCCGCCGCCAAAGTATTGGCGGACCGATGGCAAGTGGAAATGGCCATCCCGCTTGCGGGTGTAAAGATGCCGTCCGCAAAAGATCACGGTGCCCTGTGGGGAATAAACTTCTGCCGCAACAACCCGCGAACAAAAGAAAACGGCTGCTGGTCGCCCACGCTTGTGGGTTTCCACAACCCGGCCAGATTCGGCATTTTGAAGGGGATCAGTCTGGATGAAGATAGGCTCCGTGCAGTTCAGCAGGCGGCGGAAACCCCTGCCGTTAAAGATCTGCTCTCTATCGAATCCGACAAAACTTTTTATTGCTCCGAGAAAGCCGCTGCACTGAAGATTTTCGTGAGACCGGTCACTTCTCTAAAGGGAACTGTTCTCGAGGTAAGAGCCGCGGATGAATCCGGCAAGACTCGGTTTACGAAAAATATAAAGCCGGTTCTGCTTACAAACGCTCTGGATATTCCTGTCTCATCGCTGCCGATTGGCAAGCATGTAATCACTGTCAGCCTGCGCGGCGAAGACGGCAGAATTGCCGGTGAATACGAAGCATGCATATTCAAGGTTCCTGCATACAAACCGCTGAATACCACCCTCATAAAAGACGGCATTTTGTATGTGGACGGCAAGCCGTATTTACCCATCGGCCTGTATTTCGGAGCGCACTGGGAGAAGTATAAAGTCATGAGCGCCGGCGATGTTGAAGATGCAGCGGACAAAGGCTTCAATACCCTGATACCCGTCTGGCCGTTTTTCAAAGAGGACCTTCAGGAATGTAAAAACATGCTGAGCCCCGTAGTCTTGGACATCGATGTCCGCCTGCGGATAATGCAGGAAACCAGCCTCACGATGAAAAATATTCTGGACATCGCACAGAAAAAAGACATGAAGGTAGTGGGTTGGATGCCCTACATCTGGGGCGGAAAAGAAAATCTGTCTTCAGAGCGTCTGCAGGCAGGCATGAATACCATTTTAAAGTACAGAGAGCATCCGTCGATGCTGTGCTGGATGTCTAACGACGAGACGGATGGCTGGATTGAAACGAACAGGCGCCTCTACAAACTGTACAAAGAGCTGGACGCCAGCCATCCGGTATGGCTGAATCTGATTGCTGCAGTAGCCTCGAACAAAGACTGTGCAGATATTCTGTCTACGGACCCATATCCCATAGGCAAAGCTCCGATCACGAAAGTTTCTGCCTACGTGGAAACTCTAAGAGAGATTCTTCACAAAAACGGCGATCAGTCTTTCTGGGTTGTCCTGCAAATGTTCGGTTCTCCGCCAGAGGGATGGCCCAGGTGTCCGAGTCCGGCAGAAGAGAGGTGCATGACGTTTCTCGCTCTCAATCACGGTGCCAAGGGTTTGGTTTACTTTGGCTATACGCCGGAAGTTACGAGGACAGAGAAAGGCGATAAAGCGCTCAGCCCGGAACTCTGGAACTATATGAAAGAGCTCAACGCGCAGACAAAAGAAATGTCCATGCCGTATCTACTGGGCAAGAACGCAGACAATGTCGGCTGTACAGAGAAGACTCTGGATATCGCAGCAAAAGAATATGAGGGCAATATCTACATAATAGCCTGTAACACAACCGGCAAAGAAATCACTGCCGATATTTCATGCTCCGAACTGCAGACCGGCGACAATGCCGAGGTACTCTTCGAGAACAGAAACATTACCCGGCAGAACGGACTGCTAAGGGATACCTTTTCCGGATACGCGGTACACATATACGTTTTGACAAAAACAACTCAAAAATAAAGATTCCAGTCCGCCCTCTTGACAAACTGGGATGCCGGATATATAGTATATACATGTATATACTAACCGTGGGTAGGTATTGAGTATGGAAGACAGGATAAGCAAGGAAAAGTTCAAACCGCTGTATCAACAGGTAGAGAACTACCTGCTGGAACAGATAGAAAAAAATGAACTGGCTACCAACGAGCGGGTGCCGTCTGAGGATGCGCTGTCTAAATCGTTCGGTATCAGCCGGATGACGGCAAGAAGAGCGCTCACAAGCCTCGAAGACAAGGGGCTCATTTACAGGGTGCCGGGAAAAGGCACCTTTGTAAAGGAAAAAGGCAGAGTCGTCGCAGCAAAGACGATTCCGACCATATTCGTACATCTCTTGCCTTTAAGCTCCAAGAACCATCCGTTCTTTCTGGCGATAATAGAGGGAATCGAGCACCAGGCCCGGCTGCTGAATTATTCTGTCACCATATCGTCAGATCTGGAGAGCATATATAATTACCAGTCACTTGTCGGTGCCGTATTGGTAAAAAGACTTCCTCAAGAAGAAGTCGAGAAATTGGAACGGCACAAAATTCCGTTTATCCTGCTCTACAAACATGAAGAAACATATGGGAAAACATATCCTTCTCTGATCATGAACGGTGAGGATGCCGCTTTCCAGGAGACGGAACATCTTCTTAAACTCGGGCACAGGCGTATAGCGCTCTTTACAGGTATCCTGAACGGATACTTGAAAGGCGAAGGAAACAGAAAGCGTGTTAACGGATACAGGCGCGCGCTGGAAAGTTACGGAGTTCCGTTCGATGCTTCCCTCATCAAAGAGGGCGATTATGACTTGGACAAGACCGTGCTGATGACCGAGCAGCTCATCTTGTCCGATTCCAGGCCTACGGCGATTATAGCTTGCGATGACATAGGCGCCGGATTTATAATCAACACATTAAAAGAAAATGGATTAGATGTACCGGAAAATTTGGCGCTGGTAGGTGTGGGCGATCTATATATGAACTCGCTGATACATCCTTCACTTACCACTATCCGATACTTTGCCGAAGAAATGGGGGAGAAATCCGTAATGCTTCTCTCTCGAATCGCCGCAGGAGAGAGCATGGAATATCCCATGTACATCAGAGGCGAACTGATAATACGCCAGTCCTGCGGATGGCATGCAAAGGAATTGGCAGTGGCCGGCAGGTGAAACCAAAAAACGTCGAGAGATATTCTCAAGGAGGAATGTTGAGCTATGCGGAAACTATGTGTTATGAGTATGCTGGGATTGGTATTTTCTGCCTTGTTCAGTACAGCGTCATTGGCAGCACTGAAAATAGAGGTGAGCAGCACGCCCCCGTTACCTGCTGAGAATTTTATACCTAACAGCAATTTTGAGAATAACATGCAGTCTTGGACTATGCTGGGGAAGCCGGAGGACATGGCGAGCGAGGGATGGAAGGTAGAACCCGCCAGCAATGCATATCAGGGAAAGAAAAACGCACTGTACATCAAGGTGGAGCGCAAGGCAAACTCACGCACGAGAGGCGCCTATCAAAGCCTTTCCACCCTTTTTATCGCAGGGAAACTGGTTCCCGGAAAGAGCTATGTGCTAAGCTGCCGGGTAAACGCCGGAAAATCCGTAAAGGGGGGAGGCAACCTCGGCGGAGCGGGTGTCATCCTCTCCGTGGCCTCGGCAGACTGGAAGCAGATGGCTACCATATATGCCAGAACCGACAGCACGAATGATAAGTGGATCAAACTCGTGAGCCAGCCGTTGAAGTGGCCGGAATGGGGCGTCGCAGGCATGGTTGTGCCTTCCATATCATATACGGAGGGGGAGGCCTATATAAGCGACATTTGCTTGAGTGAAGCCTATGTAGATTTATCCGTCAAAGTCAGGGGGGGCGTAATAAGCCAGGTACTCGTGGCCGATGAAACGGGCAAAACCGTCTTCGACAGCGGATCGCTGCCCGGCGGTACGAAGGATTTTTCAAAGAGCATAAGCGTGCTCTCGGTGTATAAGTATAAAGTCACGGCTTTGGATAATGAAGGGAATATCTGCGAGCAAGAGTATCCGGCAGGAAGCAGCAAATAATACTGGCGGTTCAAACTTCTGAATTTGATGGCAGATTTATCTTGTGCTCAGGTAAAAAAGCATAAAAGAGCGGTGGGATAACGCCTATTACCACACCGGAGAGCGTTTCCTGGCACGTGGAATATCATCCGTAGAGATGACACCTTACTCAGGTCGATTTGGAAGAGGAGGCAATCAAATGAAGCATAAAGGGTTTACATTGATAGAGCTGTTAGTTGTCATAGGTATAATTGCTGTACTCGCCGCAATACTTTTTCCTGTGTTTGCACAGGCACGGGAGCAGGCTCGCAAAACCAAGTGCATGAATAACATGAAGCAGATATATCTTGCATTTCGCTTTTACGCCGACGATTGGGACGGCTGGTGGCCGGCTTATAGAATGGCGAATGTCCCATGGGCGATAGCGATGACTGAGCAGGGCTACCTCACCGGACCATATATAAAGAAAGGAGTGCCCGTCGTTGCGATGTGCTATTGCCCTTCAGACACCACACTTACCCTTTCCGGTAGCGCAGGATACGTAGGTCGCAACAATTCGTACACTAGTTATGGGCTAAATAGTGCATACGAGAGCGGCAAGGGTGCTTGCGCGTGGGGACCAAAGGTTGACCTTTATGTCGACAGCAAGATTATCGAAGCACATTCTCCCAAGGTTATGCTGGTAGATGCAACTGCCTCCGCTAACGGAGGAGGCCTCGTCCGGAAGGATAACCTTTTGGCCTGTCACAACGGGCAGGCAAATGTTTTGCTTACGGACGGACATGTAGAATCATCTGCACCCGATGGAACCAGCGTGGCCGGAAAATCAGCAAAACTGATATGGAGCTATACATACGACGGCGGATGGTAAGGCGCAATATCCTCCGAGACGGAAGGAATCATAGTGATCGAAATACGTATAATACCGAAACCCAGGAATATAAGCATAACCAGTGACGCTCTCATGGGCATCTCAGAGCTGAAGTTTATAAGCTGGAAAAGCCCGGAGCTGGATGAAGCGGCGAAATTGTGCAAGTCCCGATTTGAAATGCAGGGCATACGCCTTCGAAATGGTGGAGATGGAGGACGGAACGGAATAATCCTGGAACTGCACAGCGAGCTGGCGAATAAGAAAGGGCTCGAGGCGTACATCTTAAGCATAGGTAAGGACTGCATCCGAGTAGCGGGAGGCGGCGCGGCTGGGGCTTTCTACGGACTGCAGACACTTTTCCAGTTGATGGAGGACGGAGAGAAACTGCCACTCGCCGAGATAGCGGACTGTCCCGCGCTCTCCATGCGCGGCGCGCATTTCATGCTGCTGGGTCCCATCCCCCGGTTCGAGTGGTTTCTCGAATCCATAGAGCATCTGGCATCCCTCAAGCTAAACACTCTTCTTCTGGAGTACGAGGATAAGTTCCCATACGAAAAGCACGGCGAGATCAAACACCCGCTGGCATTTACGCCGGAACAGGTACGTCGGATAATCGAAACGGCAAAGGCCAATCACATCAGCATAATCCCGCTGGTGCAGTCGTTGGGGCACGTGGAGTACATCCTCAAGCACCCTGAATACGCACACCTGCGCGAGCGGGAGCAAGATCCGTTTATGTACTGTCCCTCCACCCCGGAATCGTTCGAGCTGTTCAAGGAACTGGCAGGCCAGGTAGCGGAGATGCATGGAGATAGCGAATACCTCCACGTAGGCGCGGACGAAACCTACTTCCTGGGTCACTGCGAGAAATGCAGAACGGCCTCTACCTTCAAAGACAAGGCCATGCTCTACATCGATCATATAAACAGGGTATGCGAGTTCGTGCGTTCTCTGGGTAAACGCCCGATACTGTGGAGCGATATGCTGATAGACTTCCCCCAGTATATCGACAGCCTGGA